>NZ_MWPY01000025.1:0-394 GCF_002148625.1 Enterobacter sp. J49
CTCCCCCAGATCAATTTCGCCAGCGACGATGCCCGCGACGATATTCTTGCCGTTCCGGGCCGTAACATCGATCTTTTCAGCGTCGATGAGAACGGCGCGACGCTTTTCGGACGGAAGGGCATCATCGAGCCGCTCTCCGAGACCAATCTGCCCGCGCTCGAGGACTATGCGCCGGAATGGCGCAAATCCTGCGCCGGTTACGGCCTTCCCTACTTCTGGGGCACGGTCGGCATCCTCTATCGCTCCGATATGGTCACGCCGCCACCGACGTCCTGGCGGGACATGATGCGTCCTGCGCCGGCGCTGCGCAAACACATCTCAATGTTCGCCGCCCACAGCGAGATTTTCGTTCCTCCGCTGCTGCTGCTCGACGCCTTCGTCAATGCCGACGACA
>NZ_MWPY01000026.1:0-278 GCF_002148625.1 Enterobacter sp. J49
GCCGATGTCCTTCGCGAATATAATCGAGATCGCATGCGGGATCGGTTTCGTGCAAATGGCAGGTTGCCGGCATCATTTGCTGCTGTAACGCTTGCAGGCAGACGATCGCCTCAAAGCTGCCGGATGCACCAAGCAGGTGCCCGGTATAAGATTTCGTGCTGGAAATCGGTGTGCGATAGGCATCACGCCCCAGCGCCGCCTTGATCGCCTCGGTTTCGTTCACGTCGTTTTGCAACGTAGACGTGCCATGCGCATTGATATAGTCGATTTCATGGCTG
>NZ_MWPY01000003.1:0-341 GCF_002148625.1 Enterobacter sp. J49
CACACAGATTGTCTGATGAAAAACAGCAGTAAAAAACCTCTACAGGCTTGTAGCTCAGGTGGTTAGAGCGCACCCCTGATAAGGGTGAGGTCGGTGGTTCAAGTCCACTCAGGCCTACCAAATCTGTCATGCAGATTTGAAGAGGTTGGTCATACGATGGGGCTATAGCTCAGCTGGGAGAGCGCCTGCTTTGCACGCAGGAGGTCTGCGGTTCGATCCCGCATAGCTCCACCATCTTTTACTGCGAAAACAAGAAAACTTCAGAGTGAACCTGAAAAGGTGCACTGCGAAGTTTTGCTCTTTAAAAATCTGGATCAAGCTGAAAATTGAAACGACACACA
>NZ_MWPY01000027.1:0-104917 GCF_002148625.1 Enterobacter sp. J49
CGTTGATAGGTCGGGTGTGTAAGCGCAGCGATGCGTTGAGCTAACCGATACTAATGAACCGTGAGGCTTAACCTTACAACGCCGAAGATGTTTTGGCGATGAGAGACGATTTTCAGCTGATACAGATTAACAGAATTTGCCTGGCGGCTTTAGCGCGGTGGTCCCACCTGACCCCATGCCGAACTCAGAAGTGAAACGCCGTAGCGCCGATGGTAGTGTGGGGTCTCCCCATGTGAGAGTAGGGAACTGCCAGGCATCAATTAAAAGAACCCCGTACCGTATGGTGCGGGGTTTTTTGCTTTGGGTTTTTCCCGCCACCAGAGAGAGCATCAGACAGCACACCAATTCAAAATAAACGCGGCGATCTCCTCAACGTTATTCAAATCCAGTACCGGTACCTCCAGATCCAGGGCTACGTCACTGGCGACTGCAATCACATGCTCATCAAGCGTCAGCTCGTGAACATCATGCCCGGCATGGCTTCTGAACAGCAGGATCTTTGCCACCGCGTCATGCTTAAACCCCTCAACCAGCACCAGATCCAGAGTAGAGTGATCCATCCGGCTAACCAGATACATGAGATCCAGCGGCGCTTCATCCGGTGTTTCAGTCATCAATGCCCAGCGCTGATCACTCGCCACCATCGTTTGGGCAGCACCCGCCTTACGCAGCTCATAGCTGTCTTTTCCCGGCTTATCTACATCCATATTGTGATGCGTATGCTTAATTAATCCGGGGCGAACACCTTTAGCGCAAAGCGCAGGGATCAGTTTTTTCAGCAGCGTCGTTTTCCCGGTACCACTCCAGGCTGAAATGGCCAAAACAGGTATCATTTTTTCTCCTGCATCATCTGCAAATCTTCTGTGGTATTGACGTTCATAAACGCCGATTTCAGATCGCTAAAATCGACGGGATGGCCTCCTGACTGGCGCATAAAAGCCATCACCCTGCGTTCTCCTGCCGTCAGGTACTCCTGTAACGCCGGAACTAACGAACGGTGGATCAACGCAACAGCAGGGTGGTCACGCTCACCATCATGGGCCCAGACAACGGGTGCGCTACCACGAAGCCGTACCATGCGTTCGACAAGACAAGACGGAATAAACGGGGTATCACACGGACAGAAGATAAACCACTCTCCGTGCGCCTGCTGCATAACCGAAAGCATACCGGCCAGCGGCCCGGGGTAATTCTCCTGAGTATCCTCGTAAACGGGATACCCGCTACGCTGATAAACATCTCTATGCCTGTTAGCGCTGATGGCCATTGTCATGACCTGGCCCGCAAGCGTATCAGCGACATGCTGCCAGAGTGGCTTACCGTTAAGGAGCTGAAGACCTTTATCTTTCCCCCCCATTCGGGTTGCCTTGCCACCCGCCAGAACAACGCCGATTATTTGCTGGCCATGATTCATGAATATCGCCTCTTTTATTGTGGGATTGACCCTGCTAACGTGTCACTCTCAATGAAAGGAGCACCACCATGAAATGTAAACGTCTGAATGAAGTCATTGAACTCCTCCAGCCGGCCTGGCAAAAAGAGCCAGAGCTTAATCTGATGCAATTTTTACAGAAACTGGCGAAAGAGTCAGGTTTTGACGGCGAACTGACAGACCTTTCTGACGATATCCTGATCTACCATCTCAAAATGCGCGACTCTGCCAAAGACGCTGTTATTCCTGGTATTCAGAAAGATTATGAGGAAGATTTTAAAACCGCGTTGCTGCGCGCACGTGGCGTAATTAAAGAGTAAAAGCTTGTAAGCGGCGGCACCGAAATCGCCACAAGATGATATCCTGAATCATTCGTATAATTTCCGGATGATCGGATGAACGACCAGGCTTTTACTTTCCAGACATTACACCCGGATACCATTATGGATGCGCTGTTTGAACAGGGTATTCGGGTGGATTCCGGGCTAACCCCCTTAAATAGCTACGAAAACCGCGTCTATCAGTTTCAGGACGAGGATCGTCAGCGCTTCGTCGTAAAGTTCTATCGCCCTCAACGTTGGTCCGCAGAACAAATTCAGGAAGAGCACCAGTTTGCTCACGATCTGCTGGATGATGATGTTCCCGTTGCCGCGCCGCTTAAATTTAATAACCAAACGCTGCTCACCCACGAAGGGTTTTACTACGCCGTATTCCCAAGCCTGGGGGGCCGCCAGTTTGAAGCGGATAATATCGATCAGATGGAGTGGGTTGCCCGATATCTGGGACGCATTCACCAGACGGGACGCAAAGAAGACTTTATTGCCCGTCCGACAATCGGTATTCAGGAATACCTGCTGGAACCTCGTCAGGTATTTGAAACCTCGGCGCTAATCCCCAAAGCGCTTAAGGATAATTTCCTCAACGCGACCGATAAACTTATTGATGCGGTGAAAACTTGCTGGCGCGATGATATTTCCGTTCTGCGTCTGCACGGCGATTGTCACGCTGGTAATATTCTCTGGCGTGATGGCCCGCTGTTCGTCGATCTCGATGATGCACGTATGGGGCCTGCGGTTCAGGACCTGTGGATGCTGCTCAATGGCGATAAAGCTGAGCAACGGATGCAGCTTGAAACGATTATTGAGGCCTATGAAGAGTTTAGCCCTTTTAATTCAGACGAAATTGTCCTGATTGAACCTTTACGCGCGATGCGTTTTGTTTATTATCTCGCATGGTTAATCAGGCGTTGGGACGATCCTGCATTTCCCCGTAATTTCCCGTGGCTTACCGGAGAGGATTACTGGCGCAGCCAGATATCCACATTTACTGAGCAGGTTAAGGTTCTTAAGGAGCCCCCTCTGCAATTAACGCCGATGTATTAATTGGACACACCCAGGAGAGAGTTAATCATGAAAAAAATTTGGCTGGCGCTGGCAGGTATGATTCTGGCATTTAGCGCTTCTGCTGCGCAGTTTACCGACGGCAAACAGTATACGACGCTGGAAAAACCAGTCGCTGGCGAGCCACAGGTTTTGGAGTTCTTCTCGTTCTATTGCCCACATTGCTATCAGTTCGAGCAGGTGCTGCATGTTTCCGATAACGTGAAGAAAAAGCTGCCAGAAGGCACCAAAATGACCAAGTATCACGTTGAGTTCCTGGGCCCATTGGGTAAAGACCTGACTCAGGCGTGGGCGGTAGCTATCGCGCTGGGCGTGGAAGATAAGATCACTGCACCAATGTTTGAAGCAGTCCAGAAAACCCAGACAGTTCAGACGACTGCAGATATCCGTAAAGTCTTCGTGGATGCCGGTGTGAAAGGTGAAGAATACGACGCGGCATGGAACAGCTTTGTGGTGAAATCTCTGGTAGCCCAGCAGGAAAAAGCCGCCGCAGACCTTCAGCTGCAGGGCGTTCCGGCGATGTATGTTAACGGCAAATATCAGCTGAACACGCAGGGCATGGACACCAGCAGCATGGATATCTTCGTACAGCAGTACGCGGATACCGTGAAATATCTGGTCGAGAAGAAGTAAGATCAATAAAGAAAAAAACGCCGGTCACTGACCGGCGTTTTTGTATGAAGATTTAATCTTTTCTATCTGTTCATCTTTCTCATTCCAGAGCGTATTCAGCCAACGCTGGAAAAGACGTTTGAAATTCTTATCGTTAACGTAATCCCCGTGCAACCCGTCATCAACCGGCACCAGCTCGATGCGTACAACGATCCGCGTCAGCTTGCCGCTGAGCATATCGAAGAACGGTGTCCTGTCGTTTTCCGGATAGCAGAGCGTGACGTTGAGTAATTTATCGAACTGCGCGCCCAACACGTTAAGCGCCATCGCAATGCCCGCAGCCTTGGGCGGCAGCAGGTGCTGATAAGGAGAGCGAGTTTGTTGACGCTTCTCTTCCGTAAAGCGCGAGCCTTCCACGAAGTTCACAATGGTTGTCGGATGCGCGCGAAATTTTTCGCAGGAGCGGCGGGTGGTTTCTACATCTTTACCACGACGCTCCGGATGACGAAGCAAATAGCTGCGCGAATAGCGTTTCATAAACGGCATATCGAGCGCCCAGCAGGCCAGACCTATAAAAGGCACCCAGGCGAGCTGCTGTTTCAGGAAGTATTTGTTCATCGGGATATGTTTGCGGAAAAGCACGCATAACACCACGATGTCTGCCCAGCTGTGGTGGTTGCAGATAAGCAGGTACCAGTTCTTTTTGTTGAGGCCTTCAAGCCCTTCCACATCCCACTTCAGGTGTGGGTTCAGGTACAACAGGAACGCCAGTCCTTCACACCAGCAGTACATCATGAAATTACAAAATGCGGATACGGCTCGCCATACCACGGGCACGGGCAGCAGCAACTTAATGATGCCGGCAACAATGATCGGCACAGAACAGGCGACAGTCACCAGAATAGTTAAAATGATGCTTAAAGGTAATGTTATTGCTGCGAGCAATCTCGACATGATGAGCTTTTTCAGATGGTTAGCTGTAAGTGAGCGGCCGGCTATCCGGTGCAGGGCGCTGATTTTATCAGAAATCAGACAAAATAAGGGTGCTTTCATGCCAGGCGTTGCGGGATAACGCCCGGGAGCAGAAGATTTCGCTATAACGGCATGCGGCCCTGGGCTTATATCCACATAGACTAAATTGTCATCAATTGGCCATAAAGATCAAATGAAACATAATAACTCTATGATATATAGCATCTATTTATTATGAGGTATGTACTTTTAGCGTCTGTTATTCCTATGACGTAAAAGTATGCACAAACTTATCCACAGATTTATTTTTGCGAGCGATCCTCACGATCGCAAAATCTTTTCCTGTATCTGGCGCTAATAACTGATGTTTTCATCCTTCTGTGGCATCCTTTACGCATAAATTGATTAAAGGCACGGACATTATGGTTCAGATCCCAGAAAACCCTCTTATTCTCGTCGACGGCTCTTCTTACCTGTATCGGGCGTACCATGCGTTTCCTCCTCTGACCAATAGCGCAGGGGAACCTACCGGCGCAATGTACGGCGTGCTAAACATGCTGCGCAGCCTGATCCTTCAGTACCAGCCAACCCATGCGGCAGTGGTGTTTGATGCGAAAGGTAAAACCTTCCGCGACGAGCTTTTTGAGCATTACAAATCTCACCGTCCGCCAATGCCTGACGATCTGCGTGCGCAGATTGAACCGCTGCACGCGATGGTAAAAGCGATGGGCTTGCCGCTGCTGGCCGTCTCTGGGGTCGAAGCCGATGACGTAATAGGTACGCTGGCACGTGAAGCAGAAAAAATGGGTCGTCCGGTACTGATCAGTACAGGGGATAAAGATATGGCGCAGCTGGTAACGCCGGGTATCACCCTGATTAACACCATGACCAACACCATTCTGGGGCCTGAAGAGGTGGTCACAAAATATGGCGTGCCGCCAGAGCTGATTATCGACTTCCTCGCGCTGATGGGCGACTCCTCGGATAACATCCCTGGTGTACCTGGCGTGGGTGAAAAGACCGCCCAGGCGCTGCTTCAGGGATTGGGCGGGCTGGATACACTGTACGCGGAGCCGGAAAAAATCGCCGGGCTCTCCTTCCGTGGTGCAAAAACCATGGCCGGAAAGCTGGAAGAGAACAAAGAGGTGGCTTATCTCTCCTATAAGCTGGCAACCATTAAAACCGATGTTGAACTGGAACTGGGTTGTGAGCAGCTTGAAGTGCAGCAGCCTTCCGCAGACGAACTGCTAAGCCTGTTTAAGAAATACGAATTCAAGCGCTGGACCACTGACGTGGAAGCCGGTAAATGGTTGCAGGCAAAAGGGGCCAAACCGGCTGCTAAGCCAAAGGAGACGATTGTCGTTGATGCCGAAGAGCTGGCAGAAGAAGAGGCCATCGCGCTCTCTTTCGACAACTACGAAACCCTCCTTGAAGAGTCACATCTTGTGGCGTGGATTGAGAAACTCAAAAAAGCGCCGTTCTTTGCCTTCGACACGGAAACCGACAGCCTCGATAACATCTCCGCCAATATGGTCGGCCTGTCATTTGCGACGGAGCCGGGAATGGCGGCCTATGTGCCCGTTGCACATGATTACCTTGATGCGCCTGATCAGATCCCGCGTGAGCGTGTGCTGGAGCTGCTGAAGCCGATTCTGGAAGATGACAAGGCGCTTAAGGTTGGGCAAAACCTCAAATATGATCGCGGCATTCTGCAAAACTATGGCATTGAGCTGCGCGGCATTGCGTTCGATACCATGCTGGAATCTTACATTCTCGACAGCGTGGCGGGTCGTCACGATATGGACTCCTTATCCGACCGTTGGCTCAAGCATAAGACCATTACTTTTGAAGAGATTGCCGGAAAAGGTAAAAACCAGCTCACCTTCAATCAGATTGCCCTGGAAGAAGCGGGTCGCTACGCGGCCGAAGACGCCGATGTCACGCTGCAACTGCACCTGAAGATGTGGCCAAAACTGCAGAAGCACGAAGGTCCGCTGAACGTGTTCCAGCACATTGAGATGCCGCTGGTACCTGTGCTCTCGCGCATTGAGCGCAACGGCGTAAAAATTGATCCGACGGTGCTGCATAACCACTCTGGAGAACTGGCGCAGCGGTTGACCGAGCTTGAGCAGAAGGCGCATGAGCTTGCCGGCGAACCGTTTAACCTTTCGTCTCCGAAACAGCTTCAGACCATCCTGTTTGAAAAACAGGGAATTAAGCCGCTGAAGAAAACCCCTGGCGGCGCGCCATCAACGTCTGAAGAAGTGCTTGAGGAACTGGCGCTGGATTACCCGCTGCCAAAAGTGATTCTCCAGTACCGTGGTCTGGCGAAGCTGAAGTCTACCTATACCGATAAACTTCCGCTGATGATCAACCCTAAAACGGGCCGCGTGCATACCTCGTATCATCAGGCTGTGGCGGCGACCGGTCGTCTCTCCTCGACCGATCCAAACCTGCAGAACATCCCGGTACGCAATGAAGAAGGCCGTCGTATCCGTCAGGCGTTTATCGCGCCAGACGACTACCTGATCGTCTCGGCCGACTACTCGCAAATTGAGCTGCGTATTATGGCGCACCTGTCACGCGACAAGGGGCTGCTGACGGCCTTTGCGGAAGGAAAGGATATCCACCGTGCAACGGCGGCTGAAGTCTTTGGGCTGCCGCTGGACAGCGTGACTCACGAGCAACGTCGCAGTGCGAAGGCGATCAACTTCGGTCTGATCTACGGCATGAGCGCCTTTGGCCTTTCGCGCCAGCTCAACATTCCGCGTAAAGAGTCGCAGAAGTATATGGATCTCTACTTCGAGCGTTATCCGGGCGTGCTGGAATATATGGAACGCACCCGCGCACAGGCGAAGGAGAAAGGCTACGTCGAAACCCTGGATGGCCGTCGCCTTTATCTGCCGGACATCAAATCAAGCAACGCCGCGCGTCGTGCCGGTGCAGAACGTGCTGCCATCAACGCCCCGATGCAGGGGACGGCGGCAGACATTATTAAGCGCGCGATGATTGCGGTTGATGCCTGGCTGGAAAAAGAGAAGCCACGCGTGAAGATGATCATGCAGGTACACGATGAACTGGTATTCGAAGTCCACAAAGATGATCTGGACACCGTGTCGAAGAAGATCCACGAACTGATGGAAAGCAGCATGACGCTTGACGTGCCGTTGCTGGTGGAAGTGGGCAGCGGTGAAAACTGGGATCAAGCTCACTAAGGGTTCTGCCAATAACGCGCTTTTTATGTAAGTTAGCAACATAACAAAGTGCGTTTTGTGACGATCATTAGAATTCCCTATGTAAAGAATGAAAAAAAACTACAAAAAGTGCTTTTTCTACAGCAAAAAAAGGGGTAGAGTTATTCGCGTAGGGTACAGAGGTAAGATGTTCTATCTTTCAGACCTTTTACTTCACGTAATCGGATTTGGCTGAATATTTTAGCCGCCCCAGTCAGTAATGACTGGGGCGTTTTTTATTGCGGCAAAGAAAAATCCAGGCAAAAAAAAGCGCGGACATCGCCGCGCTCAGTATTACTCTTCTTCCGCTTCCGTCGCGGGTTCCAGCTCGTTGAACCAGCTATCGAGCTTCTGACGCAGCTTGTCGACACCCTGCTTTTTCAGCGAGGAGAACGGCTCTACCTGTACGTCGCCGTTAAAAGCCAGCACCGCTTCGCGAACCATATTCACCTGCGCTTTACGCGCGCCGCTCGCCAGTTTATCCGCTTTAGTCAGCAGTACCAGCACGGCTATCTCACTTGAGACAGCCCAGTCGATCATCTGCTGATCAAGATCTTTCAGGGGATGGCGGATATCCATCAGCACCACCAGACCTTTCAGGCACTGGCGTTTTTCCAGGTATTCACCCAGCGCGCGCTGCCATTTGATCTTCATCTCTTCCGGTACTTGCGCGTAACCATATCCCGGTAAGTCGACCAGGCGTTTGCCTTCTGCCACTTCAAACAGGTTAATCAGCTGAGTACGGCCAGGTGTTTTTGAGGTACGCGCCAGGCTCTTCTGATTGGTCAGCGTATTCAGGGCGCTGGATTTCCCCGCGTTAGAGCGGCCAGCAAAAGCCACTTCAATGCCAGTATCAGAAGGAAGGTGGCGGATATCGGGCGCACTGGTGACAAAATGCGTCTGTTGGTAGTTCCAGGTAGTCACGTGGTCGTCTCCAAAATCGTAATCTGAGGGGGATTATACCTGAATGCCGGCAAAAGACTTTTTTGATTGCACAGTGCCTGTAGGTTAAAACCCTGGCGGTTGTGAGAGATTGGCTATGAATACTATGGGAGATTTCAGAGAATTCGCAGGCGTTAAAAAAGCCAAATTGTTTTAAATCATAATCTTATTCTCGGGTAATTATCTGAAAATCCGTTTTTGTGCCGTTTCGTTGCTTGTCAGTTTAACTGAACAGGGTAAAGTGTGCGTCAGGGCGAGGAAGCCAACAGGAAATAGACTTAAGGATTAGGGTCAGGAGCGCCAGGAGGCGAAGACGCAGGATTGTCAGGATGACCAACGCCTGGAGGCGTTTTAACAGGAAACGGAACCGTATCACGGACGGTATTAGCCAAGGGATAAACAGGGTTTGTTGTTGGCAAACACGGAATGTCTGACCCGTTAAGGGTTGTGAGTCAGGAAAAAAGGCGACAGATTGCTCTGTCGCCTTTTTTCTTTGCTTGCTTTCTGCTAGATTTCGCCGCAATTCTATACTGAAGAAAACGACTTAAAGATAAAACATCATGAAAAAACCGACCTCCGCTGCGGGCGCTAAACGCCCTGCAAAAGCACACCGCAAAACGCGCGAAGAACTGAACCAGGAATCGCGCGATCGCAAACGCGATAAAAAACATCGCGGTCATGCTGCGGGTAGCCGTGCAAACGGTGGTGATGCTTCTGGCGCTTCTGCGAAAAACAAGCAGCAGAAAGACCCACGTATTGGCAGTAAAACACCTGTTCCACTGGGCGTGACAGACACCCCGGTCACTAAGCAGCACAAACCAAAGAGCGAGAAACCTATGCTTTCACCGCAGGCTGAGCTGGATTTGCTGGAGAACGATGAGCGCCTGGACGCGCTGCTGGAACGTCTTGAAGAGGGTGAAACCCTAACCGCCGAAGAGCAGTCATGGGTTGATGCCAAACTGGACCGCATTGATGAGCTGATGCAGAAGCTGGGTCTGTCTTACGACGATGACGAAGACGAAGAAGAAGACGAAAAGCAGGAAGATATGATGCGTCTTCTGAAGGGTGGAAACTAACATTTGCATCCGGCAGGGACGATAGTCCTGCTAATAACCCTTCCGGTTATATGTTATCTGGTGTGGTTATTCGTTAAACTACGGCGGTTGTCGCAGCGACAGAAGTGGCTGCGCACCCGAGTGATGGCCCGCGATGGGGCCAGAACGGGCCGCCGTATGCGAACGCGACACCAACGGAAGGAGTGAGCATGTCTGTACCAACTATCGACTGGGATTTGGCCCTAATCCAGAAATATAACTATTCCGGGCCGCGTTATACGTCATACCCCACCGCGCTGGAGTTCTCCGATAGTTTCGGCGAGGCGGCGTTTCAGCAGGCTGTCGCGCGCTACCCCGAGCGACCGCTGTCGCTCTATGTCCATATTCCATTCTGCCACAAGCTTTGCTACTTCTGCGGCTGCAATAAAATCGTTACCCGTCAGCAACATAAAGCCGATCAGTATCTGGATGCGCTGGAGCAGGAGATTCTGCACCGTGCCCCGCTGTTTACCGGCCGTCACGTCAGCCAGCTTCACTGGGGTGGGGGGACGCCAACGTATCTGAATAAAGCGCAGATCAGCCGTTTAATGACGCTCCTGCGCAACCACTTCCGTTTTAACGACGATGCTGAAATCTCGATCGAGGTCGATCCGCGCGAAATTGAGCTGGATGTACTGGATCACTTACGCGCTGAAGGTTTCAATCGCCTGAGCATGGGCGTGCAGGACTTCAACAAAGAGGTGCAGCGGCTGGTGAACCGTGAGCAGGATGAAGAGTTTATCTTTGCCTTACTCAACCACGCCCGCGATATCGGCTTTACGTCGACCAATATCGACCTGATTTACGGCCTGCCTAAGCAAACGCCGGAGAGCTTCGCCTTCACGCTGAAACGCGTGGCCGAACTCAACCCGGACCGCCTGAGCGTCTTTAACTATGCGCATCTGCCGACGCTGTTTGCCGCTCAGCGCAAAATCAAAGATGCCGACCTGCCTTCTGCCCAACAGAAGCTGGATATTCTGCAGGAAACCATCGCCTCGCTGACCGAAGCCGGTTATCAGTTCATCGGCATGGATCACTTTGCTCGTCCGGATGACGAGCTGGCTATTGCCCAGCGCGAAGGCGTACTGCACCGAAATTTCCAGGGCTACACCACCCAGGGCGACACTGATTTGCTGGGGATGGGCGTCTCCGCCATCAGCATGATCGGTGACTGCTACGCGCAGAACCAGAAAGAGCTGAAGCTTTACTATCAGCAGGTAGATGACGCGGGCAACGCGCTGTGGCGCGGTATCGCGTTAACGCGCGATGACTGCATCCGTCGTGACGTGATTAAGGCGCTCATCTGTAACTTCCGTCTTGATTTCAGCGAGGTGGAAGCGCAATGGGATCTGCATTTCAGCGATTACTTTGCTGATGACCTGAAGCTGTTAGCGCCTCTGGCAAAAGATGGGCTGGTGGATGTTTCAGAACGTGCAATTGACGTGACACCCAAAGGGCGCCTGTTGATTCGTAATATCTGCATGTGCTTCGACGCCTATCTGCGTCAGAAAGCGCGTCTGCAGCAGTTCTCACGCGTCATTTAAGACGTGCCAACATATTTGGCCGGGTAAGGCGAAGCCGCTACCCGGCTTTTTTGTTAGCGACTCTCTAGCTAAACAGTCCAACCAGCGCCGCGCACAGCACAGCAGCAACGGCTGTTTGTGGCGTGTGGCTTTCAGCTGCTCCACTTGAGAGCATATTCACTAATGTTTCCAGCATGATGATCACCCTCACTTTCCGGGCACGATCATACAAAAATCATTGATACAGTAAAGCGCAAAATAGCAGCAATTTGCGCTCAATTAATAACCTTTACACAAGGGTAAAGATCACTCCATGCCCAGCTCTTTCAGCTTACGCGTCAGGGTATTACGTCCCCATCCCAGCAGGCGTGCCGCTTCCTGCTTATGGCCTTGTGTATGGCGGAGTGCGGTGGTCAACAGCGTGCGCTCCATCTCGGGCTGGGCTTCAGACAGTAAGTTTTGATGACCGGAACGCAGCGCGCGATCGGCCCACTGTGCCAGCAGTGTCGCCCAGCTGTCCGGCAATGCATGTCCGGTGCTGCTTTCTGGCGCAGTCGCTTCAAACAGTTCAGCCGGTAAATCCTGAATCAGGACTTCCTGTCCGGCGGCCATTACGGTCAACCAGCGACAGGTGTTTTCCAGCTGACGCACGTTGCCCGGCCACGCCAGACGGGTGAGGGCGGCATCGGTTTCCGGATGCAGCTGCTTGGCTTCCACGCCCAGCTCGCGGGCAGCGACCTGCAGAAAATGGCGCGCCAGGCGGGGAATATCTTCACGGCGTTCACGTAGCGGTGGCAAATGAACGCGGATCACGTTCAGGCGATGGAATAAATCCTCACGGAATTTACCTTCCTGGACGCGCTGCTCCAGATTCTGGTGCGTCGCGGCAATAATGCGTACATCGACCTTCACCGGCGCATAGCCACCTACGCGATAAAACTGTCCGTCGGCCAACACGCGCAGCAGACGGGTCTGGACATCCAGCGGCATATCGCCGATTTCATCCAGGAAGAGTGTTCCACCGTCAGCCTGCTCGAAGCGACCCTGGCGAATGGTATTCGCGCCGGTAAAAGCCCCTTTCTCATGGCCAAACAGTTCGGATTCAATTAAATCCTTTGGGATGGCGGCCATATTCAGGGCGATAAACGGTGCTTTTGCCCGCGGGCTGTGGCGATGTAAGGCATGCGCTACCAGCTCTTTACCGGTTCCCGATTCGCCATTAATCAGTACGCTGATGGACGAGCGTGACAGACGGCCAATGATACGAAACACATCCTGCATGGCCGGCGCTTCGCCAATGATGTCCGTCGTGGGCCCGAAGTCAGGCGTGTGACGAGGTTGCTGCTGCTCCTGGTAGTGGCTGATCGCGCGCTCAACCAGGGCGACCGCTTCGTCGATATCAAACGGTTTGGGCAGGTAATCGAACGCCCCTTGCTGATAGGCGCTCACCGCGGCGTCCAGGTCGGAATGCGCCGTCATTATGATGACCGGAAGCATAGGATGGCGTTGTTTGATCTGCTTTAAAAGCGCCAGCCCGTCCATTCCCGGCATGCGAATATCCGAAAGCAGCACATCCGGCGTTTTGGTGGTGAGTGCGTCGAGCACTTCGCTGCCGCTCTCAAACGTCGTGCAGCTTAATCCTGCCCCTGTGAGCGCGCGTTCAAGCACCCAACGGATGGAGCTATCGTCATCGACTACCCAGACTATCCCTCGTTGCATAAACGTCACCTTTATTTTTTAATCGGCAGGAAAACCGAAAACTCGGTATGTCCCGGCCAACTGGTAAATTCAATTTTTCCAGAGTGTTGATCGATCAAACTACGGGCAATGGATAACCCCAGGCCGGTACCGCCTTCGCGACCGCTGACCATCGGGTAGAACAGGGTGTCCTGAAGATGCGACGGAATACCCGGCCCGTTGTCCTCAACGTCGATGCGAGCAGCCAGACGATAGCGCACGCCGTGCAGTGTGAGCTGGAACGCGGTGCGGGTGCGCAAAATAATTTCGCCCCCTTCCGTCCCCAGCGCCTGCAGGGCATTACGCACAATATTCAGCAAGACCTGCTCAATCTGATCCGGGTCATGCGCCAGTTCCGGCAGGCTTGGGTCGTAATCACGGACCAGCGTGACGTTCTCCGGCAGCTCCATTGAGACGAGTTTCACAACCCGCTCAGCCACTTTATGAATACTTTCTGAGACATGCATGCCGGGCTGTTGCGGCCCGAGCAGACGGTCAACCAGGTTACGCAGGCGGTCTGCCTGCTCAATGATGACGTTGGTGTACTCCGCCAGCGCAGGGTCGGGCAGCGCTTTGGTCAGGAGTTGTGCCGCACCGCGTAAGCCACCCAGCGGGTTCTTGATTTCATGCGCCAGGCCTCGCACCAGGTCACGGGCGGCAATTTGCTGAGCATGCTGAAGTTGTTCCTGGCTCAGGCGGCGCTGATTATCCATCGGCGCCATTTCAAGCAGGATCAGTCCTTCAGGAAGCCGTTGTGCGGTAAGCGATAAAATATGTGAGCGCCCGTCGATCACCAGCGTGACTTCGTTATCGGTAAAGCCCTGACCGGCCTGCAGACTTTCCTGCATCAGGCCAATATTCAGCGAGAAATAGCTCAATAATTCCGGAAGCGGGGTGCCAAACAGTTTGCGTGAGCTCTGGGCGAGCAGCTGCTGCGCCGCCGGGTTGGCGTAATGTACGGCCAGCTCGTCGTCGACCAGCAAAATACTGTTAATCAAAGAATTGAGGATCTGCCCAGCATCGGGCAGCGTGCCAGTTGCCATTCAGCAGTCTCCTGGTGTTGGTTGCACTAATTTAGTGCAGTATAGCTTTTTCGTCGTAAAAAGCGCGTGAGATCAGTTTGTTGGTGGAGAAAAAAGCCCATCCGGAGATGGGCTGAAAGTTTCCACGGCAACAAATAAAAGCTTGTGAGATCGCGCGTAAAAGGGCGCGCGAAACTCATTGAAACTTAAACGCTGTAGTACAGTTCGAACTCAACCGGGTGTGGCGTCATACGCACACGGTCGTTCTCTTCAGTACGCAGGGCGATGTAAGCATCGATAGCGTCGTCAGTGAACACGCCACCCGCAGTCAGGAACTCGCGGTCTGCGTCCAGCGCCTGCAGGGCTTCTTCCAGAGAGCCTGCAACCTGTGGGATCTCTTTCGCTTCTTCTGGCGGCAGGTCGTACAGGTTTTTGTCCATGGCTTCGCCTGGGTGGATCTTGTTCTTGATACCGTCCAGACCCGCCATCAGCAGCGCTGCGAAGCACAGGTATGGGTTAGCAGCTGGATCCGGGAAGCGAACTTCGATACGACGCGCTTTAGGAGACGCTACCACAGGGATACGGATAGAAGCAGAACGGTTACGCGCAGAGTATGCCAGCATGACCGGTGCTTCGTAGCCTGGGACCAGACGCTTGTAGGAGTTAGTGGTTGGGTTCGCCAGGGCGTTGATCGCTTTAGCGTGTTTGATTACGCCGCCAATGTAATACAGAGCCTGCTCAGACAGACCGGCATATTTGTCGCCAGAGAACAGGTTGGTTCCGTTCTTGGACAGAGACATGTGGCAGTGCATACCGGAACCGTTATCGCCAAACATTGGTTTTGGCATGAAGGTCGCGGTTTTACCGAAACGGTGCGCAACGTTGTGCACAACGTATTTGTAGATCTGAATTTCGTCTGCTTTTTTGGTCATGGTGTTGAAGCGGGTTGCCACTTCGTTCTGACCCGCAGTCGCCACTTCGTGGTGGTGAGCTTCAACCACCAGACCCATCTCTTCCATCACCAGACACATGGTGGAACGGATGTCCTGAGCGGAGTCGACCGGAGGAACCGGGAAGTAACCGCCTTTAACGCCAGGACGGTGACCTTTGTTACCACCTTCGTATTTGGTGGAGGAGTTCCATGCACCTTCGATATCGTCGATGGCAACGTGGGAGCCAGAAATAGAGGCACCGAAACGGATGTCATCAAACAGGAAGAATTCTGGCTCTGGCCCGAACAGTACGGTGTCTGCGATACCGGTTGAACGCAGGTACTCTTCAGCGCGTTTCGCGATGGAGCGTGGGTCGCGGTCGTAGCCCTGCAGTGTGCCTGGCTCGAGGATGTCGCAACGGATGATCAGGGTTGGTTCTTCGAAGAACGGATCAATGACCGCAGTGGAAGCGTCAGGCATCAGAACCATGTCAGATTCGTTGATACCTTTCCAGCCGCCAATGGAGGAGCCGTCAAACATTTTGCCTTCTTCAAAGAATTCGGCGTTTACCTGATGAGCAGGAATAGTGACGTGCTGTTCTTTACCTTTGGTATCGGTGAAGCGCAGATCAACAAACTTCACTTCATGTTCGTTCAGCATCGTCAAAACGTGTTCAGCGGACATACTTAACTCTCCAGATTGGTCATTGTCGTCGTGGTAACGAGGTCTTCAATTTCTGTCTTGGGCTGGCTGTGTGCCATTTTTTTGCCGTATTTTTATAAAGCGAAATCTGTGCCAACTTTTAAAACACCCCAAAAAGGCGTTATCATGCGCACCATAGTGCAAAAGTGCTGCACCACAATGGTTATGTTGCACCAGTATAGTGCTTCAGTGTGAACACTGAGCACCATATTGGTGCAATTTTCGTTAAAGTGCCCTTTTTACGCTCCGTGAAAGCGATCACAAAGCATCTCTGCAATACTTGTTTGCGGGGGATGTTTGTGATCCTGTTTTGTAGTGCGATTAATCCGTGTACAATAACGCGCTATTTCTAATGCCTGAGGCAAAGTTGTGATCGAAAATTTGCGTAACATCGCCATCATCGCGCACGTCGACCATGGTAAAACCACCCTGGTTGATAAGCTGCTGCAGCAGTCCGGTACGTTTGATGCTCGTGCCGAAACTCAAGAGCGTGTGATGGACTCCAACGATTTGGAGAAAGAGCGTGGGATTACTATCCTCGCGAAAAACACCGCTATCAAATGGAATGACTACCGTATCAACATCGTTGATACCCCAGGGCACGCCGACTTCGGTGGTGAAGTTGAGCGCGTGATGTCCATGGTGGATTCCGTGCTGCTGGTGGTTGACGCATTTGACGGCCCAATGCCGCAAACGCGCTTCGTGACCAAAAAAGCATTTGCCCATGGCCTGAAACCTATTGTTGTTATCAACAAGGTTGACCGTCCGGGCGCGCGTCCTGACTGGGTTGTTGATCAGGTGTTCGACCTGTTCGTTAACCTCGACGCGACCGACGAGCAGCTGGACTTCCCTATCATTTACGCTTCGGCGCTGAATGGTATCGCGGGTCTGGATCACGAAAATATGGCGGAAGACATGACTCCGCTGTATCAGGCGATTGTCGATCACGTACCGGCTCCGGATGTTGATCTTGATGGTCCGCTGCAGATGCAGATCTCCCAGCTGGACTACAACAACTACGTTGGCGTTATCGGTATCGGCCGCATCAAACGCGGTAAAGTGAAGCCGAACCAGCAGGTTACTATCATCGATAGCGAAGGCAAAACCCGTAACGGTAAAGTGGGCAAAGTGCTGACTCACCTGGGTCTGGAGCGTATCGACAGCGAACTGGCTGAAGCGGGCGACATCATCGCGATTACCGGTCTGGGCGAGCTGAACATCTCTGACACCATCTGCGACCCGCAGAATGTGGAAGCGCTGCCAGCCCTGTCCGTTGATGAACCAACGGTAACCATGTTCTTCAACGTCAACACCTCTCCGTTCTGTGGCAAAGAAGGTAAATTCGTTACCTCTCGTCAGATCCTTGACCGCCTGAACAAAGAGCTGGTGCACAACGTTGCGCTGCGCGTTGAAGAAACTCAGGATGCTGACGCATTCCGCGTTTCTGGTCGTGGTGAGCTGCACCTGTCTGTTCTGATCGAAAACATGCGTCGTGAAGGTTTCGAAATGGCGGTTTCCCGTCCGAAAGTTATCTTCCGCGAAATCGACGGCCGTAAACAAGAGCCGTTCGAGAACGTAACGCTGGACGTTGAAGAGCAGCATCAGGGTTCTGTTATGCAGGCTCTGGGTGAGCGTAAAGGCGACCTGAAAAACATGAATCCAGATGGCAAAGGCCGCGTACGTCTCGACTACGTGATCCCAAGCCGTGGTCTGATCGGTTTCCGTTCAGAGTTCATGACCATGACGTCCGGTACCGGTCTGCTGTACTCCACCTTCAGCCACTACGACGACGTGCGTCCGGGTGAAGTTGGTCAGCGTAACAACGGCGTTCTGATCTCCAACGGTCAGGGTAAAGCGGTTGCGTTTGCGCTGTTCGGTCTGCAGGATCGCGGTAAGCTGTTCCTGGGTCACGGTGCTGAAGTTTATGAAGGCCAGATCATCGGTATTCACAGTCGTTCTAACGACCTGACTGTAAACTGCCTGACCGGTAAGAAACTGACCAACATGCGTGCGTCCGGTACTGACGAAGCAACGGTTCTGGTTCCACCGATCAAGATGACCCTGGAGCAAGCTCTGGAGTTCATCGATGACGACGAACTGGTAGAAGTGACCCCACTGTCTATCCGTATCCGTAAACGTCACCTGACCGAGAACGATCGTAAACGTGCAATGCGCGGTGCGAAAGAAGAGTAATACGGTCAATCCGTAGGCCGGGTAAGCGCATGCGCCACCCGGCACGTAAAAAGCCGCTGAGCGATCAGCGGCTTTTTTTATTATCAGAACGAATACCTTAACCCCAGGCGGATACGGTACTGCTCGCGGTTGTAATCATTCCATCTGTCCAGCCACTGAAGCTCAAGATAGGGCAGCCAGTTTTTATCGATTTTATAGCTAAATTTGTGAGTGATTTCCCAGTGATGGTCTTTGCCATTTTTGCTGTGGTAATCGTTCACGCGCTGGAAAAAATGCGGTTCAAAGGTATAGAAAAACGCATCCGTGACTTTGAAATTCCAGTAGTTAGCGAATTCGTGGGTGTCGTTTTTATCCATCTGGCCGTTGTAGTCCGGCGTATCGTAATTGTTGTGGTTATAGCGATAACGGAAGGTCAGGTTAAACCAGTCGAGAAATTTATAATTGGTATCCAGATAGATAGCGCCTCCGGACCCGGCGCTGCTGTCATTCAGTAAACCGCCAGGCTGAAAGGTGAGTTTATCGGTCGGTTTAAAAAGCGGATACCACCCTTCAATTTCGTTATAGCTGTGCTTAAGCTCGTCCCATTTGCCCACGTTATAGGCGTTAGTGAACATCAGCCCCGCGCCCTTATCGAAGTTATAGCCGGCACGCAGGATCACTTCGTGCAGTTCAGAGGCCGTATTATAGGCTTCGCGCGTTTCGACATAGGCGCCGGCAACTGCCGAGCAGGACACAGACGACACAACCAGTGCAGTAACGATTCTTTTCATAATCAGTCCATGTATGAGGTACAGAAAGGCCCCCCTCCTGTTACACAGGAAGGGAATCAGGGCCGGATTTATTGTTATAAAGTGACTGCTGACGCTTTATTGTTGGTGGTTAACTCAGGGGGTTTTGCGGGTTGTTTTTTCCGTTTTCCAATCTCCTCAATAATAAAGGCGAAGCGTGCTTCGTTGAGTTTATAAAAGAGTCCCATGGTTATCGCGGCAACGATCGCCAGGCCGCACGGCCAGAGAAAAATTAGCTGACGGAGCCCCAGTAGCGTGCCCGCACTCTGCACGGCGTGTGGAATGTAGCCAATCTGCGTCAACATAATGCCCGGCAGGAAACCGGCGAGGGCGGCGGAGATTTTGCGCGAGAAGGTATAACCGGTATAAACCGATCCTTCGGCGCGAATGCCTGTTTTCCACTCGCCATAATCCACGGTATCGGGCACCAGCGCCCAGTTGAGGCTGTTTACGAATGCCGTACCGAAAAAGGCCATGCAGGAAAAGAGCACAAAGAGCAGGGAGCTGGTTCCCCAGAGGAAGTTCATTACGTCGCCCACGGCCCACAGCGTCAGCCCGCCAAGGTAGACCGGCTTCTTGCCGAAGCGCTTAACCGCGCCAGGCACCAGAAACACGCCAACCAGAATGCAGCCCATACTGAAAAAACCCATCCACGACAGCAGATGCAGATCGTTTAGCACGTACTGGGTGTAGTAGACCTGAATCGCCAGTTTGATATTAAACGCGGCGAGGGTGCAGAGGTTGGCGATACACAACACCAGCAACGGCGGGTTGCGGAAAATGGCACAGAAGGATTTCAGGATGCCAGGCTTATGATGATCGGGCGTAACCTCCACATAGCGCTCTTTCACAGCGCTGTAGCACCACCACATGCAGAACAGACCGCCGGTGACGAACACCAGTGCGGCCACCAGATAGCCGAGAGAGGGCTGGCTGACAAACAACGCCTGAATTGGCATAAACCCCACGGTGCAGAGCAATAACCCAACCGTTGCGCCGCCCTGGCGCCAGGCCGCAAGCTGTGCCCGCTCGTTCGGATTTTTAGTGATGGCGGGAACCATCGCGCCGTAAGAGCAGTTCATCAGGCTATAACAGAGGCCAAACATCATGAAGAGCAGGGTGGCAATAGCGGTTTTCACCGTCAGGCTAAAATCGGTGGCCACAAACTGCGCCGTGGCCACCAGGGCAACCGGCACCGAGGCATAAAGAATAAACGGCCTGAATTTGCCTCTGGCACCGATGTTACGCCGCGAATCCAGCAACACCCCGGTCAGCATATCGGTGAATGCGGTAAAGAACTTCGCCACCAGGAAAATAATGCCGCCATAAAAAGCGGGCATGCCCAGTTCATCAGTATAAAACTTCAGCAGATACAGCGTGCCAATACAGAGCATCAGGTTAGAGCCAAAATCGCCCATCCCGTAGGCGCACTTTTCGCGCAGGCTCAGCTTCAGGGTTAACGGATCACTCTTGTGTGTCATGGTCGATCCTCACAGCGCCCCGCAGGGCGCTCTCTCAAGTCAGTTATGCTGTACGTTTGCGCAGTTCAATTTCTTCCACGATGCGCACATACATCTTCTCGTTGAGGTTGTAGAAACAGCCCATCGCCACGATGGTGATGACGGCCAGCAGACTGGGGTAGATAAATATCAGCTGCCGCAGCCCTTCAACCGTTCCGGCGGATTGCACCACGTTTGGCACATAGCCGATTTGCGTGAGCATGATGCCGGGGAAGAAGCCGGCCAGCGCCTGTGAGACCTTCCGGAAGAAGGTAAAGCCGGTATAGACCGTCCCTTCGGATCGCACGCCGGTGCGCCACTCGCCGTACTCCACGGTATCGGACACCAGCGCCCAGTTGAGGCTGTTCACGAAGGCTGAGCCGAAGAAGGCCAGACAGGAGAACGCCACAAAGCTCACCGAACCACCGCCAAAGAAGTAGTTGAGCAGGTCGCCTGCCACCCAAATCAGCAGCCCGCTGATATAGACCTTTTTCTTGCCGAAGCGACGCACCGCGCCGGGCATCATAAAGACGCCGATAAAAATGCAGCCCATGCTGAAAAAGCCCATGTAGGACAACAGAATAGGGTCGTTCAGCACGTACTGCGTGTAATAAACCTGAATGGCGAGCTTAACGTTGAAGGCCCCCAGCGTGCACAGGTTGGCGATGCAGAGAATAAACAGCGGTCGGTTACCGGCGATGGCGCGAAACGACTGCAGCAGGCCGGGCTTCTGGGCTGGATTGGCGGGCTGCATTTCAACGTAACGCTCGGTCACGCCCTTATAGCACCACCACATAAAGAACAGCCCGAACAGCGAGAAGAGGGTCGCGGCAAAGATATACCCAAGCTGGTCATTGCCTTCAATCAGGTTCATTACCGGCACAAACCCGACGGTACAGAGCAGCAGGCCAAGCGTGGCGCCACCCTGACGCCAGGCGGCCAGCGAAGCGCGCTCGTCCGGGTTTTTGGTAATGGCCGGCACCATCGCACCGTAGGAGCAGTTCATCATGCTGAAGAACAGGCCGTAAAGCATGAACAGCACGGTCGCCATCACTGTTTTGCCGGTGATTTCAAACGGCGTGCCGACAAAGTTTGCGATGGCCAGTAACGTCACCGGGAACGCCGCATACAGCACGAACGGGCGGAATTTGCCCTTAGGACCGATCTTGCGTCGGGAATCGAGCATGATACCCGTGCCCATATCGGTGAAGGCGGTGAAGAACTTGGCAATAAGGAAGATGATCCCGCCGTAGGTACCAGGCAGGCCAAGAACGTCGGTGTAGAACTTCAGCAGATACAACGTGCCGATATCCAGAAGGATGTTAGAGCCGAGATCGCCCATCCCGTAGGCGAGTTTCTCTTTAAACGGCAGGCGTAGCGTTGCCGGATCGGAAGCGTGTTGACGCATTATTGTTCTCCATCTGCCCGCAGGCTTCCCTGCGGGCGAGCCTTATCAGATATGACGTAAGGTGCTAAACAGGTCTGCCCATTCGCTTTGCTGGCGATAAAACACCGGCGGTTTGCCGAGCGGAGCGTCAACGGTGATGTCACCGCCCTCATGCGTTTCACCCGTCCAGGCATTCACCCAGGTGTCCTCAGGCAAATAGAGCGTCCAGTCACGACGGCCTTCTTCATGGACCGGTGCCACCAGCAGATCGCGGCCAAACAGATACTGGTATTTCAGCGTGTAGCTGCGCGCATCGTTTTCGTAATGCAGGAACAGCGGACGCATCACCGGCAGGCCGCTTTTCGCGTTCTGCGCAACGGCGGCTTTGATGTAGGGCTTCAGGGTAGTGAAGACGGTCGTCATACGCGCAAAGTGGGCGATGGTTTCGCCGTCGCCATCAAACTGCCAGTTATCGCCAGGGCGGTTGCCCTCGTGGGTACGCATCATCGGTGTGAAGGCGCTGAAGTCGCACCAGCGCAGCAGCAGCTCTTTGCTGCGTTTCATCTCAAACAGCGTGGTATAACCGCCGATGTCGCTGTGATGCAGCCCGTGCCCGGTCATTGCCAGTGAGAGTGCCGCAGGAACCACTGACGCCAGACCGTCGTCCAGGCTCCAGTCGACGTTCTGATCGCCGGCCCACATCATCACCGAGTGTTTCTGGCTGCCGGTATAACCCGCGCGCATAAAGAACAGGATCTCGCCGAGCTTGCCGGTCTCTTCCAGCGCCTCGTAGTTACATTTCGCCCATAGCGCAGGCCAGGCGTTGTGCATGATTTCCGCGCTCACGCCGTTGTGCAGGAAGGTATCAGTCGGCAAATATTCACCAAAATCAGCCATCCAGCCGCCACAGCCCAGCGCTATCAGGTTCTTTTTGATGACCTCTTTGTACCAGTCGTAGGCTTCCGGATTCGTCAGGTCGATAACGCCCGCATAGAACTCGCCGAACTCGACGTGATAGTCCTGCCCGTCGGCGTTTTTGGTCAGATAACCGCGTTTCGCCGCCTCTTCACAGAGGTCTCTGTCGCTGGCCACGTAAGGGTTGATATAGGAGAGGAACTGCACGCCCTCTTGCTTCCACTGCGGGATACGTGTATCCAGCTGCGGATACAGATCGCTGTTCCACTTCCAGTTCCACATCACGCGTTTGCCAAAGGAGGTCATCCGGATGCCGGACCAGTCCTGCGCCCAGATACCGTTCACCTTCACACCGCCGTTGCGCATGGTGTCGAGCTTTTGCTGGCACACGTCGGTGCCGCCCTGAACGCCCAGCGTTACCCCGTCGTAAACCCAGTCCGGCAGTTCGGGCTGACGGCCCAGTAACCCGGTCAGTTTTTCCAGCAGATCGACATACGTTTGCGCACATTCGAAGCGCAGCGTGGCGTTATCTTCCCAGAAGGCCAGCTCGTGGAACCCCGGCGCGCTGAAGTCGAAATTCATATAACAGCTGTTATCCACGTGGCAGTAGTACTTCTGGGTACTCACAAAGGTGGGTTGCGGGAAGAAGGTCCAGTAGTAATCGCCGCCCGCGTTCTCTTTGCAGTCTGCCTGCCAGGTGACGTAGGTCTGCTTATTACGGCCCACGCCCTGCTCGCTAGTCCACAACGGGAACGGCTTGCCGCGCAGGTCGAAGTAGGAGAACTGCTCTCCGCAACCATAGATATGATCCTCGGGCTGGGCCGCCAGCCGCAGCCAGATGCGGTTATGGCAGGTGGCATCATTTTTGAGTTTCAGCTCCAGGCGTCCTTCGGCATCCACACCCACCAGTAGCGTGGCGCTGACGGCGTCACCCCGGGTAAAGCGAATCGCCCAGCCCGCATTTTGCGGCGCGACGGTGGCCTCGGTCAGGGCAATTTTTTCGTTGAGTTTGTCTTTGATGCTGAAGTTGCCGCGAAACATCTCGATATCGGCTTCACCTGCGCCGATCCACAGGCACGGGGTGTCGGCGGTGTGGGACAGAATCAGACGATCCTGCCAGCTCAGGGTGAAACCATGTTCACTGCTTTTAAGAATAATATTGTGTAGGGTACGCATAAGATCTCCGTTTTTATTATTTGGCCTGGCTATCCAGTAATCCGGCGGCAACGGCCGGGGCTAACCCTGGCGCCAGCGGTAAGCGAGGGATCACCAGGCAATGCAGCAGATGATAAATATCCTGCTTGCCGTCCCAGACTTTGGTAGTCACTTCGTTATGGATATCCAGCTCCTGCCACCATGAACCGTTCTCGTAGTCGATCAGGTATTTGATGCAGTAATCCCACCATTTCTGATACCAGGCTTCGTACTGCGCCTCGCCGGTGACGGTATAGAGCGCATAGGCCGTTCCCATCGCTTCGACAATCGGCCAGCGCACGCGCTCGCGAACGATGGGTTTACCGTCCCAGCCAACGGAATAGACAAAACCGTCGGCACCATCGGGTGCCCAGGCGTCACGGATTGTGGCGTGGAACAACCCTTTTGCATCTTCCAGCAGCCATGCGGGTGGTGTTTCAAAACGCGCTTCCAGCGCAGCGCGCAGGTGCAGCATCAGGCGGCCCCACTCGATCCAGTGGCCTGGCGTACCGCCGTAGGCGCGAAAACGGTGAGCGGGGTTATCAATGTTGTAATCGCGGATGGGGTTCCATTGCGTATCGAAATGCTCATTAACCCGGTACTCGCCCTTGCGTGCCACGTCGTGAATGATCACCGAAGCAATGCGCAGGGCGCGGTCGAGCCATTTACGGTCATGCGTCACGTCATACACAATCAGGAAGGCTTCGACAGCGTGCATATTGGCGTTGCCGCCACGGTACTCTTCGGTTTTGCTGAAGGCCTCATCCCAGGATTCCAGGCACATCTGTTCCTGTTCGCTCCAGAAATAACGCTCAATCACCTCGATGGCATCGTCCAGTAACTTGCGAGCCTGTGGATGGCCCGTGGTGACGGCGCTGGCCGCGCCCAGCAAAACAAAGAAGTGCTGATAGCCCTGCTTGGAGGCATCCATAACGCCTTCATCGTTAATACAGGCGTACCAGCCGCCATATTGCGGGTCACGCAGCGGACCATTCAGGGCGTTGATGCCATGCTCCACCAGGGCATATGCGCCGGGACGCCCCATGTTTGCCGCCACGGCATAAACGTGCAGCATACGGGCGGTGATCCACAGATGCGTGCCCATATCGCTGCGCACCTGACCGTTATTGCCCAGCCATCCAAAACCGGTCGGCACGGCGGCGTTTTTACCGAAATCGAGAATGCGGTCAGTCTCTTGTTCAAGCCAGCGGTTATGGCTCAGGGTGTTAAACCATTTCATGTTCGGGTCCTTTCTTAACGGCGAGCCATCATTTCGTCGACGATCTCACCCAAACGCTGCAGTTTCGGCACAGAAATATCACGGAGCATCAGTTCCGTGTCCGGCAGGCCAATCACTGATGACCAGACGGCGCGGCCGGCTAAAAAGCCGGATGCCCCCGCCTGCATCGCAACACTCACCGCCCTTGGGAACAACTTATCGTCCACGCCGGATGAGAGGATCACCCACGGCATGGCGATGTTCTCGTTCAGTTTTTGCGAGGCAGTCAGCAATTCCTGCTGACTGCCTTTGCCGAACAGGGGCATCTCCACTTTGTAGAGGTCAGCTCCGCTGTCTCCCAGCTCTTTTGCCGCGTCGATAATGGCCTGTTCACGATTAAACGTCGCGCCGCGACGCGGCGGGCGGACTACCGGCTCAATAATGCTAAGTAGTCCATTGTTATGGCACAGCTGATTGAACGCCTTCACCATCTCCAGACGCTGCTGTGGATCTTCGTCGCTACGCCACAGCACCAGTAGCTTCAGTGCTTTGCCGCCATCGCGCCTGACCGCCTGAACATCAACGTTTTTATCGATGACGACGCTGTCAACGGGGATCCCGTTCCCCGGAATAAATTCGTCTGCTGCCACAATCATCGCGCAGCTTTTGGCAACGGCCTGTTGCTCAACGATCTGCTGGTAGCAAAACTGCTGATCGACAAGAATGGCGGAGGCATACGGCGACAGAATTTTGGCCGCGTTGACCTTAAAGTCGGTGAGATGCCGATCGGTGACCGGCACCGGAGCGCCCGCCGCAGCAAACATCAGGCGCATCGCTTCGCGCTGGTCAACGGCCAGCATTGCAAAACCGCCGGAAGGTCGGGTGATATCTTTCAGGGTGTACATCGTCATTCCTCAGTCCTTTCGTATCAGTGTGTTTTTTTCAGCCCGGCGGATGCGCGAACCTGTTCAAGAATGGCTGTCCAGTCTTCGCGCCCGCGTCCGGCGGCCCGCGCCTGGTTGTAGACTTCACGGGAGGCGGCGCCCAGCGGCATCGGGACGTGGAGCTGGTTTGCCACGTCCAGCGCGATCCCCAGATCTTTATGCGCGAGGTCGATCATAAAGGCCGGTGTAAGATCGCCTTTGAGCACCTTGTTAGGCCATGAGGTGGTGAAGTGGCCTTTGCCTGCTGGCGTACCGCTCATGACGCTGAGCGCCACATCGAAAGAGAGGCCGAGGGCTTCACACAGCACGGCGGCTTCAGCGGACAGCGCGTTCAGGGCAATGCTCATGTAGTTGTTAATAAGCTTCACGCGGATACCCATGCCTGGCCCACCTGCGTTTATCAGTTCATTGCCCATCGCCATCAACACCGGCGTGGCTCGTTCAACCTGCTGCGCGGTGCCGCCAGCCAGAAGGAGTAATGTTCCGGCGACGGCATGGTCCGATGTGCGTCCGACAGGCACATCCATCATGCTGAAACCACGTTCAGCCATGTCGTGGATCAGGGCATCGGTCTGTAGCGGGTGAATGGTGGACATATCAATGACCAGCGCTTCGCGGGATAACCCTTCGCAGACGCCCTGCTCACCAAACAAGACTGTGCGAACCAGGTCTCCGTTTGGCAGCATGGTGATGACAAATTCGGCCTCCTTTACTGCCTGTGCAGGCGTGGCTGCAGCCAGGGCTCCACGCGCCACCAGGGCCTGTATCGCCTGTGGGTTTACATCAAAAACGTGAAGCTGGTGGCCCTGTTTAAGCAGATTCGTTGCCATAGGCGCACCCATCTGTCCTAACCCGATAAAGGCAATTGCTGACATGCTTCTCTCCTGTCACATCGTGTCAATTATTGAGCGTTTGTGTTGTCTGTTTTTGATCGTATTTGTAATTTATAGTCAAAAAATTGACAGGGGTCACTTTTTAAACATTTCGTGAAATTAAAATGAGAGCATCAGAAAACGCAGAAGGAATCACCATGACTCGCATCGTTTGTGTCGGCATTACCGTGCTGGATCGCATCTGGTATCTCGATGATTTACCGAAAGAAGGTGGCAAATATGTCGCAAAAGACTATACGGAGGTGGGCGGCGGTCCTGCGGCGACTGCGGCGGTGGCGGCAGCGAAACTGGGGGCTGAGGTGGACTTTATTGGCCGGGTGGGTGATGACGATACCGGCAGAAGACTGCTCGCGGAGCTGGAGTCCCTGGGGGTAAACACGCGCTATACGCGGAGGGTGAAAGGAGCCCGTTCATCGCAATCGGCCGTGCTGGTGGATGGTCACGGGGAGCGTGTCATTGCTAACTACCCCAGCCCCGATCTCCCGGCTACGGCGGCATGGCTGCAGGATATCGACTTTTCGCAATGGGATATCGTATTAGCCGACGTGCGCTGGCACGAAGGGGCTAAACAGGCGTTCACCCTTGCCCGCCAGCAGGGCGTCAGCACGCTGCTTGATGCCGATGTCACCCCGCAGGACATTGCTGAGCTGGTCGCCTTAAGCGATCACGCGGCCTTCTCCGCGCCGGGTTTGCGGCGTTTAAGCCAGCTGGACGACACGGAAAGCGCGCTGAGAAAAGCACAAACGCTCACAAATGGACATGTCTACGTCACGCAAGGGCGTGAAGGGTGTTACTGGCTGGAGCAGGGCGCGCTTCGTCATCAGCCGGGATTTGCGGTCGACGTGGTGGATACCACAGGTGCAGGGGACGTCTTTCACGGCGCGCTGGCGGTGAGTCTGGCGCAGCAGGGGGCTTCACCAGACGCGGTACGTTTCGCGAGTGCGGTTGCGGCACTGAAATGTACCCGGCCCGGAGGACGGGCGGGTATACCTGACTGTGATCAAACCCGCTCTTTTTTGTCACTTTTTGTATAAAATGCGGGGCGTGATGGTTTTCAGAGGACAGCCCATGAGCCTTACCGAACTGACCGGCAACCCGCGGCACGATCAACTGCTTACGTTGATTGCTGACCGCGGCTATATGAACATTGATGAACTGGCGCAACTGCTGGACGTCTCAACGCAAACCGTGCGCCGGGATATCCGCAAGCTGAGTGAGCAGGGGCTGATCACGCGTCATCATGGCGGCGCGGGCAGGGCATCCAGCGTGGTGAACACCGCGTTTGAGCAACGTGAAGTCTCCTTGACCGAAGAGAAGCGGGCCATTGCCGAAGCGATTGCCGACTACATTCCCGATGGTTCAACCATCTTCATTACTATCGGGACGACGGTGGAGCACGTTGCCCGGGCGCTGCTCAACCATAATCATCTGCGCATCATCACCAACAGCCTGCGGGTGGCGCATATTCTGTATAAGAACCCGCGCTTTGAAGTGATGGTGCCTGGCGGTACGCTGCGTCCGCATAACGGAGGCATTATCGGGCCTGCGGCGACGGCGTTCGTGTCAGGCTTCCGTGCCGATTACCTGGTGACCAGCGTCGGAGCAATTGAACACGACGGCGCGATGATGGAGTTTGACGTTAATGAAGCCAGCGTGGTGAAAACCATGATGGCCCACGCGCGACATATTTTACTGGCGGCCGATCATACGAAATACCACGCCTCTGCTGCCGTTGAAATTGGTAACGTCTCGCAGGCAACCGCGCTCTTCACCGATGAGCTACCGGGATCTGCACTGCAAAATCATCTCAAATCCAGCAAGGTTGAAGTCGTTGAGGTGAATTCAGGCGACGAACAGCAGGCAGGCTAGCCCTTCTTAATGGCCCGATATTCAGGCTCGGGCCTTTCCTTTCTGTAAGCTGAATCTGGCGCATAGCCAAACCTTATCTTTCCCGCTACAGTTACTTTTCCACGGCGAGCAGGAGATAAAAAATGCTTTATATCTTTGACTTAGGAAATGTAATCGTCGATATCGATTTTAATCGGGTGCTGGGCGCATGGAGCGACTTTAGCCGTGTCCCGCTGGCGACGTTAAAGCAGAGTTTCGCCATGGGCGAGACCTTCCATCAGCACGAGCGCGGCGAAATTAGCGATGAAGAATTTGCTGAACGTCTGTGTCATGAAATGGATGTGCCGTTAAGTTACGAGCAGTTTTCCCATGGCTGGCAGGCAGTGTTCGTCGCGATCCGCCCGGACGTGATCGCCATTATGCATAAACTCCGCGAGCAGGGGCATCGGGTTGTGGTGCTGTCGAATACTAACCGTCTGCATACCACGTTCTGGCCTGACGAGTATCCTGAGGTGCAGGCGGCGGCCGATAAAATCTACCTCTCCCAGGAGATGGGTATGCGTAAACCCGAAGCGCGTATCTATCAGGCGGTTCTGCAGGCGGAAGGATTCACCGCGGCCGATGCGGTCTTTTTCGACGACAATGCCGATAATATAGAGGGAGCTAACCAGTTGGGTATCACGTCAATTCTGGTGACCGGAAAGGAGACGATACCAAACTATTTTGCGAAGCAGTTATGCTAAAAACCGTTCATCAAAAAGCCACGCATCATACTCGTCCGCTCAGGGCGTGGCTGAAACTGCTCTGGCATCGCATTGATGAGGACAACATGACCACGCTGGCGGGTAACCTCGCCTACGTGTCACTGCTCTCGCTTGTGCCGCTGGTGGCCGTCATTTTTGCGCTATTTTCCGCTTTTCCGATGTTTGCAGATGTCAGCCTGCAGCTTCGCCACTTTGTCTTTGCGAATTTTATTCCCGCCACCGGGGATGTCATACAGAACTACATTGAACAGTTTGTCGCTAACTCCAGCAAAATGACGGCGGTCGGGGCGTGCGGCCTGATCGTCACGGCGCTGTTATTGATGTACGCCATAGATAACGCGCTGAATGCCATCTGGCGGAGTAAAAAGGCGCGGCCCAAGGTTTATTCCTTTGCGGTGTACTGGATGATCTTAACGCTGGGGCCCTTGCTGGCCGGTGCGAGTCTGGCTATCAGTTCGTATCTGCTTTCGCTGCGCTGGGCCAGCGATCTCAACGGCGTTATCGATAACCTGTTGCGTATCTTCCCGCTGATTTTATCGTGGCTCTCTTTCTGGCTGCTGTACAGCGTGGTACCGACCACGCGCGTGCCTAACCGCGATGCGGTCGTGGGCGCGCTGGTCGCGGCATTGCTCTTTGAACTGGGCAAAAAAGGGTTTGCCCTTTACATCACCATGTTCCCGTCTTATCAGCTGATTTACGGCGTGCTGGCGGTGATCCCCATTTTATTTGTCTGGGTCTACTGGACCTGGTGTATCGTCTTGCTTGGTGCCGAAATAACTGTCACTCTCGGCGTATACCGCGAACTTAAAAAAGCAGCAGAAGCTGAAAAACAACAAGAAGCAGACCAACCATGATTGCATTGATACAGCGCGTAACCCGTGCCAGCGTCACCGTGGAGGGAGAGGTGACGGGTGAAATTGGCCCAGGACTTTTAGTGTTGTTGGGTGTCGAAAAGGATGATGACGAACAGAAAGCCAACCGCTTGTGCGAGCGCGTGCTGGGCTACCGCATTTTCAGCGATGCGGAAGGTAAGATGAACCTGAACGTTCAGCAGGCGGGTGGCAGCGTGCTGGTGGTCTCCCAGTTTACGCTGGCGGCCGATACCGAGCGCGGCATGCGCCCGGGTTTCTCTAAAGGTGCCGCACCAGAACGTGCCGAAGCCCTTTACGAGTACTTTGTGGCGCGTTGTCGTCAACAGGAAATGAATACGCAAACCGGACGATTCGCTGCAGATATGCAGGTATCGCTGGTGAACGATGGCCCCGTCACATTCTGGCTCCAGGTATGAGCCAACTGGCGGCATGGCCGCGGGTAACAAGAGAGAGTACAGCTATGTATCACCTTCGAGTACCGCAAACGGAAGAAGAGTTAGAAGCCTATTACCAGTTCCGCTGGGAAATGTTACGCAAGCCATTACATCAGCCAAAAGGGTCTGAGCGCGACGCCTGGGATGCGATGGCCCATCACCAGATGGTGATGGACGAAGAGGGTAACCTCGTCGCCGTCGGGCGTTTGTACATCAATGCCGATAACGAAGCTTCAATCCGCTTTATGGCGGTTCATCCTTCCGTGCAGGATAAAGGCCTCGGCACCTTGATGGCGATGACTCTTGAGTCCGTCGCCCGTCAGGAAGGGGTTAAGCGCGTCACCTGTAGCGCCCGCGAAGACGCCGTCGAATTCTTCGCCAAACTCGGTTTTGTTAACCAGGGGGAAATCACCGCCCCGCAAACCACGCCGATTCGTCACTTTTTGATGATCAAACCCATCGCTACGCTGGATGATATTCTCCATCGCGCCGACTGGTGTGGGCAGCTCCAGCAGGCCTGGTATCAGCACATTCCCCTGAGTGAAAAAATGGGCGTGCGTATTCAGCAGTACACCGGGCAAAAATTCATTACCACCATGCCGGAAATCGGCAATCAGAACCCCCATCACACCCTGTTTGCCGGCAGCCTGTTTTCACTCGCCACGCTGACCGGCTGGGGGCTTATCTGGCTGATGCTCCGCGAACGCCATCTTGGCGGCACCATTATTCTGGCCGATGCCCATATTCGTTACAGCGCGCCGATCAGTGGTAAGCCGAGCGCCGTTGCCGATCTTGGCGCACTCGGGGGCGATCTCGACCGCCTGGCGCGCGGGCGTAAAGCGCGCGTACAGATGCGCGTTGAGCTGTTCGGCGATGAAACGCCGGGTGCCGTCTTTGAAGGTACCTACATCGTTCTTCCTGCGAAGCCGTTTGGCGCGTTTGAAGAGGGTGGAAACGAAGAAGAGTAGGCTCCGGCGTCCCGGCATGATTGCCGGGCTAATTCCCCGCGCCGATCCGTCTGGCAATATCCCTCAGAAGATCGCGCGCAGACGGGCTGACCCCGCCAAGCTGGAAAAATCCATGGATAACCCCCAGCCACCGCTGAGCCGTACACGTGACGCCTTGCTCAGTCAGGCGCTGATATAGCGCCTCACCTTCGTCGCAAAGCGGATCAAACTCGGCAGTAATGATGTGCACGGGAGGCAGGCCGCTAAAATCCTTTCGCCAGAGCGGGCTCGCTTCAGGATGCTGGCGTTCCGTGTTGGCCAGATAGAGCTCATATCCGCTCAGCAGCGTATCGCGGGTGATGACGTAATCCGCGCCGTTACGGGTATAACTTTCAAAATAGGCCGTGGCATCCAGCATCGGGTAGATAAGAATGAGCTGCGCAGGCTGCCAGAGTCCGGAAGACGTGAGCCGCAGGGCCGTCACCAGTGCCAGATGGCCTCCTGCGCTGTCCCCGCACAGGGTGATACGGTTTTTATCCACGCCAAACATATCCGCGTATTGCCAGACCAGATGTGCGCCTCTTTCTGCATCATCATGGGCGGCAGGGTAGGTATGTTCAGGAGCAAGTCTGTACTGGATCGCAATGACGCGGCAGTTGCCATAAAACGCTAACTGGCGCAGTTGATTATCGTGAGTATCGAAGCCGCCGCTGATAAAGCATCCCCCGTGGTAGTAGATAACGGTCGGCAGCTTTTCAGCAGCATCTGGCGGAGAGAAGACGCGATATGTGATGCCTTCGAGGTTCAGCGTTTCTACGTCAACGCGCGTTTCTGTCTCACCGGCAAGCGCCGTGCTGGCAATATAGCCTGCTCTCCGGTCATCAATACTTTGGCTACGCGCAGAAGGGCGTCCTGCTGCGATGAACGCCTTAACCAGCGTATCAATCCCTTTTTCGAGTGCCATGTGGGTCCCTTTAATCTGTATGAATATACAGTGTTATAACTCAGTTTGTTGTCGAGTGAAACAGGGAAAATGAGGCTGAAAACGATTCTGGAAAGCGGCTCGCAAAAGTAAACATGAATGTTAAATTTGGCTTTAGTCCTGAATAACGCACGTGTAGTTTGCCTGCACAGTGATGCTGGAAGATATGCGAGAGGAAGGCGAGGATGTTTCAGTCAACCAGATACAGGCCGGGCAAACCAACGTTGCCCGGCACTGTGAGTGGGGATTACTCCCCTTCACCCGGGAACAGGAACGGGTTAATAGAGCTGCGGGCAAAGCCCTCTTGCTCCATTTTGGCGTCCAGAATCAGCGAGGCGAGATCGTCGGCGACAGCTTCGACTTTCGGTTCTTTTTCCTGATAAAGGATCTTCAGGTAGGTACCGCAGTCGCCGCAGCTTTCAGCTTTGACCGCCGCGTCTTCATTTTCCAGCGACCAGTAGTTGAGATCGCGCGTCTGTTCGCAGTTGCTGCATTTAATGCGCACCACGTGCCACTCGGTTTCACACAGGTTGCAGTGCAGATAACGCAGCCCCTGAGTGGTACCGATCTGCACCATGCTGGACACCGGCATTGAGCCGCATACCGGGCAGTATTGACGCGCTTCACCGTATTCGGCGCGGGCTTTACCCGGGATCAGGCTGGCCATTTGCGCCCAGTAAAGCGACAACGCCGCCCAGATGAACGGCGCTTTATCGCTGCTGACCAGGGAGAAATCGGACGCAAACAGCGCGCTCGCCATCTCTTCCAGCTCCTGATCGGAGGCTTTTTCCAGATTCTCAATGACCGCCAGCGCGGTACCGCTCATCTCGGGTTTCAGCTCGGCAATCAGGGAGTGCAGCAGCGTATGCCAGTGCTTATCGCGCGGCAGAACGTGGATATCCAGCGGAGGCTTACCCTGCTCGCTGGCCTCTTTGATGCGCGCGGTCAGGTCAATTTGCAGCGGGTGGTCGTACAGCACCACTTCCTGCGCATGGGCAACCAGCGCGGCAAAACGCAGAAAATCGCCCAGTGGGTTGTTCTCTGCCAGCTCGCGCAGACGCTCTGCGCGGCGGTTATAGAGGTTCTTGAGTCTGGGGAATAACAACGGCGGAATATAATCCGCCGTGCGTTTCTCGCTCGAACCCAGCTCATCTTGCGGGATTATGCGAATACTCATTCAGATGACTTTTCCTGTTTCTGGCGGACCTCTCGGTACCAGCGCGGGTGATGTTTCTTCGCCCACGTACTGGTTACCCAGCCTTCCACCATCGCGGTAATGGTGCCTTTCACCCAAAGGGCGGCGTAAATATGCACCATGATAACCACAATTAACGCCACTGCGGCAAATGAATGCAGCATCAGCGCGAATCGGATCACCGGGATTGAGAAAGCAGGCGCAAAATACGGACGCCAGATGATCACGCCGCTCACCAGCAACAGGACCAGGAAGATAATCGCCGCCCAGAATACGCACTTCTGGCCGAAGTTATAACGCCCGGTATCACCCACTTCCTCGTTGACGACGATCTTACGAATATTCTTCGCCCAAAAGATATCATCCCGATTGATTAGGTTATGGTGCCAGTATCGGAAAAACATGATGATGAACGACGCGAACATGATGACGCCAACAAACGGGTGCAGTATACGCGCCAGCTGTGGTGTCCCCATGATCTGCATCAGCCAGTTGAAGGAGGGGAAGAAGAACCCCAGCCCGCTTATCGCCGCCAGCATGAAGCAGAAGGCGGTGACCCAGTGGTTAATGCGTTCCGGCGCGGTATAGCGCACGATGGTGTCACGTTTTTTCATTTGCGCACCTCGTCTTTCTCTTCATGCAGGTTGTCGTCTTCCTCTTCCGCGCGGTTCGGACCAACACCGACATAGTGGAAGATGCTCGCTGCGAAGGTGGCAGCAAAACCCACCGCTGCCAGCGGTTTCCAGATGCCTTTCCAGAACTTCACGGTCGCGCTGATTTCCGGGTTCTCCGGCAGGCCGTGATACAGATTCGGCTTGTCTGCGTGGTGCAGCACATACATCACGTGCGTGCCGCCCACGCCGGCCGGATCGTACAGGCCTGCGTTGTCGTAGCCACGGGTTTTCAGTTCGCCCACGCGTTCAGCCGCCAGCGTTTTCATATCCTCTTTGGAACCAAAGTGGATAGCGCCCGTCGGACAGGTTTTCACGCACGCAGGCTCCTGGCCGACGTTTACGCGGTCTACGCACAGCGTGCATTTGTAGACGCGGTTGTCTTCCGGGTTCATGCGAGGGACATCGAACGGGCAGCCCGCTATGCAGTAGCCGCAGCCAATGCACTGCTCGGACTGGAAGTCGACGATACCGTTAGCATACTGAATGATAGCCCCTTCTGACGGACATGCCTTCAGACAGCCCGGATCCGCACAGTGCATACAGCCATCTTTGCGGATAAGCCATTCCAGTTTGTCGTTCTGTTCCACTTCCGAGAAACGCATCACCGTCCAGGACTTGGCGGTCAGGTCAGCCGGGTTGTCGTACACCCCGACGTTGTGACCCACTTCATCACGGAGGTCGTTCCACTCAGAACAGGCCACCTGGCAGGCTTTACAGCCGATACAGGTGGTCACGTCGATAAGCTTCGCCACTTCCTGCTGGTGGTCCCGCGCCTGAGGCGCGGGCGTGAAACCGTTAGTCGCGGAACGACGGATAATGTCTTGAGATTGATAAGCCATAAGTCGTCTCCGTTACACCTTTTCCACGTTCACGAGGAAGGCCTTAAACTCCGGCGTCTGCGTGTTCGCATCACCGACGAACGGCGTCAGGGTGTTCGCAATGAACCCTTTCTTCGCCACGCCCTCATAACCCCAGTGAATCGGAATACCGATGGTATCCACCTGCTGACCGTGAACGTTCAGCGTGCGAATACGCTTGGTCACCACCGCCTTGGCCTTGATGTAGCCACGGTTAGAAGAGACCTTCACGGTATCGCCATGGGCAATATCGAGCTTGTTCGCCAGCTTCTCGCCGATCTCCACAAACTGTTCCGGCTGCGCGATAGCGTTAAGCAGCGCGTGCTTGGTCCAGTAGTGGAAGTGTTCGGTCAGACGGTAAGTGGTGCCCACATACGGAAACTTGTCTTTTTTACCCAGCGCGTCGAAATCGCCCTTAAAGATGCGGGCTGCCGGGTTAGAGACCACGTTCGGGTGCAGCGGGTTGGTGCCCAGCGGCGTCTCAAACGGCTCGTAGTGTTCCGGGAATGGCCCTTCCGCCATCTTATCGATAGCAAACAGGCGTCCCATCCCTTCAGGCTGCATGATAAACGGCCCGACATCGCTGCCTGGAGGGGCAGTACTGTAGTCCGGAATATCCACACCGCCCCATTTCGCGCCGTCCCATTTCAGCAACTGACGCTTCGGATCCCACGGATTACCCTGCGGGTCAGCGGAAGCACGGTTGTAGAGAATGCGGCGGTTCAGCGGCCATGCCCAGGCCCAGCCCAGCGTATTGCCGAGGCCTGACGGGTCAGCGTTATCGCGGTTAGCCATCTGGTTACCTTTCGGCGTCCAGCTACCGGCAAAGATCCAGCAGCCACTGGCGGTCGTGCCGTCATCACGCAGGTGCGCGAAGGTACTGAGCTGATCGCCTTTCTTCGCCAGCACCGTCCCGGTGGCCGGGTCGATAACATCTGCCAGCGCTTTACCGTTGCTCTCCATCGCCACTTCTTCCGGCGCTGGGTTTTCCGGCGTCGAGTAGTTCCAGGTCATGTTCAGCACCGGTTCCGGGTTCGCACCGCCTTCTGCCGCATACATCTTACGCAGGCGTAAGAAGATACCGGCCAGGATCTCGCCGTCGTTCATGGCGATGCCAGGGGCGTCCGCACCTTTCCAGTGCCACTGCAGCCAGCGGCCAGAGTTCACGATGGAACCGTTCTCTTCCGCGAAGCAGGTAGAAGGCAGACGGAACACTTCAGTCTGAATCTTCGATGGGTCAACATCATTCGACTCACCGTGGTTCTGCCAGAAGGTCGACGTCTCGGTGTTGAGTGGGTCAATCGTCACCAGGAACTTCAGTTTCGACAGCGATTCAACCACCTTGTTCTTGTTCGGGAAAGAGGCGACCGGGTTAAAGCCCTGGCACAGATAGCCATTCACCTTGCCCTGATGCATCATCTCGAAGTACTGCAGAACGTCGTAACCTTTGTCCCACTTCGGCAGCCAGTCAAAGCCCCAGCTGTTTTCCGCTGTCGCTTTGTCACCGAAGAAGGCTTTCATCATCGAGACGAAGAACTTCGGATAGTTGCCCCAGTAGTTCACCTGACCTTCGAGCAGCGGTTTAGGCGTACTGGCTGTGAGGTAGGTTTGCAGGTCGGTCTGTTTTTCGCTTGGCAGGTTCATGTAACCTGGCAGGCTTTGAGACAGCAGACCAAGGTCGGTCAGACCCTGAATGTTGGAGTGACCACGCAGGGCGTTCACGCCGCCGCCAGCCATCCCCATGTTGCCGAGCAGCAGCTGAACCATCGCCATGGTACGGATGTTCTGCGCGCCGACAGAGTGTTGGGTCCAGCCGAGCGCGTAGAGGAACGACGCCGTTTTGTCTTTCGCGCTGGTTTCGGCGATAAGCTCGCACACCTTCAGGAAGTCTTCCTTCGGCGTACCACAGATGTTTTCGACAACGTCCGGCGTGTAGCGGGAAACGTGCTCTTTCAGCAGGTTCCACACGCAGCGCGGATGCTGCAGCGTCGTATCACGCTTCGCAAAGCCTTTCTCGTCCAGCTCATAGTTCCAGCTGGTCTTGTCGTATTTGCGTTTTTCGGCGTCATAACCGCTGAACAGTCCATCTTCGAAGTGGTAATCCTCACGCACGATCAGGCTGGCGTTGGTATAGGCTTCGGTGTATTCGCGGTTATATTTTTCGTTGGTCATCAGGTACAGCAATACGCCTGACAGGAAAGTGATGTCAGTACCTGAACGAATAGGGGTGTAGAAATCCGCCACTGACGCAGTACGCGTAAAGCGGGGATCGATCACAATCAGTTTCGCACCGTTGTGGATTTTGGCTTCCATCGCCCAGCGGAACCCGACAGGGTGCGCTTCAGCGGCGTTACCGCCCATCACCACAATAAGGTTGGCGTTCTTGATGTCGACCCAGTGGTTGGTCATCGCACCGCGACCAAATGTTGGAGCAAGACTTGCTACCGTTGGTCCGTGTCAGACACGCGCCTGGTTGTCGACCGCGAGCATGCCGAGTGCACGCGTAAATTTCTGGGTTAAATAGCCGGTTTCGTTACTGGAAGCAGACGCACACAGCATCCCGGTGGAGAGCCAGCGGTTGACGGTGACGCCTTCAGCGTTCTTCGCAATAAAGTTGGCATCGCGGTCTTCTTTAATCAGTTTAGCGATGCGGTCAAATGCGTCTTCCCAGCTGATTTGCTGCCATTTATCGGAACCTGGCGCACGATATTCAGGGAATTTCAGGCGGCTTTCGGAGTGGATAAAGTCAACCAGGCCGGCACCTTTCGGGCACAGCGCGCCGCGGTTGACCGGATGGTCCGGGTCACCTTCGATATGGAAGATAGACGCTTTGGCGTTTTTAGCACCGTCGCCGAGGCTATACATCAACAGCCCGCAACCGACAGAGCAGTACGTACAGGTATTACGGGTTTCACGGGTGCGCAGCAGTTTATATTGCCGCGTCTCCGCCAGCGCTACACCGGGTGCAAAACCCAGTGCCGCCGCCGTGGTGCCTGCCATACCGCCAGCGCAGATCTTAAAGAACTGCCTTCTGCTGACCTGCATGGGTCACTCCTTGTTTCGACATTGCTTACATATGTAGTTTTGACTTCGCGGTTGAACGGTGACCGCAAAGGAGAAAAATTTGCGTTAATCCCTCAGTTCTACGAGGGATATCATCAGAATACCACAATGTCGGTACGCCTGTTCCAATGGCGTTAATACAAAGTGAACGTATTATCACTGTGTTGATTATAAAGTGTGACACGAGTCACATTATTGCCCCGGCATGTTAAAGGGCTGTATCACCGCCTCGGTTGCGCCTCTCCCAAATGAGTAGGTAAACTTGATGAGGATGGGTGCTGAAAAGTTGATCCATACTATGCGTATGGCCTGCGGTTTGTGATGCAATAGCAGGCTCACCTCCGTGGTTGTTCAGGAATACCGCTGTGTCTAAACAAAACCGTGTTACCCACTCGTCGCCACTGCCTGCCGGTATCGTGGAACTGTCGGTACACAGACCGCCCCACATTACCCACGCCACGCCTGATTTTCTGGCGGAGGAAGTGCCCGTTGCTCTGGTTTACAACGGTATTTCCCATGTGGTGATGATGGTCTCGCCGAAAGATCTGGAGCTGTTCGCGATTGGTTTTTCCCTTTCGGAAGGCATCATTGAGCACCCGCAAGAGATTTACGGCATGGATGTGGTGAAGGCCTGCAACGGCCTTGAAGTGCAAATCGAACTCTCAAGCCGCCGCTTTATGGGGCTCAAAGAGCGGCGACGCGCGCTGGCCGGGCGTACCGGATGCGGGGTTTGCGGGGTAGAGCAGCTCAATGATATCGGTAAGCCTGTCGCACCTCTGCCGTTTACCCAGACCTTCAATCTGGCCCATCTCGACCATGCCCTTGAACATCTGAATGACGTGCAACCTGTCGGCCAGCTGAGCGGATGCACGCATGCGGCGGCATGGGTTCTGCCATCGGGCGATATTGCCGGGGGGCATGAGGATGTCGGCCGCCATGTGGCGCTGGATAAACTGATGGGCCGCCGGGCGCGCGAAAGCGACCTCTGGCAGCAGGGGGCGGCACTGGTCTCCAGCCGCGCCAGCTACGAGATGGTGCAAAAGTCGGCGATGTGCGGCGTTGAAATCCTTTTTGCCGTATCGGCCGCGACCACGCTGGCGGTGGAAGTGGCGGAGCGCTGTAATCTGACGCTGGTGGGGTTCTGTAAGCCGGGAAGGGCGACGATTTATACCCATCCGCAGCGTTTAATAGTTAATCAGTAAATTTGAAAAAGAATAGCAAATCCTTCCGCTTTTAGTTGTTCATGATGAGGTCTACTATTTATCTCATCAAGGCACGGTGCCTTAAACAAACAACTAATTGAAAGGGTTTATATCATGAAAAGCATCAAAACTTTTGTCGCAGTAATCGCTCTGGCTACGTCTTTCGGTTCTTTCGCTGCACAGACTGTGACCGCAACCGCCTCTACCATTGATGGCGCAGAAGCGAAAATTGCTGCACAGGCTCAGGAAGCGGGCGCGTCATCTTACAAAATTACGCAGGCGTTTACGGGTAACCGCGTACACATGACCGCTGAACTGAACAAATAAGCTGCCACACCGTCGAAAGAGCGCCCCAGGGGCGCTTTTTTTATTGGATACCCGCCAGGCGCAGCATTGCAGTCACGACCGCTGCCGCCACGATCACCACAATTAACGGCATTTTTCGCCATGCCAGAAACACTGCAAACGCCACGCCCAGTACGCGCGCCATACCGGCAAAATGCTCACCTTCATAGAAGGTGGTCGCCAGCGCGACGGAAAACAGCAAAACCGTTGCCGCATCTGAAAGCAGAGCCTGAGAGCGGTCTGACAGCGCCAGTCGGTTGCCGAGTTTTGCCCCGCCGAGACGCATTAAATAGGTTCCCACGGAAAGCACGGCGATACCGAGAATAAAGACCGTCATATTCCCCATTATTTTTTCCTCGCAGCAAGACCCAGTAAAGAGAGCAGAACCGGTAAACCCACCGGGGCAAACGGCACGGCGGCCAGTGACAATGCAGCACCGCTGCAGGCGCGGATCAGGGTAGTGCGATTTTTAAAAGCCGGCACCACTAACGCCAGTAAAATCGCCGGGAATACCGCATCCAGCCCGATGGTTTCAAGGTCCGGCAACAGTTTGCCAACCATGGTGCCCAGCAATGTACCCAGCGGCCAGACGATCGCCACGCCTAAACCGCATAACCAGTATGCCGCCTTACGCTGTTCGGGCGTTTTTTGCGACAACCCGAACACCACGCTTTCGTCGTTCATAATGTGGCAACCCAGAAAACTCAGGCCACGTTTACCCACCAGTTCACGCACCGTCACTCCAAACGGTACATGACGTGCATTAACCAGTAATCCGGCAGCCGCCGCTGCCAGAGGGTTACCGCCGCTTGCCACAATGCCGATAAACATAAATTCAGAGGCACCCGCCAGCACGGTAATGGAGAGTAAAAACGGGACCCAGACCGGGAAACCGTAGGCCATTGCCAGCGAACCATAGGACATCCCGACGACGCCTACCGCGAGACACACCAGGATGATTGCTTTTATCGTGTCGCCTTTCAGGGTGGAGAGATGATGCTTCATACTATTTTAGCCATATCGAACGTATTTCCATTATAATGAACGCATCAGAACCGTTTTTCAAGGCGAACGATTCGTTCGGTTTATAGAACAAAGGGGCCGTTTTTATGACGCAGCCAATCAGCGTGATCGCTAAAAGTCTGGTGCGAGAACGCCTGCGAACCGGACTTTCATTGGCGGAAATCGCGCGCCGTGCCGGGATCGCTAAATCCACGCTGTCGCAGCTGGAGTCCGGCAACGGGAATCCCAGCCTGGAGACGCTCTGGTCACTCTGTGTGGCGCTGGACATTCCTTTTGCCCGTTTGCTTGAACCGCAGCAGCCGACCACTCAGGTGATCCGCCGTGGAGAAGGAACGAAGGTGGTTGCCGGACAGGCCAATTATGAAGCCATTTTGCTGGCGGCGTGCCCGCCGGGCGCGCGTCGTGACATCTACCTGTTACTCACCCAGCCGGGTGCCGACCGCATTTCTCAGCCACATCCGGCAGGCTCAGTGGAGCATATTATTGTGACGCAGGGTAGAGCGCTGGTTGGTCTGATCGACGCGGCGGAAGAGCTTGGCCCGGGGGATTACATTTGCTATCCCGCTGACCAGCCGCATATCTTTAAGGCCCTGGAGCCGGATACGCACGCGCTTCTGGTGGCTGAACAAAATTAACGCAGATACGGAAAATCATGTCGCTTAAAGCCATTGCCAAAGAACTGGGGCTGTCTGTTACCACCGTCAGCCGCGCCCTTAACGGGTATGACGATGTCTCCCGCGAGACGCGCGCCCGCGTCGAAGCGGAGGCTCAGCGCCGTGGCTACCGGCCAAACACCTTTGCGCGTCGCCTGAAGATGGGCAAAATCGACGCCGTGGGTCTGGTTTTTCCGGTGCATCCTGTTCCGCTCAATAACAGCGTCTTTATGGACATGGTCGGCGAAATTAGCCACGAACTGGCGCGACATGAAATCGATCTCCTGCTGATTGCCGATGACGATCTGGCGGACAAGCACAGCTATATGCGTATGGTGCAAAGTCGTCGCGTGGATGCGCTGATTGTGGCGCACACGCTGGATCATGACCCGCGGCTGGAACAGCTTCAGGCCGCCGGTTTTCCCTTTCTCGCGCTCGGGCGCAGCCAGCTACCGCAGCCCTATGCGTGGTTTGATTTTGACAACTATGCCGGCACGTATAATGCCACCCGCTGGCTGATTGAAAAGGGACATCGCCGCATCGCCTTGCTGGGTGAAAGCAACAATCAGGCCTTCATCACCCAGCGCCGCCAGGGTTATCTGGATGCGCTACGCGAAGCCGGGTTATCCAGCGAATGGCTGCGCGCCATGCCGCCTTCGCGCCGCGTGGGTTACGCCACGACGAATGAACTTCTCTCGCTGCCGCAGCCCCCCACGGCCATCATTACCGACTGCAACACTCACGGCGACGGCGCGGCCATGGCGCTGGCGCAGCGGGGTCTTCTCTGCGGTGAAAACGCCGTTTCGCTGGTGGTTTACGACGGCTTACCGCAGGACAGCATTGTCGATGTTGATGTGGCGGCGGTTATTCAGTCCACCCGCCAGGGCGTCGGGAAACAGATCGCTGACATGGTGCGTCAGTTGATTAACGGCGACGATATCGCTCAGCTTCAGGTGCTCTGGCAGCCAGAGTTCTTCCCGGGCCAGACGGCCTAAACACAGCAAAATTCCAAAGCCGATCACAGATCCGAAACGTTTTGGTTTGTACCCGAAACGTTTCGGATCAACACTCAGATCATCCCGATGACAGGAGAGGTCTGATGCACGATTCCATTTTTCGACTCGAAAGTAAGGCGGTTGACCTGGTGATAACCACGCACCCGTTCGCCGAAATTCTCTACTGGGGGCCGCACCTTCACCACTTTTCACCGCAAGATGTGGTAAGTCTGTCTCGTCCTGTGGCGAACGGCAGGCTCGACGTTGACGCCCCGGTGACGCTGATGGCGGAGCTGGGACACGGTCTGTTTGGTTCGCCCGGTATCGAAGGGCACCGCCAGGGGCTGGACGGGTCGCCTGTCTTTAAAACCACCCATGTGCAGCACCAGGGACAAACCCTGACGTTAACGGCGGAAGATGAACATGCCGGGTTGCGTCTGACCAGCGAGCTGGCACTGGATGCAAGCGGGGTACTGGTGGTGCGTCACGGTTTAACTAACCTGCGGGCGCAGGCGTGGCAGGTTGATCGTTTCGCCGTGACGCTACCGGTCGCTGAACGCGCGCAGGACGTGATGGCGTTCCACGGACGCTGGATCCGTGAGTTCCAGCCGCATCGCGTGAAGCTTGAACACGACAGCGTTGTGATTGAAAACCGCCGCGGCAGGACCTCTCACGAACACTTCCCGGCGCTGATCGCCGGTACGTCCTCATTTAACGAAATGCACGGCGACGTCTGGGGCGTGCATCTGGGCTGGAGCGGCAACCACCGCCTGCGTGCGGAAGTCAAAACCGACGGACGCCGCTATCTGCAGGCCGAAGCCCTCTACCTGCCGGGAGAAATGGCGATTGAAGAGGGGGAAACGCTCTGGACACCACGCCTGTATGCGAGCTACTCCGCACGGGGTCTGAACGGCATGAGCCAGTCGTTCCACCGGTATCTGCGCGAGAACGTTATCCGCTTCCCTGAAAACAAACCGCGCCCGGTACATCTCAATACCTGGGAGGGGATCTACTTCAGCCATGACCCGGCGTACATCATGCGCATGGCCGATGAGGCTGCGGCGCTGGGCGTGGAGCGTTTTATCATCGACGACGGCTGGTTCAAAGGCCGTAACGATGACCACGCGGCGCTGGGTGACTGGTACCTGGACGAGAAAAAATACCCGGACGGGCTGACGCCGGTGATTAACCATGTGAAAAAGCGCGGCATGGAATTTGGTATCTGGATTGAGCCGGAGATGATTAACCCGGACTCGGATCTGTATCGTGCCCATCCCGACTGGGTGCTGGCGCTGCCGGGCTACACCCAGGCAACGGGCCGTCATCAACTGGTGCTCAACCTGAATATTCCGCAGGCTTTTGATTATCTGGTCGAGCGCATGAGCTGGCTGCTGGGCGAACATGCCATCGACTACGTTAAGTGGGATATGAACCGCGAACTGGTACAGCCCGGGCACCACGGCAAAGCCGCCGCGGATGCGCAGACGCGGCAGTTTTATCGTCTGTTAGACGTGCTGGGCGAGCGTTTCCCGCACATTGAATTTGAGTCCTGCTCCTCGGGCGGCGGGCGAATCGACTATGAAGTCCTGACCCGCAGCCACCGCTTCTGGGCCTCTGATAATAACGACGCGCTGGAGCGCAATACCATCCAGCGTGGCATGAGCTACTTCTTCCCGCCGGAAGTGATGGGCGCGCATATCGGTCATCATAAATGTCACGCCACCTTCCGCCAGCACAGCATTGCTTTCCGCGGCCTGACAGCACTGTTTGGCCACATGGGACTGGAGCTTGATCCGCTCACCGTCGATGCTCAGGAGCGTGAAGGCTATCGCCATTACGCCGCGCTGCACAAGCAGTGGCGGGAAGTCATCCATCACGGTACCCAGTGGCGCGTGGATATGCCGGATGCCAGCACGCTGGCGCAGGGTATAGTGAGCGAAGATAAAACGCAGGGGTTGTTTATGGTCAGCCAACTGGCCATGCCGGATTACACGCTCATGATGCCGCTGCGCATGCCGGGGCTCGACGCGCAGGCGCAGTACCGCATCACGCTGCTCGACCACCCCAACATTCGACTCACCGGTGAGGGCGGGCACACGATGCGCAAGCTGCCGGCGTGGATGGAAACGTCCCAGACGGCCAGCGGTGAGTGGCTGATGCAGGCGGGGATCGCACTGCCGATTCTGGACCCGGAAACCGCCATTCTGATTGGCGTTGAACGCGTGTAAGGGTGATGGGCCGGGAGACTGGCCCTCCGTTGAGGATAAAAATAATGAACACAACAACCTGTACCCACAAAGACAACCCTAACTTCTGGATCTTCGGGCTGTTCTTCTTTCTCTACTTCTTCATTATGGCCACCTGCTTTCCGTTTCTGCCGATCTGGCTGTCGGATGTCATTGGCCTGAACAAAACCCATACCGGGATCGTATTCTCCTGTATCTCGCTTTCGGCCATCGCCTTCCAGCCCGTACTTGGGGTCATTTCGGATAAGCTGGGGCTGAAAAAACACCTGCTGTGGATTATCACGGTGCTGCTGTTTCTGTTCGCGCCGTTCTTCCTGTATGTCTTTGCGCCACTGCTGAAAACCAGTATCTGGCTGGGGGCGCTGAGCGGCGGTCTGTACATCGGTTTTGTCTTCTCCGCAGGTTCAGGCGCAATTGAGGCCTACATTGAACGCGTGAGCCGTAACAGCTTGTTTGAATACGGCAAGGCGCGCATGTTCGGCTGTCTCGGCTGGGGGCTGTGCGCTTCAACGGGCGGTATTCTGTTTGGCATCGACCCGTCGTATGTCTTCTGGATGGGGTCAGCGGCTGCGCTGCTGCTGATGCTGTTGCTGGTGGTTGCGAAACCGAAGCCAAACCAGACTGCGCAGGTGATGAATGCGCTGGGGGCCAACCAGCCGCAGATCACCGCCAGGACGGTCTTTAACCTGTTCCGTCAGCGCAGAATGTGGATGTTCATTCTGTACGTCATCGGTGTGGCCTGCGTGTATGACGTTTTTGACCAGCAGTTTGCCACCTTCTTTAAAACCTTCTTCGCAACGCCGCAGGAGGGAACGCGAGCCTTTGGTTTTGCCACCACGGCGGGGGAAATTTGCAACGCGATCATCATGTTCTGCTCGCCGTGGATCATCAACCGTATCGGCGCGAAGAATACGCTGCTGATTGCCGGGCTGATTATGGCGACGCGCATTATCGGCTCGTCGTTCGCCACCACCGCGGTGGAGGTCATTGCCCTGAAGATGCTGCACGCGCTGGAGGTTCCGTTCCTGCTGGTGGGGGCGTTCAAATACATCACCGGCGTGTTCGATACCCGTCTGTCGGCCACTATCTATCTGATTGGCTTCCAGTTTGCCAAACAGTCGGCGGCGATTTTCCTCTCTGCTTTTGCCGGGAATATGTATGACCGGATCGGTTTCCAGGAGACCTACCTGATGCTGGGCTGTTTTGTACTGGCGATTACGGTGGTCTCGGCCTTTACGCTGAGCAGTAAGCAGGAGATTGCGGCGCGCCGCGCTGCGGTTGAGGCAAACTAACGCAGGACGCTGCCGCGGATGCGGCAGCGTTAACGCTTTAGGGCAGGTAAAACACCGCTTTCAGTTCGGCACTCACCGGGCTGTTGTCGGGGTTCGAGGGCATTACCTCACCCATGTATTTCCACCAGCGCTGACAAACGTCGGTCTTTGCCACCGCGTTCCAGCGCGCTTCCGATTCAATCTCAACGCTCGCAAACAGCAGGTTACGCGCCTCATCGAGATAGATAGCGTAGTGGTGCGCACCGTGGTCTTTTAATACCGCCTCCAGCTCTGGCCAGATGGGGTTATGGCGACGCGCGTACTCGTCGTGCGCGTCAGGGTTCACCTGCATCACAAATGCTTTGCGGATCATCATGCCTCCAGCCGCTTTCGCGGGCCGCTATGGGTACAAATCCAGTGCCGACTGCATCGGCGTGACGCCAAAGCGTTTACCGAGTGCAATCAGCTCTTCCCGGGTGATGGTCTGCTTCATGCCGCCCATCGACAGGACCTTCACCAGCACCTCGGCGGACTTCTCGGCGGTATCAATCAGACCAAACGTTTCGTCGAGCGTCGGCCCGCTGCCGAATACCCCGTGGAACGGCCACAGCACCAGGGAGTGTGACTGCATTTCGATGGCGGTGGCCTGGCCGATTTCGTCGGTACCCGGCACCATCCACGGCAGAATGCCGACCCCGTCGGGGAAAACCACCAGACATTCGGTGCTGCCTTCCCACAGCTTCCGCGTGAGGTAGTCGCTACTGTTTTCCAGCACGTAGGTCAGGGCGATCAGGTTGGTGGCGTGACAGTGCATGATCACCCGGTCTTTGCCGTGGGTTGCCTTGATACGCTCACAGTGAGAGAGGAAGTGCGCCGGGAGTTCAGACGTGGGCACTGCATCGTCCGTCAGCCCCCAGAGGATGTGATAGCCTGCGCCGTCGCTGTCCACTCTCACCACACCGAGGTTGGCCTGCGGGTCGAGCTGCACGTTACGGAAGAATTTACCGGAACCGGTAACGATAAACGGCGTGCTGGCGAGCTGCGGCATTGGCTGGCTCAGGGCGATATAGCGCGGCTTCTGATGGAACTCGGCGGCGAACGGTTCAATGTCGGCATCATCCAGGCGCAGCGTCAGGTTACCGCCATTGCGCTCGTCCCAGCCTTTCAGCCAGGCGTCGGAGGTGGCTTTAATCATGCCCTGGACGAACCAGGCGTTAGTGATGGTCTGCATAGTGTTTCATTTCCCGTGATCGTGGTGAGCGTTTCCCTCACCCCGGCCCTCTCCCACAGGGAGAGGGGGTAAAAGTGGTCTCTTCCACAGGAAGAGGGTGAGGGCATATTTATCCGCGCTGACTCAGCACGTCTTTCTCATACATCCGCACGTTATCCAGCCACTGACTGCCCGCTGGGGTGTCGTTACGCTGGCAGTACATCTCCCACACCGCCTGCCACGGCAGGGTTTTCTGCTCTTCCAGCAGCACCAGGCGCGCGGTGTAATCGCCGTTCTCTTCCAGCTGCTTCAGGGCGCTGGTGGGCTCCAGCAGCGCACGCAGCAGGGCTTTTTTCATGTTGCGGGTGCCAATCACCCATGCCGCGATGCGGTTGATGGAGGCATCAAAGAAGTCGAGGCCAATGTGCACGCGGTCAAACAGGTCGTGGCGAATGATTTCGCTGGCAATGGCCTGGGTTTCGTCATCCAGCAGCACCACGTGGTCGCTGTCCCAGCGTACGGGACGGCTCACGTGCAGCAGCAGGCGGGGTACGTAGAGCATGGCGGCGGAGATTTTGTCGGAGATCACCTCCGTCGGGTGGAAGTGGCCGGCATCCAGGCACAGCGCGGTCTGGCGGCTGGTGGCGTAACCCATGTAAAACTCGTTCGAGCCCACGGTGTAGCTCTCCGCACCAATACCGAACAGCTTGCTCTCTACGGCGTCGATGTGGTGCGCCGGGTTCAGTTTTTCGCTGATGGCTTCATCCAGCGCCGCCAGCAGGCGCTGACGCGGGGCCAGACGGTCAACGGTGATGTCTTTCATGCCGTCCGGGATCCAGATGTTCATCACCGACGGCGTGCCGAGCTGCTCGCCAAAGTACGCGGAGACGCGGCGGCTGGCTTTTACGTGGTCAATCCAGAACTGGCGGATGTCGTCGTTCGCGTGGGCAAGGGTAAAACCGTCGGCGCTCAGCGGGTGTGAGAAGCAGGATGGGTTGAAATCCAGGCCCAGCTGGTTGGCTTTCGCCCACGCCACCCAGTTTTTAAAGTGCGCAGGTTTGATCTCGTTACGCGCGACCGGCGTGTCAGATTCCAGATAGATAGCATGCAGGTTCAGCCGCTTAGGCCCCGGGATCAGGCTCAGCGCCAGCTCCAGGTCGGCGCGCAGCTCGGTGGCGTTACGCGCTTTGCCCGGATAGTTGCCGGTGGCCTGAATGCCCCCCGTCAGCGAGCCGCCCGGGTTTTCAAAACCGGCAACGTCGTCGCCCTGCCAGCAGTGCATGGAGACCGGCAGACGATCGAGCTGGCGCAGCGCCTCATCGACATCCACGCCGACGGCGGCGTAACGCTGTTTAGCCAGGTCCCAGGCTTGTTCAAGTTGAGTGGTCATGCGCAAAGCTCCTTAGTCAGTCGGTTTTGCTGAAACTGCGCCCGATAGCGGGCAATTTCATGGCAGGGATTGGGGATGAACGTGGTCAGCGTGGCGTTCGCCGAGACCACCGTGCGGAAATCGTCCACGCTGGCAAGTTCGTCCAGGGTCATGAGCTGAATGCCAATATTGCCGAGCGTCGACGCTTCAATCGGGCCCGCCACCACAGTGATCCCGCAGGCATCGGCGCAGAGCTGGTTCAGAAGCTGGTTCTGGCAGCCGCCGCCGACAATATGCAGCTGAGTGAACGGCCGGCCACGAAGGTCGGCCAGCTCGCTCAGGATCTCGGCATACAGCAGGGCGAGGCTGTCGAAAATACAGCGTGCCAGTTCTGCCGGTTTCGATGGCACGGGCTGCCCGGCGTCGACGCAGGCGGCCTGGATTTCGGCGCTCATGTCCGCCGGGTTGATAAAGCGGTCATCATTGGGATTGATCAGGAAACTGCAGGCTTTCAGTCTTTCGGTGTCGGCAATAAGCGCGGGCAGGTCGGTAATGTTCTGCTCTTTAAGCACGCGCTGGAGCAGCCACAGACCCATGATGTTCTTCAGCACGCGGTAGCGCCCCTCGGCACCGCCTTCGTTGGTGATGTTCGCGGCCAGCGCGGCATCGCTGGTGTAGGGAGTTTTGCTCTCAAAGCCCATCAGCGACCAGGTCCCGGAAGAGAGGTAGGCCGCGTCGTTACCGGCAAGCGGTGACGCAATGACGGCGCTGGCGGTATCGTGACTCGCAACCGCCACCACCGGGATCGCATTACCCTGCGGGCACATCCATTGACCGATCACATTGCCAGGATGCGTCGGCGTGCCGAACCAGGAGGGGGAAGCCCCGGTCCAGGCCAGCAGGTGTTCATCCCAGTTATCGGAGTTGATGTTCACCAGTTGCGTGGTGGTGGCGTTGGTGTATTCCCAGTTCATGTTGCCGGTCAGGCGGTAGCTGAAGTAGTCCGGGATCAGCAGTGCATGCGCCACGCGGGGAACCAGCGCCGGCTGCTGTTCGACCAGCGCGCGCAGTTGATAGAGCGTATTGAATGGCAGGAACTGAATGCCGCTGCGGCCATAAATATTTTCTTTGCCAAGCCGGGCAATCGCACGCGCCATCAGGCCGTCGGTGCGGCTGTCGCGATAGGCTATCGGCAAACCAACGCGTTTACCGTTGCTGTCCAGCAGTACGTAATCGACGCCCCAGGTATCGATGCCGATACTGTCGATACGGATCCCCGCATCGCAGACCTTCTGCAGTCCGGTACGGATCGCTGCCTCAAGGCTGTCGATATCCCACACCTCACAGCCGTCCTGCTTTTGCAGGCAGTTAACAAAGCGGTGCATCTCGCGAAGCGAAAGCGTCTGCCGCTTGCCGTCATAAGTGGCCAGCATTACACGGCCGCTGGATGCGCCTAGATCGACAGCCACGCAATGGCGAAAAGTCATGGTTGTGTCCTTCTTAAAGTCATTAGCGGTGAGTGTAAAAAAAGGAACCCATGACCACCTTCTCGCCAGTGACAGCGGTTTTCCGGGGCTGGCAAGAAAGCAAAGGTGAACGTGAGGGAGTTCACAGTTTCCAGGCGTGACGGGGTTTGCAGGCAGTGTGACGCTTACCGCATTTCCTGATCTTTCAGCCTGTTTCTTGAAAAACGGACAGTTTTTGCGAGGTTTACGGTCGAAAATTTAAGGTGAGGGGGCGGGGCCTTAATTACTATTTTGAGAACATTTCTCATTGGTGGGGGCCGTTATGACCGTACTGCACAGCGTGGATTTTTTTCCTTCGGGTGGGTCGTCTGTCGCGATTGAACCGCGACTCCCTCAGGTGGCGTTTCCTGAGCATCATCATGATTTTCACGAAATAGTGATTGTTGAACACGGAACGGGGATCCATGTGTTTAACGGCCAGCCGTATACCATCAGTGGTGGGACGGTCTGCTTTGTGCGCGATCATGACCGGCACTTATATGAACATACCGACAACCTGTGCCTGACTAACGTGCTCTACCGTTCGCCCGATGCGTTCCAGTTCCTGTCCGGGCTGAACCATCTCCTGCCGCAGGAGAAGGACGGCATCTATCCTTCACACTGGCGGGTGAATCAGTCCACGCTGCAGCAGGTGCACCAGCTGGTGAGCCAGATGGAACAGTGTGACGAGGGACAGGAGACCCACGTCATCGCCACGCGTGAGCTGCTGTTTATGCAGCTGCTGGTGCTGCTGCGGCGCAGTAGCATGGTGGCCGGGCTGGGGAATAACGATGCGCGTTTGACTCAACTGATGGCCTGGCTGGAGGACCATTTCGCCGAGGATGTCTGCTGGGAAACGCTGGCGGATGATTTTTCGCTGTCGCTCCGGACCTTGCATCGTCAGCTGAAGCAGCAAACCGGGCTGACGCCCCAGCGCTATCTGAACCGTCTGCGCCTGATTAAAGCGCGTCATCTGCTGCGTCATACCGATGAGAGCGTCACGGATATCGCCTATCGTTGCGGTTTCGGCGACAGTAACCACTTTTCGACCCTGTTTCGCCGGGAATTTAGCTGGTCACCGCGCGATATTCGCCAGGGAAAGGACGCGTCACTGCAGTAACGCGAGGGTTGTCACCGTTTCCCGTGGGCAAAAACGCTAATAATGTCAGGTTATTTGCTGTCGAGGTGGTGTCGTGGTTGCTCAGCTAATGCTTCGCAAAGTGGATTTTTTTGCCTCCGCCGGCCAGGCCGTCGCGGTGGCGGATCGCTATCCGCAAAACGTCTTTGCCGAGCACACTCATGAGTTCTGCGAGCTGGTGCTGGTGTGGCGGGGCAATGGCTTGCATATCCTCAACGACCGGCCCTACCGCATTACGCGTGGGGATCTGTTTTACATCCGTGCTGAAGACAAACACGCCTACGCTTCGGTCAACGACCTGGTCCTGCAGAACGTGATTTACTGCCCCGACAGGCTGAAACTCAACGTCGACTGGGCGGCTTACATTCCGGGTTTTAATGATACGAAGTGCGCGGCGCACTGGCGACTGAGCAGTAACGGCATGACGCAGGTGCGACAGGTGATTTCTCAGCTGGAGCAGGAGAGCCAGAAAAGCGATCCTGAGGCTCACCAGATGGCAGAACTGCTTTTCGCCCAGCTGGTCATGACGTTGACGCGCCATCGCTACGCCATTGATAACCCGTCGGCTACCGCGCAGGAAGCCCTGCTTGATAAGCTCATCACCACCCTGGCGGGCAGCCTTAACAAAAGCTTTGTGCTGGAGAAATTCTGCGAGCAGGCGCAGTGCAGCGAGCGCGCGTTGCGCCAGCAATTCCGCACCCAGACCGGGATGACGGTGAACCACTATCTGCGCCAGCTGCGCATCTGCCATGCCCAGTACCTGCTTCAGCATACGGAACTGATGGTCAGCGATGTGGCGATGCGCTGCGGCTTTGAGGACAGTAACTATTTTTCGGTGGTCTTTAACCGCGAGGTGGGGATGACGCCGGTTCAGTGGCGTCATCGCAGTCGTAACGCGGCGTAATCAGTTCGCCATGCCGAGGCCCACAATGTTGGCCGCAATAATGATCACCACGCACCCCAGACTCAGCACGCCCACCGGGCGACGCCCGGCGTTGTTCCACTCTTTCAGAAGCAGACCCACCAGCCCACCGCACAGCACGTAGAAGCTCATGTGCAGCATCCAGCTCATATAGTCATACTGCGCCGGAATACTGGCGTGACCCCACGCGTAGAAGAAGAACTGGAGATACCACATCAGCCCGCCGAGCGCCGAGAGCAGCACGTTCCCGATAATCATCTTTTTAGCCAGCGAGAAGTCGGCTTTCAGTGACAAGGTCTTCACGTTTGCCAGACGGAAAAAACAGAAACCGAGGTTAACCACCGCTCCGCCACCCATGATCACCACATAGCTTGGCAGTGCCACGTACAGCGGGTCGACGCCCAGTGCGGCAGCGGCTTCATGCATCGGTTTGGCGGCGTTCATCGCGAATGACATGCCTGCGGAGAAGATCCCGCACATCACCGCCAGCAGCAGGCCTTTCTTCAGGTTGAACTCTTCGGCTCTGATGCCCATTTTGCGCTCTTTCAGCTGCCCTGCGCGGGTGACAATGCCCACGCCAATGACGGCCACCAGCACGCCCAGCAGCGTCATCTGGCCGCCTTTGGTGTTGATCAGCACGTCGACGTTACCGTTGAGGATCGGCGTCATCAGAGTGCCAACAATCAGCGTAATACCAATCGCGATGCCAATGCCCATCGACATGCCGAGGTAGCGCATGGTGAGGCCATAGTTAATGTTACCGACGCCCCACATGGCGCCAAAGAGAAAGACCGGCAGCAGGGTGGAGGCGTTAAAGGAGGAGAAGTAGCCCCAGAAATCCGGGAGCAGCATGGCGCTGATGGTCCAGGGAAGAATTATCCACGAGACCACACCGCCGACGGACCACATGGTTTCCCATGACCACTGTTTGACCTGTTTAAACGGGGCATAGAAACAGGCTGCACTGGCCGCGCCTATCAGATGCCAGAAAATACCCATCGTAATCGCATGATTCATGTTTACATCCTCATCGTTTTTATATGCCGGTGGCTTCCCACCGACTCGATGAGTGTAAAAATTAAGCAGTCGGGTAACCTTCGGAAGGTTGCCGCACTTTGGTTTTGAATGGCAATCAACGCGTTAACCGGGTGAGCAGACTCACAATTTCAGCAATAACCGAAAACCAAATAACCTTATAAAAACTACGGCATTGATAATCATTTTCAATATCATTTAATTAACTATAATGAACCAACTGCTTACGCGGCATTAACAGCTGTGCCGCCCGACAATAATGGAGAGGATTATGAGTTATACACTGCCATCCCTGCCGTATGCCTACGACGCACTGGAACCGCATTTCGACAAGCAGACGATGGAAATCCATCACACTAAACACCACCAGACCTATGTGAACAACGCGAACGCCGCGCTGGAAAGCCTGCCAGAGTTCGCTAGCCTGCCTGTTGAAGAGCTGATCACCAAACTGGACCAGCTGCCAGCTGACAAGAAAACCGTTCTGCGTAACAACGCAGGTGGTCACGCTAACCACAGCCTGTTCTGGAAAGGCCTGAAAACCGGTACCACCCTGCAGGGCGACCTGAAAGCGGCTATCGAGCGCGATTTCGGTTCTGTAGACAACTTCAAAGCGGAATTCGAAAAAGCCGCTGCGACCCGTTTCGGCTCTGGCTGGGCGTGGCTGGTTCTGAAAGGTGACAAACTGGCGGTTGTTTCAACGGCTAACCAGGACTCCCCGCTGATGGGTGAAGCAATCTCTGGCGCATCCGGTTTCCCTATTCTGGGTCTGGACGTGTGGGAACACGCTTACTACCTGAAATTCCAGAACCGTCGCCCGGACTACATCAAAGCCTTCTGGGACGTGGTGAACTGGGACGAAGCAGCAGCGCGTTTCGCCGCGAAAAAATAAGGTTGCATTGACGCCTGTGAGAAGCGAGTCTGATGACTCGCTTTTTTTGTATCTGCAGAAAGGAGCAGCGATGCATTTTCCGGTGAATGTCTTTACAGGCAAGGTAAGGGAGTACGACGGCAGCCGCCCGAGCGCCATCGCCAAAATTCAGGTCGACGGCGAGTTGACGTTAACCGACCTCGGGCTGGTGGGCGATGAGCAGGCCGAAAAGAAAATCCATGGCGGGCCTGACCGCGCGCTGTGCCACTATCCGCGGGAACATTATCAGCACTGGATAACCGAGTTTCCCGAACAGGCGGATATGTTTGTCGCGCCAGCGTTTGGTGAGAATCTCTCAACGGAAGGGCTGACCGAGAAAAACGTCTTTATCGGCGATATCTACCGCTGGGGCGATGCCCTGATTCAGGTGACGCAGCCGCGCTCGCCGTGCTTCAAACTAAACTATCATTTCGGCATCAGTGACATGTCTGCCCGGCTGCAGAGCGCGGGTAAAACGGGCTGGTTATATCGGGTGGTGCTGGCAGGTCAGGTATCGGCAGATGCGCCGCTGGTGCTGGCATCGCGCCTGAGTGATGTCTCGGTATATGACGCCTGCGCGATTGCCTGGCATATGCCGTTTGATGACGACCAGTACCATCGGCTTTTGTCCGCTGCGGGGCTGTCCACGAGCTGGACCCGAACGATGCAGAAACGCCGTTTAAGTAGCAAGATCGAAGATAATTCGCGGAGATTGTGGGGGAAATAGTTTCCCTGCAGGAGAGGCAAGCCGGGTCAGCGATACCGCTGCCCGGCTAAACGACTACGAACGTTTATACAACGGCAGCCACAGCGTTAACCGCAACCCACCCAGCGGGCTGTCGTCGGCCTTCACCCAGCCGCGATGCTGCTGCATGGCGGTTTCAACAATCGCCAGACCCAACCCTGTGCCGCCAGATTCACGGTCACGCGCCTCGTCGGTACGGTAGAACGGACGGAAAATCTGTTCGCGGTCTTCCGGGCTTACCCCAGGACCATCGTCATCAACGATGATGGTGATCCCGTCTTTATCCACCGAGAAGGCTACCTCAATCTTCGTGTGCGAATAGCGCAGGGCGTTACGCACGATGTTCTCCAGCGCGCTTTCCAGCGTGTTGGGGTTACCGTACAGCGGCCATGGCCCCGGCGGGAAGTTGACGGTAAAGGATTTCCCCATCTGCTCCGCTTCGAACGCCGCGTTATCCAGCACTTCATGCCACAGGTGGTTGGCTTTCACCGTTTCGCTCACCAGCGCGTTTTTCTGCTGATTGCGCGACATGACCAGCAGGTCGTTAATCATGCTGTCCAGACGATGCGCTTCCGTTTCAATACGTTCCAGCTCTTTGCTCTCACCGCTACGGCGACGCAGCAGCGCGGTGCCGAGCTGTAAGCGCGTGAGCGGCGTGCGCAGCTCGTGCGAGATATCCGACAGCAGGCGTTGCTGTGCCGTCATCATGCGGTCGAGGGCGCTCACCATCTGGTTAAAACTGGTCCCGGCGGCAAGGAACTCCTGTGGACCGGCTTCCAGTTCAGGGTGTTGTCGCAGGTTACCCTGCGCCACTTCGTCCGCCGCGTTTTTCAGCTTACGCGCCGGTTTCGCCAGACTCCACGCCAGCCACAGCAGCAGCGGTGAACTGACCAGCATGGTGACAATCAGCAGCAGAAGCGGGCGGTCAAACAGCAGGTTGATAAAATCGGACTGGGAGTTGCTCGCCGGGCGGATCAGGTAAAGCTGGTAATTATCCTCGCCATCTCTGACGGAGAAGGGGCCCACCATCTCAACCCGACCGTATTTTTTCTTCTGAGGATGGTCGGCGTTATCCGCCTGACCAATGAAGTTACGGATGATCTGCATTTCATTGCGATCGGCGCCAATCACGCGCCCTTCGCTGGTCACCAGCAACAGGCGCTGGCCTGGCGGTGCCCATTTGTCGATAGCGCGAAACAGCCTGCGCCACCACATTAAATCGTTCGGCGGGTCGTTTGCCAGCTCGGCTTCCACGTGCTGCTCGATCATCACGCCCTGACGTTGCTCGCTGTCGAGAAGCTCCGTCATCTGGCGTGAGTCGAGTTTTGGCAACATCAAAACGAGCATTAAAACCAGTGCCAGCGTCAGCCAGAAAATGGCGAAGATGCGGGCTGTTAAGCTTCCTATCATGAAGCGGAAACCATCAGATAACCGCGACCACGCAGGGTTTTAAACCACGGGTGCCCGTCCTTGCGTTCCGGCAGCTTGCGGCGCAGGTTCGAGATATGCATATCGATGGCGCGATCAAACGGGGTGAGGCGTTTGCCAAGCACTTCCTGGCTCAAATGTTCACGCGATACCACCTGGCCGAGGTGCTGGGCCAGCAGATACAGCAGGGTGAACTCGGTGCCAGTCAGTTCCAGCGTTTCACCGTCAAAACTCGCTTCCTGACGGCCCGGATTCAGGCTCAGGGAGTCGACTTCCAGCGTCGGTGAACTGTTGTCGCTGTTCTGCTGCTGTTCGCTCCAGTGAGAGCGACGCAGGATAGCGCGAATACGGGCAACCAGTTCACGGTCGTTAAACGGCTTTGGTAAATAGTCATCCGCGCCCAGCTCAAGGCCAAGTACACGGTCAAGTTCGCTGCCGCGAGCGGTCAGCATAATTACGGGCGTCTGGTGTGTCTGGCGAAGCTCTTTCAACGTATCAATGCCGTTTTTCTTCGGCATCATAACGTCGAGCAAAAGTAAATCGATGCTGTCGTCAAGGAGACTCAGCGCCTGCTCGCCATCATGGGCAACCAGAACGTTGAAACCTTCCATGTCGAGCAACTCCTTTAAAAGGGATGTGAGCTCTCGGTCATCATCAACTAACAGGATTTTATTCATTGTTTAAATACCTCCGAGGCAGAAATTACGACATCAAGGCTATCTAATCCATGACTTTACGTTGTTTTACACCCCCTGACGCATGTTTGCAGCCTGAATCGTAGACTGTCTCTCGTTGAATCGCGACACGAAAGATTTTGGGAGCAAGTGATGCGCAAAGTTACCGCTGCCGTCATGGCCTCAACGCTGGCGTTCAGTACATTAAGCCAGGCCGCTGTAGCTATCCCCGGCGATAACGGGCCCTCAACGGAGGGGGCAACGCAGCACAGCAGCCAAAGCCATATGTTTGATGGCATAAGTTTAACCGAACATCAGCGTCAACAGATGCGAGATCTGATGCAGAGGGCACGACACGACCAGCCCCCTGTTAATGTTAGCGAAATGGAGACAATGCACCGCCTTGTCACCGCAGAAAAATTTGACGAAAGCGCTGTACGCGCTCAGGCCGAAAAAATGGCACAGGAGCAGGTTGCCCGCCAGGTAGAGATGGCGAAGGTCCGCAACCAGATGTTCCACCTGCTAACGCCCGAGCAGCAAGCGGTTTTGAACACAAGACATCAGCAGCGAATGGACCAGTTGCGTGAGGTTGCACGGATGCAGCGAAGCTCAGAAACAACGTTTTTCAGTAGCAATAGCAGTACCCGTAGTAACCAGTAAACCCTGTTTTCCTTGCCATAGACACCATCCCTGTCTTCCCCCACATGATGTGGGGGTTTTTTTTGCCCTTCATTCTGCTTTGTTAACCGTTTATTCATCCTTTGACTCCCCATGCTTCCGTTATACTAGCGGCATGACATGACAGGAGCGTTTATGAATCAATCCTATGGAAGACTGGTAAGTCGGGCAGCGATTGCAGCGACCATCGTGGCTTCAAGCCTGTTAGTGATTAAAATTTTTGCGTGGTGGTATACCGGCTCAGTCAGTATTCTCGCGGCGTTGGTGGACTCGTTGATGGATATTGCCGCCTCGCTGACGAACCTGCTGGTTGTGCGTTACTCGCTGCAACCGGCGGATGAAGAACACACGTTTGGGCACGGGAAAGCCGAATCGCTGGCCGCGCTGGCGCAAAGCATGTTTATTTCCGGCTCCGCGCTGTTTCTGTTTTTAACCGGTATTCAGCATCTCGTCTCGCCGTCACCGATGAACGATCCCGGCGTGGGCGTGGTCGTGACGATTGTGGCACTTATATGCACACTTGTTCTGGTAACGTTCCAGCGCTGGGTTGTTCGCAAAACGCAAAGCCAGGCTGTACGGGCGGATATGCTTCATTATCAATCTGATGTTATGATGAATGGCGCTATTCTTATTGCGCTCGGTCTGGCCTGGTATGGCTGGCATCGGGCCGATGCGTTGTTTGCGTTAGGGATTGGCATCTATATTTTATATAGCGCCTTACGGATGGGGTATGAAGCGGTGCAATCGCTTCTGGACCGCGCCCTCCCGGACTCAGAACGTAATGAAATTTTTTCTATCGTGACCTCCTGGCCTGGTGTCAGAGGTGCACACGATCTTCGAACGCGGCAGTCAGGGCCGACCCGCTTTATTCAGATTCATATTGAAATGGAAGACAACCTGCCACTGGTTCAGGCTCACGTTATTGCTGAGCAGGTCGAGCAGGCGATTTTGCAGCGCTTTCCTGGTTCAGACGTCATTATTCACCAGGATCCCTGCTCGGTTGTACCCGGACATGTTGAGCTTTCGTAATTGGTTGTAAAAAAGTGAGCCAGGCCAGCATTTTGTGTATAAATTACCGCCATTTGGTCTGACCTGAATCAATTCAGCTGGAAGTGATTGATATACTATTTGCAGTATTCGTTGGTCGATAAATTCTTCCGGCAACAGATTTCAATTTTGCATTCCTAAGTTCAGAGGTAGTCATGATTAAGAAAATCGGTGTGTTGACAAGCGGCGGTGATGCGCCGGGCATGAACGCGGCAATTCGTGGGGTTGTCCGTTCAGCGCTGACGGAAGGCCTGGAAGTTTTTGGTATCTATGATGGTTATCTGGGCCTGTATGAAGATCGCATGGTTCAGCTCGACCGTTACAGCGTGTCCGACATGATCAACCGTGGCGGTACCTTCCTCGGTTCTGCGCGCTTCCCGGAATTCCGTGATGAACACGTCCGTGAAGTGGCTATTGAGAACATGAAAAAACGTGGCCTCGACGCACTGGTTGTTATTGGTGGTGACGGCTCGTACATGGGTGCAAAACGTCTGACTGAAATGGGCTTCCCGTGCATCGGGCTGCCGGGTACGATCGACAACGACATCAAAGGCACTGACTACACCATCGGTTATTTCACCGCACTGGGCACCGTTGTTGAAGCGATTGACCGCCTGCGCGACACCTCTTCTTCCCACCAGCGTATCTCCATCGTGGAAGTGATGGGCCGTTACTGTGGTGACCTGACGCTGGCTGCGGCCATCGCCGGCGGTTGTGAGTTCGTGGTGGTTCCGGAAGTGGAATTCAGCCGTGAAGATCTGGTGGCTGAAATCAAAGCGGGTATCGCAAAAGGCAAGAAACACGCCATCGTAGCCATCACCGAGCATATCTGTGACGTTGACGAGCTGGCGAAGTACATCGAAACCGAAACCAAACGTGAAACGCGCGCTACCGTTCTGGGCCACATCCAGCGTGGGGGTTCCCCGGGTCCATACGACCGCATCCTGGCATCACGTATGGGTGCATACGCCATTGAACTGCTGCTGCAGGGTCATGGCGGTCGTTGCGTGGGTATTCAGAACGAAAAACTGGTTCACCATGACATCATCGACGCCATTGAAAACATGAAGCGTCCGTTCAAGGGTGACTGGCTGGACTGCGCAAAAAAACTGTACTGAGCGGTGACTTTCCCCCGGTCGCGCTGAGTTAACCGGGTCTGCAGTCCACGCTCATAAAGACCGGGTAAGGCGATATCGCCGCCCGGTTTTTTTATGCCAGTCCGTTTTTTATTCCTCTATGTTATAGCCAATCTTTTTTTATTCTTTAATCATTGGTTAGCTTTCTGGCACGCTGCAAGCATCAAAACACTACACAAGAGATCCGGGCGATGAATAAATGGGGCGTGGGGTTAACATTATTGCTGGCATCGACCAGCGTTTTGGCTAAGGACATCCAGTTACTGAACGTGTCATACGACCCGACGCGTGAGCTGTACGAGCAGTACAACAAAGCCTTCGCGGCACACTGGAAACAGGAAACCGGCGACAACGTGGTGGTGCGTCAGTCGCATGGTGGCTCCGGTAAGCAGGCGACCTCAGTCATCAACGGGATTGAAGCCGACGTGGTTACCCTGGCGCTGGCCTATGACGTCGACGCCATCGCCGAGCGTGGGCGTATCGATAAAAACTGGATCAAACGCCTGCCAGACAACTCAGCGCCTTACACCTCGACCATTGTTTTCCTGGTGCGTAAGGGCAACCCAAAACAAATTCATGACTGGAACGATCTGGTTAAGCCGGGCGTTTCCATTATCACCCCGAACCCGAAAAGCTCGGGTGGCGCACGCTGGAACTACCTGGCGGCCTGGGGCTACGCGCTGCATCACAACAACGGTGACCAGGCGAAAGCCCAGGCGTTCGTGAAAGCGCTGTATAAAAACGTTGAGGTGCTGGACTCTGGCGCACGTGGTGCCACGAACACCTTCGTTGAGCGTGGGATTGGCGACGTGCTGATCGCATGGGAAAACGAAGCCCTGCTCGCCACCCACGAACTGGGTAAAGACAAGTTCGAGATCGTTACGCCAGGCGAATCTATCCTCGCCGAACCTACCGTTTCTGTGGTTGATAAAGTGGTTGAGAAGAAAGAGACCAAAGCGGTGGCGGAAGCGTACCTGAAGTATCTCTACTCGCCAGAAGGCCAGGAAATTGCGGCGAAAAACTACTATCGTCCACGCGATCCGGCAGTGGCGAAGAAATATGAAAGCGTCTTCCCGAAACTGAAGCTTTTCACCATTGATGAAGAGTTCGGCGGCTGGGCGAAAGCGCAGAAAGAGCACTTCTCTAACGGCGGAACTTTCGACCAGATCAGCAAGCGATAAACGTTAGCAGGACAGACACGGTGACCCGGCGCGAGAAATCCGCCGGGTTTTTTATTTGGTCATCATTTTGCGTTACTCTTTCGCCACTATCGAAAACAGGGAACGCATTGTGAAAAAAATACTATTACTGATTCTGGTTGTCATCATTCTTGCCGCGGGTGGCTGGTACTGGATGAAAGCGGGTAATCCGAATGCGTTGCGTCATATCGTTCTCGACCAGTGTCTGCCGAATCAACTCCAGCACCGTAACCCGGCCCCGTGCGCGCAGGTGAAGCCTGATGCGGGTTATGTGGTGTTTAAAGACCGCAACGGGCCGCTGCAGTATCTCCTGATGCCGACTTACCGTATCAAAGGAACCGAAAGCCCGCTGTTGACCGAACCGAATACGCCCAACTTCTTCTGGCTGGCCTGGCAATCACGCAACTTTATGAGCATGAAGCGCGGGACCGAGGTGCCGGACAGCGCAATTTCGCTCACCATTAACTCCCCGACAGGCCGTACGCAGAACCATTTTCATATCCATATCTCCTGCCTGCGCCCGGACGTGCGCGAGAAGCTTAATGCCGCGCAGGGGCAAATCAGTACACAGTGGTTACCGTTCCCGGGCGGGCTGGAAGGGCATGAGTACCTCGCCCGTCGCGTGACGGAAAATGAGCTGGTACAGCGCAGTCCGTTTATGATGCTGGCTGAAGAGCTGCCGGAAGCGCGTGACCATATGGGGCGCTTCGCGCTGGCCATGGTGCAGCAGTCGGATGGATCGTTTGTCTTACTGGCGACCGAACGTAACTTGCTGACCCTGAATCGCGCGTCGGCTGAGGAATTGCAGGATCATCAATGCGATATCCTGAAGTGACATCACCATAAATAGCGTTTACTCGTCCTGCCTGTCGCCGTAGACTTGCTGAAAAAAACGACAGGAGACAGGAATGTCGCTCTGGTTAACGCATCCTCTGTTTGTGCCCTCATTGATAGTCGGCGTCACCATCGTGCTGTGGGCGACGTCGCTATTGCCGGAATTTATCACCGCGCTGCTGTTTTTCACGGCGGCGATGGCCGCCAGAATCGCCCCGGCGGAGGTGATTTTTGGTGGTTTTGCCTCGTCTGCATTCTGGTTAGTGTTTAGCGGCTTCGTGCTGGGGGTGGCAATCCGTAAAACCGGTCTGGCGGACAGGGCCGCACGGGCGTTGTCGGCAAAACTCACTGATTCGTGGGTATTGATGGTGGCAAGCGTGGTGGGGCTGAGCTACGCGCTGGCGTTTGTGATGCCGTCGAATATGGGCCGTATCGCGCTGCTGATGCCGATTGTCGCCGCCATGGCCAAAAGGGCCGCCATCCCCGACGGTTCCCGCGCGTGGTATGGCCTGGCGCTGGCCGTCGGGTTCGGAACCTTCCAGCTCTCGGCGACCATCCTGCCTGCCAACGTGCCGAATCTGGTGATGAGTGGCGCCGCGGAGGGCTCGTACGGGATCCATCTGAACTATGTCCCGTATCTGCTGCTGCATACACCCGTCCTCGGGATCCTGAAAGGGGGCATTCTGATCGGCCTGATCTGCTGGTTGTTCCCCGGCAGCCCGAAACCGGCCACCGATCTTACGCCGTCTGAACCGATGGGGCGGGATGAAAAACGTCTCGCCTGGCTGCTGGCGGTGGTGCTGGGGATGTGGGTGACAGAGAGCTGGCACGGCGTTGGACCGGCGTGGACGGGTCTTGCGGCATCGGTCATCGTCATGCTGCCACGCGTTGGGTTTATCACCGGTGAAGAGTTTTCTGCGGGAGTGAACATGCGCACCTGCATTTACGTGGCGGGGATTCTCGGGCTGGCGATTGTAGTGACCCAAACGGGTATCGGTTCCGCGGTGGGGGAGGCGTTATTGCGGATTATGCCGCTTGATGCCAGCAGACCGTTCACCAGCTTCCTGGCGCTTACCGGTATTACCACGGCGCTCAACTTCATTATGACCGCGAACGGTGTACCTGCGTTGTACACCACGCTGGCACAGAGTTTTTCGGACGCCACCGGTTTCCCGCTGTTGTCGGTGATCATGATTCAGGTACTGGGGTATTCCACGCCGCTGCTGCCGTATCAGGCGTCGCCGATTGTGGTGGCAATGGGTTTAGGGAAGGTGCCTGCAAAGGCGGGGATGTTGCTCTGTCTGGCGCTGGCGATTGCAACGTATCTGGTGCTGCTGCCGCTGGATTATCTGTGGTTTAGCGTGCTGGGGAAAGTGTAATTTCCCTCCCCGGTGGGGGAGGGAAGTCGGTTTTTACGCCTGTTTAGCCGCTTCTGCTGCTTTAACGATCACCGCGAAAGCGTCAGCTTTCAGGGATGCACCGCCAACCAGCGCGCCATCGATGTCTGGCTGGGTGAACAGCTCAGCAGCGTTGGATGCGTTAACGGAACCGCCGTACTGAATAATTACCTGCTCAGCCACTTTCGCGTCCGCTTTAGCAATGTGGTCACGGATAAATTTGTGAACCGCCTGTGCCTGCGCAGGGGTCGCTGATTTGCCGGTACCGATCGCCCAGACTGGTTCGTACGCGATAACCGCGCCTTCGAATGCTGCAGCACCCTGCGTTTTCAGCACGGCGTCGATCTGACGAGCACACACTTCTTCCGTTTTGCCTGCTTCGTTTTCGGCTTCGGTTTCACCGATGCACAGAACCGGGATCAGACCCTGCTCTTTCAGCACCGCGAATTTCTTCGCGATAAATTCGTCGGATTCTTTGTGATAAGTGCGACGCTCAGAGTGGCCGATGATGATGTATTTCGCGCCGATATCTTTCAGCATTTCAGCAGAGGTTTCACCGGTGAATGCGCCTGACAGGTTAACGTCAACGTTCTGTGCGCCCAGAATGATGTGGCTGCCGTCAGCGGCATGTTTAGCCAGATCCAGGTACATATCCGGCGGAGCGATAGCAACCGCGCAGCCCGTCACGCCCGCCAGCTCTTTACGCAGGTTCGCAACCAGTTCGTTTACCATGTGGCGGCTGCCGTTCAGTTTCCAGTTACCCATCACTAAAGGATGTCGCATTTCAATTCTCCACGCTAAATTAGCGAATTAAGGAATATGGCCGCCCTGTCGGGCAGCATGGTCTGTGAATCAGTATAGAGATTTTCCCTCGAAAGGCTTTGCTTTTTGTCATTAATTCGCCCCGCCGAGTGTGTCTGATAGTGCCAGCTTAATCGGTTCAACAGCGAAGGTCAGTCCTTTTTCACCGTTATCTGCCACCACATAGCGTATGGCCCCTTCGGTATCGGCGTAGTAACGCTTATTTTTACCGGCGGTGAGGAGTTTTTGCAGCTTTTGCTGGCTTTGCTTTTTGGTCAGCGCGGGCGTAAAAGCCTGCAGTATCGCGCTCATGTACTCGAGCGCTTTTGCCTTAGCGGCTTTCTGCTCTGGCCCCTGAATCGGCAGCCAGGTTATTTGCATGCTTTTGATTTTTAGCGTGCCGCGCTCCAGCGCAGTGGAGGCATATAAATTCTCGTTAATCTTGCTCGCAGCTCGGGTCAGGGTTGGCGTATCCCGGGAGCTGTCAATGGCGCGGAATTCATCCAGCGGTAGCGTGGGGTTGGTTTTATTGAAGGTTTCACGAAACTGGCTGATTGACTGATCGAACGAGGGCGCACCTGCCAGCAGATAGGGGGCTGTCGTCGGGGCAGTGGTTTCGGCGGCGTGCAGGGGGACACCAGCGATGAGCATCGCTAAACACAGGAAAAGAGAACGTGCCGAACTTTTCATCAACATTGCCCCTGGCCGTAAGTGTTCATGATTAAATCGATATCTGGTCGGCTTGTCAAAAGGTCACAACTCCAGGGTAAAATGCGCGCTATATGATAATAAGGAACCTTACATGACCATACAGCAGTGGTTGTTTTCATTCAAAGGGCGTATTGGACGCCGTGACTTCTGGATCTGGATGGCGACGTGGATCGTTGCCATGCTGCTTCTGTTTTTCGTGGCCTTCAACGCATGGCTCAGCACACAAACGGCGGCGTTTGCACTGGTCTGTTTACTGTGGCCAACCGCGGCCGTGGTGGTGAAACGTCTGCACGATCGCGGCCGTTCCGGCGCGTGGGCTTTTCTGATTATTCTGGCGTGGATGCTGGTGGCCGGGAACTGGTCGATACTTCCGTCCATCCTTCCCTGGGTGGTGGGCAGACTGCTACCAACCATTATTTTTGTCATGATGGTGGTCGATCTGGGCGCGTTTATCGGCACCCAGAGCGAAAACAAATACGGCAAAGACACCCTTGAGGTGAAATACCGCTGATCACCAGTAGTGTTCGGCAGTCATATGGCCCGGCCGGCGGCGAAGATGTTTCGTCATCTGCCGGGTATCCTTCAGAAGCTGCTGCGTGTCGCGAACCATCTGCGGGTTGCCACACAGCATGACGTGGCTGGTTTCAGCGCTCATCGGCAAGCCAATTGCGTCTTCCAGTGCACCACTCTCAATCAATGCCGGTACGCGGCCCGTCAGTGAACCCGCTGCGGTTTCGCGGCTGACCACGGTCTGAATTTTCAGTTTCCCGCCGTACTGCTTTTCCAGCGCCTGCATCTGCGGAAGATAGCTCAAGTCTGCGGCATAGCGCGCGGCGTGAACCAGCACGATGTTTTTAAAGCGCTCAAGGTCTTTGCCGTACTGCAAAATAGAGAGATACGGGCCAATGGCCGTGCCGGTTGCCAGCATCCAGAGGGTGTCGCAGTCCGGGATTTCGTCCAGTACGAAGAAACCGGCCGCTTCACTGACAATTTGCACATCGTCACCGGGCTTAAGCGCGGCAAGGCGTGGGCTGAGTTTGCCGTCCGGGACGGTGACCAGATAGAACTCGAGATCCGGGTTATCGGGGGCATTAACGTAGGAATAGGCGCGCTGCACGCGCTCGCCGTCAACATCCAGCCCCAGCTTCGCAAATTGCCCGGCCGTAAACGGGTGGACGGGAGCATGCAGGGTAAGACTAAATAGCGCATCGGTCCAGAACTGTATTTTTGTGACTTTACCTGTTACCCAGTCCGCCATGATCTTCTCCTGTGCTTTTTCTCTGTTCTATCTTCCGGACTTGTGGTGAAGATTTCCAGCCCATTTGGGCCGGAAAGCTCTATCGATCAAACGGTTTTACAGAATGTGCGCCTGCACGTCAGGGTCTTTACGATCCAGATAGTGAACAGACCGAATGCGGCGAATGGTGCGCGATTTACCGCGGATCAGCAGAGTTTCAGTGGTGGCCATATTGCCCTTACGGGTGATGCCATCCAGCAGGTCACCTTTGGTGATGCCGGTTGCGGAGAAGACAACGTTGTCGCTGCGCGCCATGTCATCCAGCGCAAGCACCTTGTTGGCTTCAATACCCATCGCTTCGCAGCGTGCCAGCTCTTCTTCCCCAATACGGCGATTCTCTTCGCTGTCGCCTTTGACTTCATGACGGGGCAACAGACGGGCCTGCATGTCGCCATCCAGAGCGCGGATCACCGCGGCGGAGACCACACCTTCCGGCGCGCCGCCGATGCCGTAAAGCACATCCACTTCGCTGTCTGGCATGCAGGTCAGGATAGATGCTGCCACGTCGCCATCCGGGATGGCAAAGACGCGCACGCCGAGCTGTTGCAACTGGGCAATGGTGGCATCGTGGCGCGGTTTCGCCAGAATGGTCACGGTGAGCGCGCTAAGCGGTTTTTCCAGCGCCTTGGCAACGTTACGCAGATTCTCTTCCAGCGGCAGGCTCAGGTCGATAGCCCCTTTGGCGCCGGGGCCGACAATCAGCTTTTCCATGTACATATCCGGTGCGTTGAGGAAACAGCCTTTGTCCCCTACCGCCAGCACGGCCAGCGCGTTGGCCTGGCCCATTGCCGTCATGCGGGTACCCTCAATCGGGTCGACGGCGATATCCACGGCATCACCTTTGCCGGTGCCCACTTTCTCACCGATATAGAGCATTGGCGCTTCGTCGATCTCGCCTTCGCCAATGACGATGGTGCCATCGATATTGACCTGGTTAAGCACAATGCGCATGGCATGGACAGCCGCACCGTCTGCGGTATTTTTGTCGCCACGGCCGAGCCATTTATAGCCCGCCAGTGCGGCAGCTTCGGTGACGCGGGAAAACTCGATAGCCAGTTCACGTTTCATGAGGTACTCGTGCAATCAAAAGGAATTGCACGAAGTTTATCACAGAGTGGGAGTGGGTGCGGTCGGTCCCCTCTCCCCGGCGGGGAGAGGGGAAGGGTGAGGGGAGAAATTACTGCTCGTGCTCTTCCCACGCCAGGGCGCGTTTCACCGCTTTCTTCCAGCCGCTGTAGCGGTAGTTACGCTCAGTGGTTTCGATGCCAGGGCGGAATTCGCGTTCGATAACCGCTTTTTCCTGCAGTTCATCCAGATTCTGCCAGAAGCCGACAGCCAGACCTGCGAGGTACGCCGCACCCAGCGCGGTGACTTCACGAACTTCCGGGCGCTCTACGCGGGTGCCCAGAATGTCGGACTGGAACTGCATCAGGAAGTTGTTGGCAACGGCGCCGCCGTCCACGCGCAGGGCATGCAGACGAATGCCGGAGTCAGCCTGCATCGCTTCCAGTACGTCGCGCGTCTGATAAGCAATGGATTCCAGCGTCGCGCGGATAATGTGGTTCGAGTTTACCCCACGGGTCAGGCCGAAAATCGCGCCGCGTGCATACGGGTCCCAGTAGGGGGCGCCCAGACCGGTAAAGGCCGGAACCACATACACGCCGTTGGTGTCCTTCACTTTGGTTGCGAAATACTCGGAGTCAAACGCATCGCTGATGAGTTTCATCTCGTCACGCAGCCACTGAATAGACGCACCTGCCATGAACACCGCACCTTCCAGCGCATAGTTCACTTCACCGCGTGGACCGCAGGCGATGGTGGTCAGCAAGCCGTTTTCTGATTTCACCGCTTTCTCACCGGTGTTCATCAGCATAAAGCAGCCGGTGCCGTAGGTGTTTTTCGCCATCCCTTCCTTAACGCACAGCTGGCCAAACAGCGCCGCCTGCTGGTCACCGGCAATACCGGCAATTGGAATACGCGTGCCGCCTTTGCCGCCGATATTGGTCTGACCGTAAACTTCAGAAGATTTGCGGACTTCTGGCAACATCGCGCGCGGGATATCCAGCGCGTCCAGCATCTTGTCATCCCACTCCAGGGTATTGATGTTGAACAGCATGGTGCGCGAGGCGTTGGTGTAATCAGTGACGTGGACACGCCCCTGGGTCATCTTCCAGATAAGCCAGGTGTCGACGGTACCGAACAGCAGCTCACCGCGTTTTGCACGTTCACGTGAACCCTCAACGTGGTCGAGGATCCATTTCACTTTGGTACCGGAGAAATACGGGTCAACGACCAGACCGGTTGCGCTACGTACATAGTCTTCCATACCGTCGCGCTTCAGCTGTTCGCAGATTTCTGATGTACGGCGGCACTGCCAGACGATGGCATTGTAAATGGGCTTACCGGTTTCGCGCTCCCAGACGATAGTGGTTTCACGCTGGTTGGTAATACCGATAGCGGCAATCTCGTCGGAACTGATATCGGCTTTCGCCAGCACTTCTACCAAAGTGGAGCTTTGTGAAGCCCAGATCTCCATAGGATCGTGTTCGACCCAGCCTGGGCGAGGATAGATTTGCTCAAATTCGCGCTGTGACACGCTGACGATATTCGCGTCATGATCCATTACGACAGCGCGGGAGCTGGTAGTGCCCTGGTCGAGCGCAACGATATATTTTTTTTCGGTCATGGTATGTGTCCCGTAGTCAGATTACAGCGAAGCTTTTTGTTGTGCGGTAGAAGTCGTTTCCTTCTCCTCTTCCACACAGGTGTCGCACGGTAAATGGCGACCAATTAATTTGCGGTAGCTAAATGCACCCAGCGCAGCCCCGACAACCGGTGCAAACAGCGGTACCAGGAAGTAAGGGATATCTTTACCGCCGGTGAAGGCCACGTCGCCCCATCCTGCGATAAAGGCAAAAGCTTTAGGTCCGATATCACGCGCCGGGTTCATCGCAAACCCGGTCAGCGGGCCCATGGATGCGCCGATCACCGCAATCAGCAGGCCAATCAGTAGTGGTGCCAGCGGGCCGCGCGGAATGCCGTTTCCGTCGTCGGTCAGCGCCAGGATAACGCCCATCAGAATAGCGGTAATCACCATTTCAACTGCGAACGCCTGCACAAAATTGATATGCGGGTTGGGATAGGTTGAGAAAATGCCTGCCAGATCCAGACTTTCGACACTGCCACGCACCATATGATGTGTCTGTTCGAAGTCGATGAAAAGATTGTAATAAAGCCCGTAAACTAACGCCGCTGCGCAAAACGCGCCGGCAAACTGAGAAAGGATGAAGGGAACAACTTTGCGTCCGTCGAAGCACGCGAACAGCCACAGCGCGATGGTCACCGCCGGGTTAAGATGTGCGCCGGAAACCCCTGCGGTCAGGTAGATGGCCATCGCCACGCCCAGACCCCAGATAATACTGATTTCCCACTGACCGAAACTGGCACCCGCCACTTTCAGTGCAGCAACACAGCCCACTCCGAAGAATATCAACAACCCGGTACCAAGGAACTCGGCAATGCACTGGCCTTTTAAGGTTGATGTCTGACTCATAATCGGAATCCTGAAGAAATTGATGTTTATTGTTAGCATGACCGCCCGTGACAGCCACGATGCCCTGTAGACATAGTGTTAATTTATCGTTAACGAGCAAAAACGAGAAATATCGAAATCAAAATGTGTGGTCTGCGTCAATAAAATGAGCGTTTTCGCGCCATAAAGCGCATTTTTACACCAATAGCAAAATGTGAGCTGAATCATTTCATTAACGAATGAGTTAACAATTTAGGGGTATATGCCGCGAACGCACCAGGACGAGGCCGAAAAGTGTTGCAAACCACGATCTGCGCGGTCTGCCGCTGGACAGGGGCGACGGGGCTTCATACAATCGGCATATCTGTTGTGCGCGTTTACGTTAAAGCGTCGCCTTGCAATTCAGGAGAGGTAGGATCATGTCTTTAGAAGTGTTTGAGAAACTGGAATCGAAAGTACAGCAGGCGATTGACACCATCACGCTGCTGCAGATGGAAATTGAAGAGCTGAAAGAGAAGAACAACAGCCTGGCGCAGGAAGTTCAGAACGCCCAGCACAGCCGTGAAGAACTGGAGCGCGAAAACAACCAGCTGCGTGAACAGCAGAATGGCTGGCAGGATCGTCTGCAGGCGCTGCTGGGGCGTATGGAAGAAGTGTAATTTCTTTCGGGAAATGCAGAACAGGCCGGGTAAGGCGTCGCCGCCACCCGGCTTTTTTATTACTCGATATCCAGCGGATCTTCGGAAAGGATAATCCCGGTGTTATCGGCATAGAGATGGTCACCGGAGAAGAAGGTCACGCCGCCGAAATTGACGCGCACGTCGCTTTCGCCGATACCTTCACCTGCAGCACCCACCGGAATGGCCGCGATAGCCTGAATGCCAATGTCCAGGTCTTCGAGATCGTCCACCTGGCGCACTGAGCCATACACCACAATGCCTTCCCACTCGTTCTGTACGGCAAGACGGGCGAGTTCAGCATCAATGAGGGCACGACGTACGGAGCCCCCGCCATCAACCAGCAGAACGCGGCCACGGCCGTTCTGTTCGAGCAGATCATAGAGCAACCCGTTATCCTCGAAACATTTCACCGTGACGATTTGTCCGCCAAACGACGACCGCCCACCAAAGTTGGAGAACAGCGGTTCAACGACGTTGACATCTTCCTGGTAGATGTCACAAAGCTCGGAGGTATCGTATTTCATAGGTTTAACGCTCAGTTGCTGCGAATGTGTTCAGTATATCGTGCTAAATGCGTTGTTGGCAAAATCATCAATTGTTAATTGATATTTGTCAGTTAACCCAGCGTCTGACTTAAGACAATCCCGATGACGAACAACAGGTTAGTCAGCAGTGCCCCTTTTACCGTACGCTCCAGCATTGGCGGCATGGCCGCAGGGCTGAGTTCACGCATGACGAATCGCGCCTGCTTAATCAGCAGCGGTGCGGCGAGTACAAACAGCCAGCCCCATATGCTGTGCAGCGAGATAACGTTAAACAGCGCCAGGCACAGCAGAGCGCCCAGCAGCAGACACGCATGATAACGGCGTGCATTAACGGGCCCCAGACGCACGGCCAGCGTGTTTTTGCCGTTCTCACGGTCGCTGTCGATATCGCGCAGGTTGTTGATGTTAAGCACCGCCGTCGCCAGCATGCCGCAGGCGGTTGCCGGCAGGAACAGGGCCGGGATCAGGGTATGTGCCTGTAAGTATCCGCTCCCCATCACGCTCAGCCAGCCGAAGAACACAAGCACGGAGATATCACCCAGCCCAATATACCCGTAAGGGCGGGTACCGACGGTATAGGTAATGGCGGCAATAATGGCGAGCAGACCCAGTACCAGGAAACCAATGAAATCGCTGGGGGTTTTAGACGCGACCGTTACCAGCGCCAGGCCGGAAAGACAAATCAGCGCCACGGTGATGATCAGCGCGCGCTTCATCTGCGCCTGGGTAATGACCCCTTTCTGCATACCGCGCAGTGGCCCGATACGGTCGGGTTTGTCGCTGCCTTTAACCGCATCGCCATAGTCGTTGGCGAGATTGGAGAGAATTTGCAGCAGACCGGCGGTAATCAGTGCCAGCCCGGCAACCAGCGGATCGAAATAGCCTTGCCACCAGGCAAGCGCAGTACCGACGATAATGGCGGCAAAGGCCAGAGGAAGAGTTTTAGGGCGCAGACTTTCGAGCCACGCCTGAGTACGGCTGATGTCAGTCATAGTAATTTAGCCAATAAAAATGGGGGCATTAGCCCCCATTAAACGTGATGAGAATGCAGTAACCGCGATTATAGGATAAAACGGCTCAGATCTTCATCTGCCACTAACGCATCCAGGTGTTTACCCACATATTCTGCGTCAATGGTAATGCTTTGACCGTTCAGGTCGCTCGCATCATAAGAGATATCTTCCATCAGGCGCTCCAGCACGGTGTGCAGACGACGGGCACCGATGTTCTCGGTGGTTTCGTTGACCTGCCAGGCGGCCTGGGCGATGCGTTTGATACCGTCTTCAGTGAACTCGATGTTCACACCTTCGGTTGCCATCAGCGCTTTGTACTGTACGGTCACAGAGGCATTTGGCTCGGTCAGGATGCGTTCGAAATCTTCAGTGGTCAGCGCCTGCAGCTCCACGCGAATCGGCAGACGACCCTGCAGTTCCGGGATCAGGTCAGACGGTTTCGCCACCTGGAATGCGCCAGAGGCGATAAACAGGATGTGGTCCGTTTTGACCATACCGTGTTTGGTGGAGACGGTGCAGCCTTCAACCAGCGGCAGCAGGTCGCGCTGAACGCCTTCACGGGAGACATCCGGGCCTGAGGATTCGCCACGCTTACAGATTTTGTCGATTTCGTCGATAAACACGATACCGTGCTGCTCAACCGCGTCGATAGCATCCTGCTTCAGCTCTTCCGGGTTCACCAGTTTCGCCGCTTCTTCTTCGATCAGCAGCTTCATCGCGTCTTTGATTTTCAGCTTACGCGCTTTCTGCTTCTGGCCGCCCAGGTTCTGGAACATGGACTGCAGCTGGCTGGTCATCTCTTCCATGCCAGGCGGTGCCATGATTTCCACACCCATAGGGGCAGCAGCAAGATCGATCTCAATCTCTTTGTCGTCCAGCTCGCCTTCACGCAGTTTTTTGCGGAACGCCTGACGCGCCGCTGACGGCTCAGCCTGCTGTTCAGCCTGGCCCCAGTTGTTTTTCGCCGGTGGGATCAGGACGTCAAGAATGCGCTCTTCCGCCATCTCTTCGGCGCGGTAGCGGTTTTTCTCAATCGCCTGGACGCGCACCATTTTGATCGCCGAGTCGGTCAGATCGCGAATGATGGAGTCCACTTCTTTACCCACATAGCCCACTTCGGTGAACTTGGTGGCTTCGACTTTGATGAACGGGGCGTTAGCCAGTTTCGCCAGACGACGGGCGATTTCGGTTTTACCTACACCGGTCGGGCCGATCATCAGAATGTTTTTTGGCGTCACTTCATGGCGCAGCTCTTCTTCGAGCTGCATGCGGCGCCAGCGGTTACGCAGGGCAATAGCCACGGAACGCTTGGCGTTGTCCTGGCCGATAATATGTTTGTCCAGTTCGCTGACAATTTCGCGTGGGGTCATTTCAGACATGGGAGATCCTTACGCTTTAGACGGTAATTCTTCGATGGTGTGGTTGTGGTTGGTATAGATGCAGATATCACCTGCAATATCCAACGCCTTCACCGCGATATCGCGCGCGTTCATGTCGGTATTTTCCAACAGCGCACGGGCTGCAGCCTGGGCGTACGGGCCACCAGAGCCAATAGCAATCAGGTCGTTTTCAGGCTGAATGACGTCACCGTTACCGGTGATGATAAGCGAAGCGGTTTCATCGGCCACCGCCAGCAGCGCTTCAAGTTTGCGCAGCATGCGATCGGTACGCCAGTCTTTCGCCAGCTCAACGGCGGCCTTCACCAGGTGACCCTGGTGCATTTCCAGTTTGCGTTCAAACAGTTCGAACAGCGTGAAGGCGTCAGCCGTGCCGCCTGCAAAACCGGCGATCACTTTGTCGTTGTATAAACGACGAACTTTCTTCACGTTGCCTTTCATTACGGTATTACCCAGCGTGGCCTGGCCATCACCGGCGATTACCACGTGGCCGTTACGGCGTACACTTACTATTGTTGTCACGAGCAGACCCCCTGGTTACAGAATCGGGAAACAGAAGCCCTGAGCCTGTGCTCAGGGCTGAATAGAATGATAGATGGGGGGGAATTTGGGGGTTTCAACCCCCGGTAGCGAGTCGAATGCAGTTTGTGTGTCCCGCCACTTTCAAACGGGAAATGGTTCCGTCGGCATTTTCTTTGCCTTTGACCGGGCCAATCACCACGCGATTCCAGCCGTTATTGGTGGTAATGCGTGAATCAAACCCTTCAAAAGCCAGCTGTGCGCGCACCGTTTCCGCCTGCTCAGCACCTTTGAATGAACCACATTGGACCATCCAGCGGCGTTCGTCTTTTTTCTCAGCAGTCTGCTTCGGCGCATCGGTCTCTTTGGTTACCGGTGCGGCCTGCTGCGTTTTCGGCTGCTGCGCAGTGGTATGCGCCGGCGTCTGCAGCAGATCCTGATACGGCTGAGCCGCCTGTTTCTGCGGCTGGGCTTTCGGCGGTTGCTGCACTGGCTGGGACTGCGCCGTTCGTGTTTGCTGCTGATACGGCTGTTCCGTCACCCGCGGCTGCGTTTTAGGCTGCTGCACTGGCTGGGTTTGCGCCCACTGCTGTTGTTGCTGTTGTTGCTGTTGTTGCTGTTGGAGCTGCTGCTGCGCCTGACGACGCTGCAGCGTTTGCTGACGCTGTTCCGGCGTCTGCTCGTTCCACGGCACTTCGTTCAGCTGTGTAGGCTGCTGGCGCATATCGGCCTGCATTTGTGCCAGCAACTGACGCTGTTCATCCGTCAACTGGCTGGCATTTTGCACTTCGCCACCCGCTGAAGGTTCGGTCGGCGCACGTACGCCAGGCTGACGGCTTTCCAGCTCTTTGATATAGCGCCAGCGCTCTTCAGGCTTCGGCGGAAGGCCGTTTCCGGCAACCTTGCTGGCCTGAAGCGCCTCGGACTCTTCTTTTTTATGGTGCGTGATAAAGTACAGACCACCAATAAAGGCCACGACTACAGCCGCAGCAATAGCGACCATCGCTGGCGAGACAGCAGGCAGGTTACGTTGCTTTTTCCTTGAGCTACTCTTTTTGCGTCGCGAAGGTGCCGGCTGGCCGCGACGTACATAATCTCGTTGTGCCACTATCGTTTCGCTGTATTTATTCGTTCGTCAGCCCGCCATGTTACTTAAGCGGCGGGGCTTTGACCAGATAAGGGTGTCTGAAAGACATTTACTTTAAGTCAATGCCTGGGTAGAACCGCGCACAATCAATTCACAGTCCAGCAACCGCGAGCCGCTGTTAACTGTTTGACCATGCAGCTGATCCAGCAGAAGAAGCATCGCTTCACGCCCAATATCATAGCGCGGCTGCGCCACGGTCGAGAGTGGAGGATCGCAAAATTCTGACAGCGAAATATTATCGAATCCGATGATCGACAAATCTTTCGGTATGCGCAGGCCGCGGCGCTTCGCATACGATAATGCCCCCAGTGCCATCACATCGCTGTGACAGAACACCGCGGTCGGCGGCTCGGGCAGATCCAGCAGCTTCTCCAGTGCCTGTCCACCGGCTTCAAAGGTGAAATCCCCGCGAGCAATGTAGTGCGGATCGACGGTGACGCCGGTACGGCGCAGCGCCTGAACGTAGCCCTGCAGGCGGTAGTGGCACAATGGCATCTCTTCTGGGCCGGCAATGCAGCCAATACGCTTGTGCCCCAGTTCCTGAAGATAGTTGACGGCGTTGAACGCGGCGGTCAGGTTATCAATATGTACCGTCGGCAACTCCAGCTCGGGTGCAAACTCGTTGGCCATCACCATCGGCGGTAAATTGCGCTGCTCTTCAATGCTGGCATCAAACGGCAGGCGAGACCCAAGCAGCAACATGCCGTCGATCTGCTTGGTGATAATGAGGTCGATAAAGGTTTTTTCCTGCTGGTTCTGGTGAGCACAGTCGCCAATTAGCACCAGATAACCTTGCTCTGCCGCCGTCACTTCGATACCGCGAATAATCTCGCTGAAGAAGGGATCGCAGATGTCCGGCACAATCACCAGGATGGTGCGCGACTCATTGCGTTTAACGTTTCGTCCCATCGCCTGCGGGAAATAGCCCACTTCCAGCGCAGCCTGCTCTACCCGGTTACGGGTCGCCTGGGAGACTTTATCCGGGTTCATTAATGCGCGGGACACGGTTGCCGTAGAGACTTGTGCTTTCTGGGCAACGTCTTTCATGGTCGCCGTGGCAACCTCTTTCCTGGACTTCAACGTCTTCTCCTCGCCTGAACACCGAACTTCTGACGCCACCATTTTTACAGATAGTTAATGGAATCGGTTACAGAATTTTCATAAAAAGTGTGAGGAGCGTTAAATTTTTCGATCCGTCTTCAGCCTTCGATAGGATCAACGTCCAGCACCCACTTCACTTTGCGCGCTTCCGGTAGGGTATTGATCAGCACCAGCGCGCCGCTGACGATATGTTGCAGGCGGATGCGCGAAGGGTGCTGGAGCAAAATCTGCCAGCGGAAACGTCCACCACGCTTTGGTGCCAGCGCCGGCACCGGCCCCAGTATCCACAGCGGGTTATCCACCAGCGGACTGGCCTGCAGGAGGTTTCTCAGCTGCTGCAGGAAAAGCGGTGCCTGCTGGTTGTTGTGATCTTCTGCGCGGATGATGACGTGGCTGGTCCACGGCGGAAGCTGCATCGTCTGGCGTTCTGCCAGCGCTTGCTCCGCAAACGCGTCATAGCCTTTATGCAGCAGGGTTTGCAGTAACGGATGTTCAGGATGGTGGGTCTGTAAAACCACTTCACCCTGTTTGCCTGCGCGACCGGCACGTCCGGCAACCTGGGTATAAAGCTGGGCAAAACGTTCTGCTGAGCGAAAATCGGCCGAAAACAGCGCGCCGTCTACGTCCAGCAGGGCGACCAGCGTTACGTCCGGGAAGTGGTGCCCTTTGGCCAGCATCTGCGTGCCAATCAGAATGCGTGCGCCACCGCGATGCACTTCCGCCAACTGCTGTTCCAGCGCCCCTTTGCGGCTGGTGGTGTCACGGTCGATGCGGGAAAGAGGAACGTCAGGGAAGAAAGGCTTAAGGGCCTCTTCCAGTTGCTCCGTCCCCAGACCGACCGGCACGATATGCGTTGAGCCACATGACGGACACTGGCGTGGTACCGGCCGCTGGCTGTCGCAGTGGTGGCAGCGCAAATGGCGCTGGGCCTGATGGAACGTGTAGTAGTGGTCGCAGCGCGGGCATTCGGCAATCCAGCCGCAGTCGTGACACAGCAGCGCCGGGGCAAACCCGCGGCGGTTAAGGAACAAAATGACCTGATTACCGGCCTGCAAATGCTGGCGCATCCGGGTGATAAGCGCAGGCGCTAACCCCGCCTGCACCTGCTGGCCTTTTAGATCCAGCACATGCTGAATAGCAGGGCGCGCGTTCCCTGCGCGCCGCGTCAGGCGCAGCATGTGGTATTTACGCTGGCGAACGTTATGCAGCGTTTCGAGGGCGGGCGTCGCGGAGCCAAGAATAATCGGGATTTGCTCGCTGTGGGCGCGATAAACGGCCAGATCGCGGGCGTGATAGCGCCAGCCTTCCTGTTGCTTATAGGAGCTGTCATGCTCTTCATCGATGACGATAACGCCGAGGTTTTTAAACGGCGTAAACAGTGAGGAACGGGTGCCAATCACAATCGCCGCTTCGCCGTTTTTGGCTTTCAGCCAGGCGCTGAGGCGCTCGCTGTCGTTCAGGCCCGAATGTAACACTTCAACCGGCGCATTAAACCGCTCGCGAAAACGGGCGATGGTTTGTGGTGTAAGGCCGATTTCCGGAACCATCACCAGCGCCTGTTTACCCTGCGCAAGCACGTTTTCCAGTACGCTGAGATACACTTCTGTTTTGCCGGAGCCGGTGACCCCTGCCAGTAGCCAGGCGGAGAAATGATCGGAGGCGCTGTGAATGGCCCCTACGGCGGTGGCCTGCTCGGTGTTGAGTCGCAGACGATCCCCTGAAACGGAGAAACTGTCCCGCCAGTCATAAAGGGCAGGCGCCTCGCTTGCCAGTTCGCTCAGCCCTTTTTTGCGCAGGGCCTGCAGCGCCGTTTCGCTCACCTCAAGCTCGTCAACCTGATGCCGCCAGATTTTCCCCTGACGCAGGGCCGCCAGCGCCTGCTGCTGTTTCTGCGAGCGTTTCAGGCTATTGATATCGACCGCCTGACCCTCTTCAGTGGCAAACCAGTACCACAGGGGAGCGTGGCTGGCACTTTTACCCTGACGAAGCATAATAGGCAGGGCGTGGAACAGGACATCGCCGATAGGGTGATGGTAGTAATCTGCCGCCCACAGCAGGAGCCGCCAGGTGCTGGTGGAGAAAACGGGCTCGCTGTCCAGTACCTCTGCGACGGCTTTCAGCTCATTGAGTGGCAATTCGCTCTTATCGCTCACCGACACCACAATCCCAATACGCTGCTGTTTGCCAAATGGCACGGTCACGCGACAGCCCGCTTTGGCGCTCATACTGTCAGGCAGCAGATAGTCAAAGGTGCGGGGAAGCGGAACGGGCAGGGCAACGTGAGCGACGGGCATCGAATCTTCCTGACTTGAAAAGTGGCGCGTTAGTATACACATTAGTGAAAGCGGCGTGCGGATCAGTTTGCATACGTTGGTCAAATTCTGTATGATTCGCCGCCTTTGGTGTACTTTACGCCAAAGAACTTACATTCAACATCGCGTGGTGTCTGGCGTTAGGGCTGGAAGAGCGACGCGGCCTTAACTGAGGTTCTCCCATGAAAAAAGATATTCACCCGAAATACGAAATGATTACTGCAAACTGTTCTTGCGGTAACTCTATCCAGATCCGCTCTACCGTGGGTCACGATCTGAACCTGGACGTGTGCGGCAAATGCCACCCGTTCTACACTGGTAAGCAGCGTGATGTTGCAACCGGTGGCCGTGTTGACCGCTTCAACAAGCGTTTCAGCATCCCGGGCGCTAAGTAAGTTTCCCGAAAAAAAGGCACCGCAAGGTGCCTTTTTTGTATCCGCTTCTCAGTATTCCCACGTATCCGGGTCGATACCCAGTTCACGCATGATCACCTTCGCCTCTTCCGGAATTTCATCACTACGCTCTTTGCGCAGATCTTCATCGTTTGGCAACGGTTGACCGGTAAACGCATGCAGAAACGCTTCGCACAGCAGTTCGCTGTTGGTCGCGTGGCGCAGGTTGTTCACCTGACGACGCGTACGTTCATCGGTGAGGATCTTCAACACCTTCAGAGGAATGGAAACCGTAATTTTCTTTACTTGCTCACTCTTCTTACCGTGCTCAGCGTATGGGCTGATATATTCGCCGCTCCATTCAGCCATGAGATACCTTTAATCCTCTCAGTCATTAATCTAAAGGTGCAAAACCCGTCATCGCCAGTTTTGACCGTAATCCAGCGTAGTTTACCGTAGAGACGATACCGTGGCACGGATATTGCCGCTGCAGCGTGCACTAAAGCATATAATTTTAACGGCTATTTGCGCATTGCTCAATCTATACGCAAAGAAGTTTAGATGTCCAGATGTATTGACGTCCATACTTTCAGTGTTTACTCTGGTGCCTGACTTTTCACCTCTTTTAGCCAGGAAGCCTTCACCATGACGCGTAAACAGGCCACCATCGCAGTGCGTAGCGGATTAAATGATGACGAGCAGTACGGCTGTGTTGTCCCGCCAATTCATCTTTCCAGTACTTACAATTTTACCGGTTTTAATGAACCCCGTGCGCATGACTACTCCCGTCGCGGCAACCCGACGCGTGACGTGACCCAGCGCACGCTGGCGGAGCTGGAAGGCGGTGCAGGCGCCGTGTTAACCAACACCGGGATGTCTGCGATTCACCTGGTGACGACGGTATTTCTGAAGCCGGGCGACCTGCTGGTGGCACCGCACGACTGTTACGGTGGTAGCTATCGTCTGTTTGACAGCCTCGCAAAACGCGGATGCTACCGCGTGCTGTTTGTCGATCAAAACGACGAACAGGCGCTGAAACAGGCGCTGGCAGAGAAACCGAAGCTGGTGCTGGTGGAAAGTCCAAGCAATCCATTGTTGCGCGTCGTCGATATTGCGAAAATTTGTCAGCGCGCAAGGGATGCGGGAGCGATAAGTGTAGTGGATAATACCTTCCTCAGTCCGGCCCTTCAGAACCCGCTTGCGCTGGGTGCCGATCTGGTATTGCATTCATGCACTAAATATCTGAACGGTCATTCTGATGTGGTAGCGGGCGTGGTGATTGCAAAAGATCCCGACGTTGTCACCGAACTGGCATGGTGGGCCAATAACATTGGCGTCACTGCGAGCGCTTTCGACAGCTACCTGTTGTTGCGCGGTATCCGCACGCTGTCGCCGCGCATGGAAGTGGCGCAGCGCAATGCTCAGGCGATTGTCGATTTCCTGAAGACCCAGCCGCTGGTGAAAAAGCTCTATCACCCGTCGCTGCCGGAAAACCAGGGGCACGAGATTGCCGCGCGTCAACAAAAGGGATTTGGCGCGATGTTAAGTTTTGAACTGGACGGTGACGAGCAAACGCTGCGTCGCTTCCTGAGCGGGCTGTCATTGTTTACGCTGGCGGAATCATTAGGGGGGGTTGAAAGCTTGATCTCCCACGCCGCGACCATGACGCACGCAGGTATGGCACCAGAAGCACGTGCCGCCGCCGGTATTTCTGAGACGCTGCTGCGTATCTCGACCGGTATTGAAGATTCTGAAGATTTAATTGCCGATCTGGAAAATGGCTTCCGGGTCGCAGCCAAGGGGTAATCATGAGTGTGATAGCGCAGGCAGGGGCGAAGGGTCGTCAACTGCACAAGTTTGGTGGTAGTAGTCTTGCTGATGTGAAGTGTTACCTGCGTGTCGCAGGGATCATGACAGAGTATTCGCAGCCGGGGGACATGATGGTTGTCTCCGCGGCTGGCAGCACCACCAACCAGTTGATTAGCTGGCTCAAACTGAGTCAGACCGATCGCCTCTCTGCGCATCAGGTGCAACAGTCCTTACGTCGTTACCAGAGTGAGCTGATTGCCGGCTTACTGCCAGCGGACGTCGCGGACGGATTGATTAGCGCCTTTACGCATGACCTTGAGCGTCTGGCTGCCCTACTGGACAGCGGTATTACCGACGCGGTGTATGCCGAGGTGGTCGGCCACGGTGAAGTGTGGTCTGCGCGCCTGATGGCGGCCGTGCTGCAACACCTGGGCGTGGATGCGGCCTGGCTTGACGCGCGTGACTTCCTGCGTGCCGAACGCGCCGCTCAGCCACAGGTGGATGAAGGCTTGTCATATCCGCTGCTGCAACAACTGCTGGTTCAGCATCCGGGCAAACGTATTGTGGTGACCGGCTTTATCAGCCGCAGCAGTGCCGGTGAAACCGTGCTGCTGGGACGTAACGGCTCTGACTACTCAGCGACGCAAATTGGTGCGCTGGCAGGCGTTTCCCGCGTCACCATCTGGAGCGACGTGGCCGGTGTCTACAGTGCTGACCCGCGTAAAGTGAAAGATGCCTGCCTGCTGCCGCTGCTGCGTCTGGACGAGGCCAGCGAGCTGGCACGCCTGGCGGCACCGGTTCTGCATGCGCGTACGCTACAGCCGGTTTCCGGGAGCGACATCGACCTGCAGCTGCGCTGTAGTTACACCCCGGATCAAGGCTCTACCCGCATCGAACGCGTCCTGGCGTCCGGTACGGGGGCGCGAATTGTGACCAGCCATGACGACATCTGCCTGATTGAGTTCCAGGTCCCGGCGGGCCAGGATTTCAAACTGGCACACAAAGACATCGACCTGATCCTCAAACGCGCCCAGGTGCGTCCGCTCGCCGTTGGCGTGCATAACGATCGCCAGCTGCTGCAGTTCTGCTACACCGCTGAAGTGGCGGACAGCGCCCTGAAAATTCTTGATGAAGCGGGCCTGCCGGGCGAGCTTCGCCTGCGTCAGGGTCTGGCGCTGGTGGCGATGGTGGGGGCGGGCGTTACCCGCAACCCGCTGCACTGCCATCGTTTCTGGCAGCAGCTGAAAGGCCAGCCGGTTGAATTCACCTGGCAGTCGGAAGAGGGCATCAGCCTGGTGGCCGTACTGCGTAAAGGACCTACCGAGAGCCTGATTCAGGGGCTGCATACCTCTCTGTTCCGTGCGGAGAAACGCATCGGGCTGGTGCTGTTTGGTAAAGGTAACATCGGCTCACGCTGGCTGGAGCTGTTCGCGCGCGAGCAGGTGACTCTCTCAGCGCGTACCGGGTTTGAATTTATTCTCGCGGGCGTGGTGGACAGCCGCCGCAGCCTGCTGAACTACGAAGGGCTGGATGCCAGCCGGGCGCTGGCCTTCTTTAACGATGAAGCGGTTGAACAGGACGAAGAGTCGCTGTTCCTCTGGATGCGCGCGCACCCGTATGACGATCTGGTGGTGCTGGACGTGACCGCCAGTGAACAGCTTGCCGATCAGTATCTTGATTTCGCCAGCCACGGTTTCCATGTTATTAGCGCCAATAAGCTGGCGGGGGCGAGCAGCACGGACAAGTACCGTCAAATCCACGACGCGTTTGAAAAGACAGGCCGTCACTGGCTGTATAACGCCACGGTGGGCGCTGGCTTGCCGGTTAACCATACCGTGCGTGATTTGATTGAAAGCGGCGACAGCATTCTGGCGCTGAGTGGCATCTTCTCCGGCACGCTCTCCTGGCTGTTCCTGCAGTTTGATGGCACCGTGCCGTTCACTGACCTGGTGGATCAGGCATGGCAGCAGGGCTTAACGGAACCTGACCCACGCGTTGACCTCTCCGGTAAAGACGTTATGCGTAAGCTGGTGATCCTGGCGCGCGAAGCCGGGTATGACATCGAACCTGATGCCGTCCGCGTTGAGTCGCTGGTGCCTGCTGGCTGTGAGGACGATTCTGTTGACCATTTCTTCGAGAACGGCGAAGAGCTGAACGAGCAGATGGTGCAACGTCTGGAAGCGGCAAACGAGATGGGGCTGGTGCTGCGCTACGTGGCGCGTTTCGAAGCGAACGGAAAAGCACGTGTGGGTGTCGAGGCGGTTCGTCCTGAACATCCGCTGGCGGCACTGCTGCCGTGCGATAATGTTTTCGCCATTGAAAGCCGCTGGTACCGTGATAACCCACTGGTGATCCGTGGCCCGGGTGCGGGGCGCGATGTGACCGCCGGGGCCATCCAGTCTGACATCAACCGTCTGGCTAAACTGCTGTAATCCTTCTTGTTCCCTCTCCCGGTGGGAGAGGGACAGGGTGAGGGCATCAGACCGCACTCACCCGCCATCATGAATTCCCTTCATCTTCCCTGAGCATTCCTCACCATTCCTGGCGATTATTTCTGTTGACGTCCCTCCGCTTTTCCGTCATTTTTACATCTGGACGTCTAAACGTATAGAAGTTCGAAATACAACACACAATGACACGCGATTGATGAGGTAAGGTATGAGCTTTTTTCACGCCAACCAGCGGGAAGCCCTGAATCAGAGCCTGGCCGAAGTAAATGGTCAGATTAACGTCTCTTTTGAATTTTTCCCGCCGCGCACCAGTGAAATGGAGCAAACCCTCTGGAGCTCTATCGATCGCCTGAGCAGCCTGAAACCGAAGTTTGTCTCCGTCACCTACGGTGCCAACTCCGGTGAGCGTGACCGTACGCACAGCATCATTAAAGGCATTAAGGACCGTACGGGTCTGGAAGCGGCTCCGCACCTGACCTGTATCGACGCGACGCGCGATGAGCTGCGTGCCATTGCCCAGGACTACTGGAACAACGGTATTCGCCATATCGTCGCCCTGCGCGGTGACCTGCCGCCGGGGAGCGGTAAACCGGACATGTACGCCACCGATCTGGTCGCGCTGCTGAAAGAGGTCGCAGACTTCGACATTTCCGTTGCCGCTTACCCTGAAGTTCACCCGGAAGCGAAAAGCGCCCAGGCGGATCTGCTTAACCTGAAGCGTAAAGTGGACGCCGGTGCGAACCGCGCCATTACCCAGTTCTTCTTTGATGTGGAAAGCTACCTGCGCTTTCGTGACCGCTGTGTGTCCGCGGGCATCGACGTCGAAATTATCCCGGGAATTTTGCCGGTCTCTAACTTCAAACAGGCGAAGAAATTTGCCGATATGACCAATGTGCGCATTCCACACTGGATGTCTAAAATGTACGAAGGGCTGGACGATGACCCGGAAACACGCAAGCTGGTGGGCGCAAACATCGCGATGGACATGGTGAAGATCTTGAGTCGTGAAGGAGTGAAGGATTTCCACTTCTATACGCTCAACCGCGCGGAAATGAGTTACGCCATTTGCCATACGCTGGGTGTTCGGCCTGGCGCATAACAAATAGAAGCCCTCTTCGGAGGGTTTTTTGATTTATAAGGGTTTTATTTCCCCGCCATATCAGCAATGCTGCCTTTGACGTACAGAACGCACATACTTTCAATGGGAAATTAAACGGAATTAACTATCGAATCTGTGGGTTATCTCAACTATACCTTATCAACAAGGGCGTATATCGTAACCGTAACACTGTAAAAGGGAGCATAGCGATGAGCACGTCAGACGACAGCAATAATGCGGCATCAATCGGCAAGTGCCCGTTCCATCAGGGCAGCGTCGATCACAGCGCGGGGGCAGGCACAGGCAGCCGCGACTGGTGGCCAAAACAACTCCGCGTCGATCTTCTTAATCAACATTCCAACCGTTCTAACCCTCTGGGTGAAGACTTTGACTACCGCAAAGAATTCAGCAAACTTGATTACTCAGCGCTCAAGGGCGATCTCAAAGCACTTCTGACCGACTCTCAGCCGTGGTGGCCAGCCGACTGGGGCAGCTATGCGGGCCTGTTTATCCGTATGGCCTGGCACGGCGCAGGTACCTATCGCTCCGTTGACGGTCGCGGTGGCGCAGGGCGCGGTCAACAGCGCTTTGCCCCCCTGAACTCCTGGCCAGATAACGTAAGTCTGGATAAAGCGCGCCGTCTCCTGTGGCCTATCAAGCAAAAATACGGTCAAAAAATTTCCTGGGCTGACCTCTTCATCCTTGCCGGTAACGTGGCGCTGGAGAACTCTGGCTTCCGTACCTTTGGTTTTGGGGCCGGGCGTGAAGATGTCTGGGAGCCGGATATGGACGTGAATTGGGGTGATGAAAAAGCCTGGCTCACCCACCGTGACCCGGAAGCACTGGCGAAGCGCCCACTGGCAGCCACCGAAATGGGGCTGATTTACGTTAACCCGGAAGGGCCAAACGCCAGCGGTGAACCGCTGTCAGCGGCCGCGGCGATCCGTGCCACCTTTGGCAACATGGGGATGAACGACGAAGAGACCGTTGCGTTGATTGCAGGCGGTCATACCCTCGGTAAAACCCACGGTGCAGGTGAGGCGACCCATGTCGGCGCCGACCCGGAAGCCGCGCCAATTGAAGCGCAGGGTCTGGGCTGGACCAGTACGCACGGTACCGGCGTTGGCGCAGATGCGATCACCTCCGGGCTGGAAGTCATCTGGTCACAAACGCCGACCCAGTGGAGTAACTACTTCTTCGAGAACCTGTTCAAATACGAGTGGGTGCAGACCCGCAGCCCGGCGGGTGCGATTCAGTTCGAAGCCGTGGATGCACCAGACATTATGCCTGATCCGTTCGACCCGTCGAAAAAGCGCAAACCGACGATGCTGGTCACCGATCTGACGCTGCGTTTTGACCCCGAGTTCGAGAAAATCTCCCGCCGCTTCCTGAACGATCCGCAGGCCTTTAACGAAGCCTTTGCCCGCGCGTGGTTCAAGCTGACCCACCGTGATATGGGGCCAAAAGCGCGTTACATTGGTCCGGAAGTGCCGAAAGAAGATCTCATCTGGCAGGATCCACTGCCGCAGGCGGTGTTCAACCCGACCAAAGAGGACATCGAGAGTCTGAAAGCGGAAATCATTGCCTCGGGTCTGTCCGTGAGCGACCTGGTTTCCGTTGCCTGGGCGTCTGCATCGACCTTCCGCGGTGGCGATAAGCGTGGCGGCGCCAACGGTGCGCGTCTGGCACTGGCACCCCAGCGCGACTGGGAAGTTAACGCCGCAGCGGTTCGCGCGTTACCCGCCCTGGAAGCTATTCAGCGTACCACCAACAAAGCGTCACTGGCCGATATCATCGTGCTGGCAGGTGTGGTGGGTGTTGAACAGGCGGCGAAAGAGGCCGGCGTTTACGTCAATGTACCGTTCACGCCGGGCCGCGTTGATGCGCGCCAGGATCAGACGGATATCGAGATGTTTAACCTGCTCGAACCGATTGCCGATGGCTTCCGTAACTACCGTGCACAGGTTGATGCCTCCACTACCGAGTCCCTGTTGATTGATAAGGCCCAGCAGCTGACGCTCACTGCACCAGAACTGACGGTGCTGATTGGTGGTCTGCGCGTACTGGGGGCGAACTTCGATGGCAGTCAGAACGGCGTGTTCACCCATCGTGAAGGCGTGCTGAGCAACGATTTCTTCGTGAACCTGCTGGACATGAATACCCAGTGGAAAGCGACCGATGAATCAAACGAGCTGTTTGCCGGCAGCGATCGCGCCAGCGGTGAAGTGAAATACACCGCCACGCGTGCCGATCTGGTATTCGGTTCGAACGCCGTGCTGCGCGCGCTGGCCGAGGTTTACGCCAGCAGCGACGCCCATGAGAAATTCGTCCGCGACTTTGTTGCCGCTTGGGCGAAGGTGATGGATTTGGATCGGTTTGATCTGCAGTAAATACAATCCCCGCTTCGGCGGGGATTTTTTTATTATCCGGCCATACCGGTTACGCCCACTCCCGCAGGAACCGTTGCCCGTACTGATCGGCCACCAGCAGCGCCGCGTAAACCTGATCAGGTGACACCCCGCCTGGCATGTTGTGAATGGTTTCCCCCTCTGCGCAGGCAGCCTCGGCAATCAGCCGCATTTTAAGCGGAATATCCTCTTTAATATTCAGTTGTGCCAGCGTGATGGGCAAACCTACGCTGTGACACAGCGCCGCGACGGTTTCAATTTCCTCTACCGGGGCATTTTCCAGCACCAGTTGCGTCAGCGTCCCAAACGCCACTTTTTCACCGTGATAGAACGAATGTGCCTCCGGCACGGCGGTCATTCCGTTGTGAATGGCGTGTGCGGCCGCCAGTCCACCGCTTTCAAATCCAACGCCGCTCAGATAGGTATTGGCTTCAATGATGCGCTCCAGCGCCGGTGTGACCACGTGCTGCCCGGCTGCGAGCATCGCTTTCTCACCCTCTTCAATTAACGTGTTGTAGCACAGCTCGGCAAGGGCTAGCGCAGCCTGGGTACATTTTCCGCCCGCCATGGTGATCGCGCCACTACGGGAACAGGCGCGCGCTTCAAACCAGGTGGCAAGGGCATCGCCTATCCCGGCGGCCAGCAGACGCGGCGGAGCGCCAGCCACCACCCGGGTGTCGACAATCACCATGTTCGGGTTATGCGGCAGCATCAGGTAGCGATCGAATTCACCGCTGTCGGTATAAATGACGGAAAGGGCGCTGCAAGGGGCGTCGGTGGAAGCGATAGTCGGGGCGATGGCAACAGGCACGTCCATAAAATGCGCCAGCGCTTTGGCGGTATCCAGCGTTTTCCCGCCGCCGATACCGAGCACCGCCATACAGTCGGCGCCGTCGGCCCGTTTTTTCAGGCGATCGATTTCGTTTTGCGAACATTCGCCCCCGAAGGGCGCGATTTCAGCATGAATTTCCGCTTTTTTAAAACTCTCAAGCAAGGTCTCTTGTGCAAAACCCAGCACAAACTTATCGCCCACAACCAGCCAGCGTGTTGCCAGTGGTTTCAGATAGTCGCCGAGACGGGTGAGAACATCAGCGCCCTGGATATATTTCCCCGGCGATTGAATGATACGGTCCATAACAGATCTCCCTTAGAGGTTGAGGTTACCAAACGCGTTTTTCCAGTCGTGCTCAAACTTCTCTATGGCTGACTCTACCGCCGGGGTGCCGAGCATTTGTTGCGCTACATCTAAAGGAAGCGTGATTGCTTCACATCCGGCGAGCAGGCAGTCCAGCGCCTGACGTGGTGTTTTGAAGCTGGCGGCCAGCACGTTGCTTTCTGGGGCGTGGCGTTCGAGCAGGGATTGCAGCTCCTGTACCATACGAATGCCGTCCCCGCCCTGAGCGTCGACGCGGTTAACATACGGTGCGACATATTTCGCTCCCGCCAGCGCGGCCAGTAAACCCTGGGCGGCGCTGTAAACGGCCGTGCCCAACGTGGTTATGCCCTCTTTTTTCAGCATTTTTATCGCTGTAAGGCCCTGCGCGGTCACCGGGATTTTCACCACGATGTCAGGAATGGCGTTACTCAGGCGTTTGGCTTCTGCCACCATCCCTTCGGCTTCACGGCTCATAGTCTGGGCAAACAGCGTACCCTGTGGCCCGATGGCGTTTTGCAGACGCGGCAGTACGTTCCAGAGGGTTTCGCCGCTGGCGGCTACAATGCTCGGGTTGGTGGTGACGCCGGCAATCGGAAAAATGCGCGCCAGGCGCTCAACCTCTGCCACGTTGGCGGTATCCAGATACAGTTCCATTATTTTTCCTTAAGTCAGAAAGGTTAACCTAAGGATAAGGTGGGGCTGCTGGCCGGGGATACAGGTCAATTTTGCCAAATACTGGACAAATGTAATGTGCTTAGTGAAGTGAGAGGGCGATCACAATGCTAGTTTTTGGCAGTCAGCTGGCTGTGATACTGGCGGCGGTACTCGGAAGGGGAGCGTTCGGTATGCTTACGAAAGAGGCGGCAGAAGTAGTTGCTGTCTGTAAAGCCGCAGCGGGCGGCAATGTCTTTGATTTTTAGATCATAACCCTTGAGCAACTGGCGCGCGTGTTCCAGACGCGTTTGGGTCAGGTATTCATTGAACCCCACGTTCCCGGTCTTCTGAAACAGATGTGAAAGGTAGTTGGGTGAAATATAAAACGCCCGCGCCACGGAATCGCGGGTCAGCGGTGAGGCGTGATGTTCATCGAGATAGCGCCGGATGGCTTCAAACAAAGCACGACTGCGGCTGTCAGTATGAATGTCGCTGCCAAGAAGATCGCGACAGTGGCTGAGCATACTCAGTACCACCAGTCTGGCCGTTTCCTGTTCATCAGGCTGCATCTGCAGCTCGGCCAGCGTTTGCAGGAGAAACGCTCCGGTTCGGGGGCCGCGCCGGGCAACCTGCTGGTGCTGTATAAGCACGTTATCCCGATAAAGACGAAGCGACAGCTGCTGTTTACCGAAGCTGATGCTGAGCGCGTGACCGGTATGAAGTAACCCCTCCGCAGAGGAAGAAAACCACGCTTCGCAGGCATTATCGAGGTTAATGACCAGGCAAGGCGTTGTGCGGGAGTGTGGGTCGGGCGGGGCGACAAACCGTACGTCACGTAGCGCGACGGTGCCATTAATGAGGTCGGTCAGAAGGGTGCTGATGTCGTGGTGCATGGCGTGAATACCGGATATCGCCCGGCAGCGTTAGCGCTGCCGGGCCTGTATGAAGCCAATGGATTAGCCTGTGTTACGCATACCTGCCGCAACGCCTGCAATCGTCACCATCAACGCCTGTTCGACGCGTGGATCCGGCTCTTTACCTTCTTCTTCCGCCAGACGTGAACGGTGCAGCAGCTCCGCCTGCAGGACGTTCAGGGGGTCGGTGTAGATGTTACGCAGCTGGATGGACTCGGCAATCCACGGCAGATCCGCCATCAGGTGCGAGTCGTTAGCAATGTCCAGCACCACTTTGATGTCGTCTTCCAGCAGTTCGCGCAGCTCTTTACCCAGCGTCCACAGCTCAGGCTTCACCAGACGCTGATCGTAGTATTCCGCCAGCCACAGGTCTGCTTTCGAGAAGACCATCTCCAGCATACCCAGACGGGTGGAGAAGAATGGCCAGTCGCGGCACATGGTTTCCAGTTCGTTCTGTTTGCCATCTTCCACCACTTTCTGCAGCGCCGCGCCTGCGCCCAGCCAGGCGGGCAGCATCAGACGGTTCTGGGTCCAGGCGAAGATCCACGGGATGGCACGCAGAGACTCTACACCACCGGTCGGGCGGCGTTTAGCCGGGCGTGAACCCAGCGGCAGTTTACCCAGCTCCTGCTCAGGGGTAGCTGAACGGAAGTAAGGCACAAAATCTTTGTTTTCACGCACGTAGCCGCGGTACAGATCGCAGGAGATATCTGACAGCTCGTCCATGATATGGCACCAGGACTCTTTCGGCTCTGGTGGTGGCAGCAGGTTCGCTTCCAGAATTGCACTGGTATAGAGCGACAGGCTGCTGATGGTCACTTCCGGCAGGCCGTACTTGAAGCGGATCATTTCGCCCTGTTCGGTCACACGCAGGCCGCCTTTCAGGCTTCCCGGCGGTTGTGACAGCAGTGCCGCATGCGCTGGCGCGCCACCACGGCCAATCGAGCCGCCGCGTCCGTGGAACAGCGTCAGTTCGATGCCCGCTTTTTCACAGGTTTTGATCAACGCATCCTGTGCCTGATACTGCGCCCAGGATGCCGCCATGACGCCCGCGTCTTTTGCGGAGTCGGAATAGCCAATCATCACCATCTGTTTGCCCTGAATAAAGCCGCGGTACCAGTCGATATTCAGCAGCTGCGTCATGACGTCGTTGGCGTTGTTCAGGTCATCAAGGGTTTCAAACAGCGGTGCAACCGGAAGGGCATAGTCGATACCGGCTTCTTTGAGCAGAAGGTGAACGCCCAGCACGTCAGACGGCGTTTTCGCCATGGAGATCACATAGGCAGCCACCGATCCTTTCGGCGCATCAACGATCGCTTTACAGGTGTTGAGCACCTCGCGGGTTTCGTTGCTTGGCTCCCAGTTACGTGGCAGCAGGGGACGCTTGGAGTTCAGTTCGCGGATCAGGAAGGCTTGTTTGTCCGCTTCGGACCAGCTTTCATAGTCGCCGATGCCGAGATAGCGGGTCAGTTCGCCCAGCGCTTCGGTATGACGGGTGCTTTCCTGACGGACGTCAATACGCACCAGCGGCACGCCGAAACACTTCACGCGACGCAGGGTGTCGAGCAGTTCGCCATTCGCGATGATGCCCATTCCGCAGGCCTGCAGTGATTTATAGCAGGCATACAGCGGCTCCCAGAGCTGCTCGTTCTGGCTCAGCAGGCCTTCCGGCTTCGGCAGGCGCTGGCCTTTCAGACGCGCTTCCAGCCAGGCCTGCGTCGCCATCAGCTGGCCACGCAGTTTTTTCATCAGGAAACGATACGGCTCGCTGGCACCTTCTTCGCCGGCCAGCGCGCGCAGTTCAGGCGTGGCCTCTACCATCGACAGCTCGGAGATCAATACCTGAATATCTTTCAGGAACAGGTCGGTTGCTTTCCAGCGGCTCAACAGGAGCACGTGGCGGGTAATTTCCGCGGTGACGTTCGGGTTGCCGTCACGGTCGCCGCCCATCCAGGAGGTGAAGCGTACCGGCACAAAATCGACTGGCAGGCGGTAATCCAGATTCGCTTCCAGCTGCTCGTTCAGCTCACGCAGGTAGTTCGGCACCCCTTCCCACAGGCTATTTTCCACCACCGCAAAGCCCCATTTGGCTTCGTCGACCGGGCTTGGACGATGCTTACGAATTTCATCGGTGTGCCAGGACTGGGCAATCAGCTGGCGCAGACGGCGCATCAGCTGGTTGCGCTCGTAGTCAGCAATGTCTTTGTTATCCAGCTGCTTGAGGCAGTTGTTCACTTCCACCATTTTGTGGATCAGGGTGCGGCGAGTGATTTCGGTTGGGTGAGCGGTCAGAACCAGCTCCAGCGAAAGGGACTCCACCGCTTTTTTGATGATGTCTTCGTTGAGGTCTGGCTGGTCTTTCAGTTTACGAAGCGTACGGGCAATGACTTCCGGGTTGCTGGCAGCTTCGCCATTCGGCGAAATGCTGTGGTATTGCTCAGCGGTGTTTGCCAGGTTCAGAAACTGGCTGAAGGCGCGGGCAACGGGCAGCAGCTCATCGTTAGAAAGGTTCTGCAAGGTGGTGAGCAGCTCCTGACGACTGGCCTCGTTACCTGCACGGGAAGATTTTGACAGCTTGCGGATGGTTTCAACGCGGTCGAGGATGTTTTCCCCCAACGCATCTTTGATGGTATCTCCAAGCACTTTGCCGAGCATACTGACATTACTACGCAACGCGGAATATTGTTCGTTCATAAAAACCCAGTCACCCCATCATTTTTGTTTATGCCCAATCGAAAATCTTTTGGACAATATTTTGTCATCTCCCTTTATAAAGCCACGTAAAACCCCCGTCGTCAATTGCTGCGAAAACGGTTCAGCAAACGAATAAATGTGGGTAATTTACGAAATTTAATTCGCTTTGCGTCAGATAAGAGATGCTTATGGGAATGTGACGAAGATCGCGGGATTTGTTGCCCTTACCCTGACCCTCTCCCACCGGGAGAGGGAACCCTCAGGGGCATTTTAATGCCAGCAGAAGTGATGCACGACCTGGGTAATCAGTTCACGGGTCGGTTTGATAAAGCGCGTTTCCAGATATTCATCCGGCTGGTGGGCCTGGTTGATGGAACCCGGGCCAAGCACCAGTGTAGGACACAGGGTCTGAATAAACGGTGCTTCGGTGCAATAGTTCACCACGTCGGTTTTCTCGCCGAGCAGCTTTTCCACGACTTCAACCAGTTGATGATCCGGCGGACATTCGTAGCCAGGGATCGGCGGATGAAGCTCGGAGACCGTCAGGCGACCCGGCCAGCGCTCGCTGACCGGTGCCAGCGCTTCGGTCAACAGGCCATCGAGATCGCTCAGCGTCATGCCCGGTAGCGGACGGATATCCATATGCAGTTCGCAGCAGGCGCAGATACGGTTGGATGCATCGCCACCGTGCAGGCTGCCGAGGTTCAGCGTCGGGTAAGGCACGGTGAATGCGTCGTAGTGATAACGCTCTTTCAGCGAGTCGCGCAACTGCATGATGCGGCCGATGGCGTCGTGCATCAGTTCGATGGCGTTGACGCCGCGCGCCGGATCGCTGGAGTGGCCTGACTGGCCCAGCACGCGCACCGCCGTGGAGATATGGCCTTTGTGGGCGCGGATTGGCTGCAGTGACGTTGGTTCACCAATAATGGCGCAATCCGGGCGAATCGAGGTGTTTTCAGAGAAGTAGCGCGCCCCGGCCATGCTGGTCTCTTCATCGGCAGTGGCCAGAATGTAGAGCGGTTTCTTCAGCGTTGTCACGTCCACGTCACGCAGCGCATCGAGGATAAAAGCAAAAAAGCCTTTCATGTCGGCGGTGCCCAGACCGTAAAGCTTGTTGTCATGCTCGGTCAGGGTGAACGGATCGCGCGTCCAGCGGCCATCGTCAAAGGGAACGGTATCGGTATGACCGGCCAGCAGCAGGCCGCCGGCACCCTGTCCGGTACTGGCGAGCAGGTTAAATTTATGGCGTGTTCCGGGAACGGGCTGAACCTCAACGTTAAACCCAATATCGCTAAACCAACCTGCCAGCAGATTGATTAAAGACTCATTGCTCTGATCCAGCGCTTCTTCGGTCGCACTGATGGAGGGTGTGGCAATCAGGGCGCGGTAAATCTCGATAAATGGCGGTAAGTTCATTTTCATTGTTGACACACCTTAGGTCGTGATAGTATCAATATTCATGCAATAAATGTGAATAAAAATACATTAACGTTGAGCATAAAGGAACCCGATGTTGAATACGCTGATTGTAGGCGCTAGCGGTTATGCGGGCGCAGAGCTTGTAAGCTACGTGAATCGCCATCCTCATATGACCATAACCGCTTTGACCGTGTCAGCGCAAAGCAATGATGCAGGAAAGTTAATTTCCGATTTGCATCCGCAACTTAAAGGCATTGTTGATCTGCCGCTGCAGCCAATGTCTGACATCCGCGCGTTCACCGACGGTGTCGACGTGGTGTTTTTAGCTACCGCGCATGAAGTCAGCCACGACCTGGTTCCGCACTGTCTGGCGGCCGGCTGTGTGGTGTTCGACCTCTCCGGCGCCTTCCGTGTGAATGACGGCGCGTTCTACGAAAAATATTACGGTTTCACCCATCAACACCCTGAACTGCTGGAAAAAGCGGTTTACGGCCTGGCGGAGTGGAGCACAGATAAACTGAAAGAAGCGGATCTGGTTGCCGTGCCGGGCTGTTATCCGACGGCGGCACAGCTTTCTCTGAAGCCGCTGATCGACGCAGACCTGCTGGATCTGAACCAGTGGCCGGTGATCAACGCCACCAGTGGTGTCAGCGGCGCGGGGCGTAAAGCCGCTATCGCTAACAGCTTCTGCGAAGTGAGCCTTCAGCCGTATGGCGTGTTCAATCACCGCCATCACCCTGAAATCACGACGCATCTGGGTGCGGATGTCATCTTCACGCCGCATCTGGGCAGCTTCCCGCGAGGGATCCTCGAAACCATCACCTGCCGCCTGAAACCCGGCGTGACCCACGAACAGGTGAGCAAAGCCTTTACGCAGGCCTATGCGGACAAACCGCTGGTGCGTCTGTACGACAAAGGCGTGCCGGCGCTGAAAAACGTGGTTGGCCTGCCATTCTGCGACATCGGTTTTGCCGTGCAGGGTGAGCACCTGATTGTGGTGGCTGCGGAAGATAACTTACTTAAAGGCGCTGCCGCACAGGCAATGCAGTGTGCAAATATTCGTTTCGGTTTCCCGGAAACCCAGGCTCTTATTTAAGGTGTGATGATGAACCCATTAATTATCAAACTCGGTGGTGTACTGCTGGACAGCGAAGAAGCGCTGGAGCGTCTTTTTACCGCGCTGGTGAACTATCGCGAATCACACCAACGTCCGCTGGTGATTGTGCACGGCGGCGGCTGCGTGGTTGATGAGCTGATGAAAGGGCTCAACCTGCCGGTGAAAAAGAAAAATGGCCTGCGCGTCACGCCTGCTGACCAGATTGACATTATTACCGGTGCCCTGGCGGGGACGGCGAACAAAACGCTGCTGGCGTGGGCGAAGAAACACCATATCGCCTCTGTCGGCCTGTGTCTGGGCGATGGTGACAGCGTAAAAGTGACCCAGCTCGACGAAGAGCTCGGACACGTTGGACTGGCACAGCCTGGTTCGCCTAAGCTGATTAACATGCTGCTGGAAGGAGGATTCCTGCCGGTGGTGAGCTCTATCGGGGTGACCGAAGAGGGCGAGCTGATGAACGTCAATGCAGACCAGGCGGCAACGGCTCTGGCGGCTACGCTGGGCGCGGACCTGATTCTGCTCTCTGACGTAAGCGGTATTCTCGACGGCAAAGGCCAGCGTATTGCGGAAATGACCGCAGCGAAAGCCGAACAGCTTATCGAGCAGGGCATTATTACCGACGGCATGATCGTCAAAGTCAATGCGGCGCTGGATGCCGCGCGTACGCTCGGACGTCCGGTGGACATCGCCTCCTGGCGCCACGCGGAGCAACTCCCGGCGTTGTTTAACGGCACGCCGATTGGCACGCGTATTCTGGCGTAAGCAATTTACCGATTCTGCAGGCCCGGTCAGCGCAGCGCAGCCGGGCAATGAAATTCAAAGATATTAAGGAAGCATGTTATGGCACTTTGGGGTGGGCGTTTTACACAGGCAGCGGATCAGCGGTTCAAACAGTTCAACGACTCTTTGCGCTTCGACTACCGCCTGGCCGAGCAGGATATCGTCGGCTCTGTGGCCTGGTCCAAAGCGCTGGTCACCGTGGGCGTCCTGACCGCAGACGAACAACTGCAGCTGGAAGAGGCGCTGAATAACCTGCTGGAAGAGGTGCGTCTGGACCCGCAGCAGATCCTCGCCAGCGATGCGGAAGATATTCACAGCTGGGTGGAAGGGAAACTCATTGATAAAGTCGGCCAGCTGGGTAAAAAACTGCATACCGGGCGTAGCCGTAACGACCAGGTCGCGACTGATCTGAAATTGTGGTGTAAAGATACCGTTGGTGAACTGCTGGCAGCCAACCGTCAGCTGCAGGGCGCGCTGGTGGAAACCGCGCAGAACAACCAGGACGCGGTGATGCCGGGTTATACCCACCTGCAGCGTGCGCAGCCGGTAACCTTTGCGCACTGGTGTCTGGCCTACGTTGAGATGCTGGCGCGTGATGAAAGCCGTCTGCAGGATACCCTGAAGCGTCTGGACGTGAGCCCGCTGGGCAGCGGTGCGCTGGCAGGGACGGCCTATGAAATCGACCGTGACCAGCTGGCAGGCTGGCTGGGCTTTGCTTCAGCCACCCGTAACAGCCTGGACAGCGTCTCTGACCGTGATCACGTGCTGGAGCTGCTTTCCAATGCGTCTATCGGCATGGTGCATCTGTCGCGCTTTGCCGAAGACCTGATTTTCTTCAACTCCGGTGAAGCCGGGTTTGTTGAGCTGTCTGACCGCGTGACGTCAGGCTCCTCCCTGATGCCACAGAAGAAAAACCCGGATGCGCTGGAGCTTATCCGCGGTAAGTGTGGCCGTGTGCAGGGCGCGCTGACCGGCATGATGATGACCCTGAAAGGGCTGCCGCTGGCGTATAACAAAGATATGCAGGAAGACAAAGAAGGGCTGTTCGACGCGCTCGATACCTGGCTGGACTGCCTGCATATGGGCGCGCTGGTGCTGGATGGCATTCAGGTGAAACGCCCGCGTTGTCAGGAAGCGGCGCAGCAGGGCTATGCAAACTCGACCGAGCTTGCCGATTACCTGGTGGCGAAAGGCGTACCGTTCCGTGAAGCGCACCACATTGTCGGTGAAGCGGTGGTTGAAGCCATTCGTCAGGGTAAGGCACTGGAAGCGTTGCCGCTGACCGACCTGCAGAAATTCAGTGCGGTTATCGGTGATGATGTGTATCCGATTCTGGCGTTGCAGTCTTGTCTGGATAAGCGTGCAGCGAAAGGCGGCGTGTCACCGAAGCAAGTCGCGCAGGCGATTGCGGATGCGAAAAACCGGCTGGTTTGATGAGTGCGGGCTGGTGCCCTCACCCCGGCCCTCTCCCACGGGGAGAGGGAGTAAACACTAAAAATGGCAACTTCGGTTGCCATTTTGCTTTTATCCCCGGCCTTTTTTACGCAAAAAAAATGCGGACCACGGGGTCCGCAAAAGTTCACGTTGGCTTTAGTTGTTCGAGTTTTGAGAGAAACTCGCTGACGGTGCGGGGACGTCAAGGGTCAAACACGTGCCGCCTCGTCTATGTGGTGTATTATTCAACAGAATGCTTGATAGGGATAATCGTTCGTTGCTATGCTATCTATCGCCATGAACTATCGTGGCGACGGAGGATGAATAATGAATATTCGTGATCTTGAATACCTGGTAGCGTTAGCCGAGCACCGCCATTTTCGCCGCGCGGCAGATTCCTGCCACGTCAGCCAGCCTACCCTGAGCGGCCAGATCCGCAAGCTGGAAGACGAGCTGGGCGTGATGCTGCTGGAGCGCACCAGTCGTAAGGTACTGTTCACCCAGGCAGGTCTGCTGCTGGTGGATCAGGCGCGCACCGTGCTGCGCGAGGTCAAAGTGCTCAAGGAAATGGCAAGCCAGCAAGGGGAGGCGATGTCCGGCCCGTTGCATATTGGCCTGATCCCAACCGTTGGCCCGTACCTGTTGCCGCACATCATTCCAATGCTGCATCAGACGTTCCCGAAACTCGAAATGTATCTGCATGAAGCGCAAACCCATCAGCTGCTGGCGCAGTTAGACAGCGGCAAGCTCGACTGTGCCATTCTGGCGCTGGTCAAAGAGAGCGAAGCTTTTATCGAAGTGCCGCTGTTTGATGAGCCCATGATGCTGGCGATCTATGAAGATCACCCGTGGGCGAACCGCGATCGCGTGCCGATGGCCGATCTGGCCGGTGAAAAACTGCTGATGCTGGAAGATGGTCACTGCCTGCGCGATCAGGCGATGGGCTTCTGCTTCGAAGCGGGTGCTGACGAGGATACCCATTTCCGCGCAACCAGCCTTGAAACGCTGCGGAATATGGTGGCGGCGGGCAGTGGGATCACATTGCTGCCGGCACTGGCCGTGCCGCGCGAACGTAAACGTGACGGCGTGGTTTATCTGCCATGCATTAAACCAGAGCCACGTCGTACCATTGGTCTGGTTTATCGTCCGGGTTCACCGCTGCGCAGCCGCTATGAGCAGCTGGCAGAGGCCATCCGTGGTTCGATGGATGGCCATTTTGACAATGCGTTAAAACAGGCGGTTTAAGCCGTTCAGTGCCGCGACCCGATAGGCTTCCGCCATGGTCGGGTAGTTGAAGGTGGTGTTAACGAAGTACTCGATGGTGTTACCACCACCTTTTTGCTCCATGATCGCCTGGCCGATATGAATAATCTCCGCCGCGCGTTCACCGAAGCAGTGAATACCGAGGATCTCTTTCGTCTCGCGATGGAACAGGATCTTCAGCGTACCCACGCTCATTCCCACGATTTGCGCCCTCGCCAGATGTTTAAACTGTGCGCGACCCACCTCGTAAGGCACCTTCATTGACGTCAGCTGCTGCTCGGTTTTCCCGACGGAGCTGATTTCCGGGATGGTATAAATACCTGTCGGAATATCTTCGATCAGATGTGCCGTCGCTTCGCCTTTCACCAGCGCCTGCGCCGCGATGCGTCCCTGATCGTATGCTGCAGAAGCCAGGCTTGGATAACCGATAACATCACCGACGGCATACACATGCGGCAGGGCTGTCTGGTACATGCTGTTCACCTTCAGCTGACCGCGGCTGTCGGTTTCGAGCCCGATATTTTCCAGAGCCAGAGAATCAGTGTTACCGGTACGGCCGTTGGCGTACAGCAGGCAGTCTGCTTTCAGCTTCTTGCCCGATTTCAGATGCATGATCACACCGTCGTCGCAGCCTTCAATTTTCTCGTACTCTTCGTTGTGGCGAATCACCACGCCGCTGTTCCAGAAGTGGTAAGAGAGCGAGTCTGACATTTCCTGATCGAGGAAGGCCAGCAGGCGGTCGCGGGTGTTGATCAGGTCAACTTTCACGTCCATGCCCCGGAAGATCGACGCATATTCGCAGCCAATCACCCCTGCGCCATAGATAATCACATGACGGGGTTCGTGGTGCAGGCTCAGGATGGAGTCGCTGTCGTAAATGCGCGGGTGGGAGAAGTCCACGTCTGCCGGATGGTACGGGCGTGAACCACAGGCGATGACAAATTTTTCCGCCGTGATGGTTTCGACTGACCCGTCGTGGCATTCGAGCGCCAGGGTGTGTTCATCAACAAAGTGCGCATTGCCCTGCAAAATTTCACAGTGGTTACGCTCATAAAACCCCTGGCGCATCCGTGTCTGCTGGTTAATAACGGTATCCGCATGATTCAGGATGTCAGCAAAGGAGGAACGAAGAAGTCGGGAGTGGTCGCTGTAAAGAGGGTTCTGGTTAAATTCAATAATGCGGCTAACGGCATGGCGGAGGGCTTTGGAAGGGATGGTGCCCCAATGGGTGCAACCGCCGCCAACGTTATGGTAGCGCTCTATCACCGCTACTCTGGCTCCCTGTTTCACCAGTCCCATAGCAGCGCCTTCGCCGCCGGGGCCGGAACCTATCACAATTGCGTCGTAATCGTAGGAATGTGGCATGGTAAGGCTTACCTGTTCTTATACATAAAAGCAACAGAATCATAACATCATTGCCCGAGTAACCCAATTATCGTTGTGCTTTTTTCCGGCAGTGGAGCACAAACCGTACGTAAACAATCATTCACAAAGCCAGGCAAACAGATTAATTTTATTCTCTGGTATAGTGCCATCAGGCCTTTGGAAGGATTCAACTATCGTGATGGGCGTAAGAGCACAACAAAAAGAGAAAACCCGGCGTTCGCTGGTGGAAGCCGCATTCAGTCAACTGAGTGCCGAGCGTAGTTTTGCCAGTTTAAGCCTGCGTGAAGTTGCGCGCGAGGCCGGGATTGCGCCAACGTCCTTCTATCGTCATTTCCGTGATGTGGATGAACTGGGTCTGACCATGGTCGACGAGAGCGGGCTGATGCTGCGTCAGCTTATGCGCCAGGCGCGGCAGCGTATCGCTAAAGGGGGGAGCGTGATCCGCACCTCTGTGTCGACCTTTATGGAATTTATTGGCAATAACCCCAACGCATTTCGCCTGCTGTTGCGGGAACGTTCCGGAACATCAGCCGCGTTCCGTGCCGCTGTAGCGCGTGAAATTCAGCATTTTATCGCGGAACTTGCCGACTATCTTGAACTCGAAAACCATATGCCGCGTGCGTTCACTGAAGCACAGGCTGAGGCGATGGTGACGATTGTTTTCAGCGCGGGTGCCGAAGCGCTGGATGTCAGCATCGAACAACGCAAGCAGCTCGAAGAGCGACTGGTATTACAGCTCAGGATGATCTCCAAAGGCGCGTACTACTGGTATCGCCGTGAACAAGAGAAACTGGCACATCAAACCGAAGAGTGAAGGTGAGTAATGAAACAGTCAGGTCAGGATAAGGGTACGCTGTTGCTGGCATTGATCGCTGGCTTATCAATTAATGGCACGTTTGCGGCTGTGTTCAGCTCGATCGTTCCATTTTCTATTTTCCCGCTCATTGCGCTGGTGCTGACGGTGTATTGTCTGCATCAGCGTTACCTGAACCGCACCATGCCGGTCGGGTTGCCTGGGCTGGCCGCGGCCTGCTTTATTCTTGGCGTGTTGCTGTATAGCACCGTGGTGCGTGCAGAGTATCCGGATATCGGTTCTAACTTCCTGCCGGCGGTACTTTCCGTGGTACTGGTGTTCTGGATTGGCTCGCGCATGCGTAGCCGCAAGCACGAGCTGCCGGAGTAAGAGAGTGGGGTTGCAGGCAGGTTGACCTGCCTGCCATCACGTTACTTCGCGGTAAGAAGTACGCCGCACTCCATATGGTGCGTATACGGGAACTGATCGAAGAGAGCCAGACGTTCAACATTGTGCGTCTGGCTTAATGTTTCGAGATTCTTGCACAGCGTTTCCGGGTTACAGGAAATGTACAAAATACGCGGGTACGCCTGCACCATCTTCTCGGTTTCGCTGTCCAGGCCACTGCGCGGCGGATCGACAAAAATCGTCTCACACTGATAGCTCTTCAGATCGATCCCCTCCAGGCGATTAAACTGTCGTACGCCATTCATGGCCTGCGTGAACTCTTCTGCAGACATACGAATGATCTGCACATTGTCGATGTGATTGGCGGCAATGTTGTACTGTGCAGCGGCAACGGACGGCTTGGCAATCTCCGTCGCCAGGACGCGCTCAAAGTTACGTGCCAGCGCCAGGGAGAAGTTGCCGTTCCCGCAGTACAGCTCTAGCAGATCGCCCTTTGACCCTTCGGTCGCCTTCAGCGCCCAGTCCAGCATCTGTACGTTCATTGCTGCGTTTGGCTGGGTAAAGCTGTTCTCAACCTGGCGGTACACCATCTCTTTTCCCGCCACCGACAGACGTTCGTCGATGAAATCCTGATCCAGCATGATTTTGGTTTTTGTCGCACGACCAATCAGGTGAACGTTGATGTTCTGCGCGCGCAGGGCATCGCGCAGCGCTTCTGCCTGCTCGCGCCATTCGTCATTCAGCGCTTTGTGATACAGCAGAGAGACAATCGCCTGGTTGCTTTGTGTGGTCAGATAATCAATCTGGAACAGCTTGTGGCGCAGCACAGGGTTGTTGCGTACGCCGTCGATCATCAGCGTCATGAGCTGGTTGATGAGTTCACTCGCCGCCGGGAAGCTGTTAACCCGAATGCGGGACTTCGTCTGCTGATCAAAAATGATGTGGTACAGGTCGTCACCGTCGTGCCAGATGCGGAACTCCGCACGCATGCGGTAGTGGCTAACGGGCGAGCGGAACACCTCAGGAACGGGCGCGTTGAAAGGCGTCATCATACTTTGCAGGCGGACAACTTTCTCTGCCAGCTGTGCGTCGTACTGTTCTGTTGGGAGGTGTTCGGGGGTCATGATGCGTCCTGAGTGATAAAGAATTACGCGGGGATTGTAGGGATTGTGCAGTGGATGTCCAGATTTAATGGCCAATAGCTATCTGGACATCTATACGTGTCTAATTGTAGCATTCTGTTTCCGGTCTCCTGAGAGTGAAAAGGGAATCCAGTGAAAATCTGGAGCTGACGCGCAGCGGTAAAGACTGGCGGGATGAGAATTGTAGACACTGTGAAAATGGGAAGTCTTCATCCGCAAAACGCCACCTAGCCCGAAGACCTGCCGGGATCACGTCGCATTTGGTTTCGTCATCGCGTGCTATAGATGAAGCCTGCGGCATCCTTCTTATATTGTGGATGCTTTAACAATGATTAAAAAAGTATCGCTGTTGACGGCGTTGTCCGTCACGGCATTTTCGGGCTGGGCGCAGGATAGCGCCGACTCGTTGGTGGTGACAGCAAACCGTTTTGAGCAACCTGTTAATACCGTTCTTGCACCAACGTCTGTGGTGACGCGCGAGGATATTGATCGCTGGCAGGCAAACACCGTCATTGACGTTATGCGTCGCTTGCCTGGCGTGGACACTGCCCAAAACGGCGGAATGGGGCAACTTTCCTCTCTTTTTATTCGGGGAACTAATTCCAGTCATGTTCTTATTCTTGTCGACGGGATCCGTCTTAACCAGGCTGGGGTAACGGGGTCGTCCGATCTCAGTCAGTTCCCGATCGCCCTGGTGCAGCGCATTGAATATATTCGCGGGCCACGCTCTGCAGTCTATGGTTCTGATGCGATTGGTGGCGTAGTGAACATTATTACTACCCGCGCGAAGGACGGCACGACGTTGAATGCGGGCGTAGGCTCGCATGGCTACCAAAATTACGGTGGTAGCACCCAGCAAACCCTGGGTGACAGCACGCGCGTGACGCTGGCGGGTGATTATACCTATACCAAAGGCTTTGACGTGGTCGCGGATGGCAACAACGGTGGTTTGGCCCAGACCGATCGTGACGGCTTTATGAATAAAACCCTCTACGGTGCGCTGGAGCATGCTTTCTCTGATCAGTGGAGCGGGTTCGTTCGCGGCTATGGCTACAGCAACCGTACCGCCTATGACGGCTATTACAGTTCATTTACGCCTGATGTTTTGGTTGATACTCGCCAGCTCTATAGCCAGACCTGGGACGCTGGGCTGCGCTTTAATAATGACATTTTCCATTCACAACTTCTCACCAGCTACAGCCACAGCAAAGATTATAACTACGACCCGCATCTGGGACGTTATGATTCCAATGCCACGCTGGATGAGATCAAACAGTACAACGTGCAGTGGACTAACTCCGTTGAGGTGGGCCATGGCAATATTGGCGCAGGTGTCGACTGGCAGAAGCAGAGCACCGAACCAGGAACAAGCTATGTCACAAACGGCTATGACCTGCGTAACACCGGCGTCTACCTGACTGCGCTGCAGCAGTTTGGCGACTTTACCCTGGAAGGGGCAGCGCGTAGCGACGATAACTCTCAGTTTGGTCGACATGGCACCTGGCAGGGCAGTGCGGGCTGGGAGTTCATTGAAGGTTATCGATTCATTGCCTCGTATGGCACTGCCTATAAAGCACCCAACCTCGGGCAGTTGTATGGTTTCTATGGCAACGACCATCTTGATCCTGAGGAGAGTAAACAGTGGGAAGGCGCGTTCGAAGGCCTGACGGCTGGCGTAAACTGGCGCGTATCGGCCTATCGCAATGACGTTGATAACCTGATCGACTTTAATAACAACCTTCAGGAATACTACAACGTAGGCAAGGCGCGTATTAAAGGGGTTGAAGCCACAGCGTCCTTTGATACAGGTCCACTGACTCATACGGTCGGTTACGATTACGTGGATGCACGCAATGCGGTAACAAACCAGCTATTGGATCGCCGGGCTAAGCAGCAGGTGAAGTATCAGCTTGATACGCAGGTCTATGAATTCGACTGGAGCCTGACTTACCACTACCTGGGAACACGTTACGACACTGACTTTGGTACCTACCCGTCTGAAAAGGTGAAAATGGGCGGCGTAAGCCTGTGGGATGTCGCAGTTTCATATCCTGTCACCTCTCACCTTACAGTTCGTGGTAAAATAGCCAACCTGTTCGACAAAGATTACGAGACAGTTTATGGCTACCAAACTGCAGGACGGGAATACACCTTGTCTGGCAGCTACACCTTCTAATCCGCGTCCCACCGTGCTGGTATTTGATTCCGGCGTCGGTGGGCTTTCGGTCTATGATGAGATCCGACATCTGCTGCCGGATCTCCATTACATTTACGCCTTTGATAACGTCGCGTTCCCGTATGGGGAAAAGAGTGAAGACTTTATTGTTGAGCGTGTGGTTGAAATCGTCACCGCGGTACAAAAGCGTTATCCCCTCTCGCTGGCGGTCATCGCCTGTAACACGGCCAGTACAGTATCGCTTCCTGCATTGCGCGAAAAATTCCAGTTCCCGGTTGTGGGCGTTGTTCCTGCAATAAAGCCTGCCGCGCGTCTGACGGCAAACGGCATTGTTGGTTTACTGGCAACGCGAGGCACGGTGAAGCGACCTTATACGCGCGAGTTAATCGACCGCTTTGCCAACGAATGCCAGATTGCGATGCTCGGTTCGGCGGAACTGGTCGAGATCGCCGAAGCGAAGCTGCACGGAAAGGCAGTGCCGCTCGAAGAGTTGCGCCGTATTCTCCGCCCGTGGCTGCGGATGCCGGAGCCACCGGACACCGTTGTGCTGGGGTGCACCCATTTCCCTCTATTACAGGAAGAGTTATTAGAAGTTCTGCCTGAGGGCACGCGGCTGGTGGATTCGGGGGCGGCTATAGCCCGACGTACGGCCTGGTTGCTGGAACATGAAGCTCCGGATGCAAAATCTGCCGATGCAAACATCGCTTTTTGTATGGCCATCACTAATGAGACCGAGCAACTTTTGCCCGTTTTACGCCGTTATGGCTTTGAAACGCTCGAAAAACTGGCGCTGTAGCACGATTTTGAGCAAAAAAGAGACGGTTGAACGTTTTTTTTAAAAGAGGGGTTGTCAACGTCTGAGAACTCCCTATAATGCGCCTCCACTGACACGGAACAACGGCTTGCAAGCCGCCGGGTTAGCGGGGTTCAGAGATGAACACCAACAGAGAAAAGCAAAAATAAATGCTTGACTCTGAATGAGGAAAACGTAATATACGTGACCTCGCGATGGTGAGCTGTAAGCCGCGTCGCAACTGCTCTTTAACAATTTATCAGACAATCTGTGTGGGCACTCAAAGTGACATGGATTCTTAACGTCCTCGGACGAAAAATGAATACCAAGTCTCTGAGTGAACT
>NZ_MWPY01000028.1:0-333250 GCF_002148625.1 Enterobacter sp. J49
CGCGATCAATAACCTGCTTGACTGCTTCAATTTTAAACTCTTCGGGATAACGTTTACCGCTCATGGGCACCTCTCTTTAAGTCATCTTAAATGACTCTGAGGTGTCTGTTAAACCCGTGGCGATTCACCAGAATCATTTAATGATAAGTGGATCAGGTTGTTTGTAGAGAAAGGTTACAGTGCTGCAATGGTTGAAGCGTTTAAACGTGATGCAATTAAAGAGAATATGACAACATTGCAGATACAAGATTTTCTTAGTATTTGTAAGCCCTATAAAGCCGCTTTAGAAACGCCTGTACGTCCTCTTGAAAAGATAATTACCCCTGAACATGCTAGCAAGGTCGTAGAAACGCTTGTAGACGCACCCGTAGCATCTGTTGCTAATGATTCCTCCTACGCTGTTACCCTCGTTGATTCTATTGAGCAAGCTTTATTTACTGATCGCATTGTTCGTACCCGTATCAATCAGAGCGATTTTAAAGAACGTGTAGCTGCTAACTTTGGTTATCGTTGCGCCATTACTAATAGCGGAGAAGCGTTAGAAGCCGCTCATATTGAGCCAGTAGGTACGGGGAACAATAACACTTCTAATGGGGTGCTTATGCTTGCTTGTTTGCATCGTCTTTTTGATGCAGGATTGATGGCTATCAATCCTGATTCTCTTACAGTGCATTTCAAGGCCAATTGTTCATACTTTGCTAAAAGTTCGTTGGAAGGTAAAAAACTAAATGCTCACTCAGTTCCTTTGAACAAATCAGGATTGTTAGAACGCTGGCTTAGCTTTAATGCTTGAGGAAATTTATAGCAATTGAAAAACTATGTTATCTAATGAATATGATTACCCCTAACATGCAATAAACATTTACAATCAAGCTATTTTTTTCGCCTAGGATGCTAGCTATAAATAAAAACAATTCAGTTCAAGTCAATATTAATGTTGATATTCACTAATCCTTGCCATCCTAGTGATTACTTAATACAAATACCACCACTTGAATTGCAACTGTTTCTGTAATCACTTTAGTGGAAACTGGACTGACCCCACAAAAGTGCCAGCTTCCGCAGTTCGCTCATAGCAGACATTAGCTAGCTGTCGCCTCCCTCAACAACAAAGAGTTTTCCCCTATTACCCCTGCAATACCAAATCCATGCAGAAAGGCCGCACTTCTTACCGGAAGTGCGGCCTTTCTATATTTATGCCGTTAATCATAAAGGAGTTTTATAATGAAATTAGCCAGCCGCTTCGGGCGGATTAACCAGATTCGCCGCGACCGTCCACTGACAAATGACGAGTTGATGGCCCATGTACCCAGTGTATTTGGTACCGACAAGCACGAATCCCGCTCGGACCGCTACACCTACATTCCAACAATCACACTGCTTGATAGCCTGAAGCAGGAAGGTTTCCAGCCGTTCTTTGCCTGCCAAACCCGAGTGCGTGACCAGAGCAAGCGCGAGCACACCAAACACATGCTTCGCCTGCGCCGTGAAGGGCAAATTACCGGTAAACAGGTACCGGAAATCATTCTGCTTAACAGCCATGACGGCTCAAGCTCATACCAGATGTTACCGGGGTTATTTCGCGCTGTCTGCCAGAACGGGCTGATTTGCGGTGAGAGTTTTGCTGAGGTACGTGTGCCGCATAAAGGCAACGTGGTGGAGAAAGTCATTGAAGGGGCTTACGAAGTGCTCGGGATTTTTGACCGGGTGGAGGAGAAGCGCGATGCCATGCAGTCGCTTTTGTTACCGCCACCAGCACAGCAGGCGATGGCGAAAGCGGCATTAACCTACCGATTTGGTGAAGAGCATCAGCCGGTGACGGAATCGCAGATCCTTTCCCCTCGCCGCTGGCAGGATGAGAGCAACGACCTATGGACCACTTACCAGCGCATTCAGGAGAACTTGATAAAAGGCGGACTGTCGGGACGAACGACGAAAGGTCAGCGTGCTCAAACCCGCGCTGTCAAAAGTATCGACGGAGACGTAAAGCTCAATCGCGCTCTGTGGGTGATGGCTGAAAATATGCTTCAACTTGCTTCATAAACGACTTTAACTGTTACCTCCAAGGCCCTGTCATGTCAGAGATAAATCTACCTCCTGATCTTCCGGTAACTGAAGCACGCACCATTCGTCGCGCTCTCCGCTTACTGGAAAAATATCAGCGCCAGCCTGGCGAACAATTTAATTCCACTACCTTCACCAAAACCTGGCTACAACTGCGTCTTGCTCTGCAGGAGCGCGAAGTTTTTCTTGTTTTATATCTCGATAATCAGAACCGTCTTCTGGAATGCGAGACGCTCTTTACGGGCACGATTAACCATACCGAAGTCCATCCACGCGAAGTGGTGAAACTGGCACTACGCCATAACGCTGCCGCTGTGATTCTGGCCCATAACCATCCATCCGGAGAGACAGAACCGAGTAAACAGGATCGAAACATCACTCAACATCTGGTGAACGCGCTGGCTATGGTAGAGGTGCGGGTGCTGGATCATCTTATTGTTGGCATCGATGTGCTTTCTTTTGCTGAACGTGGCTGGCTATGAGGCTAACCATGAAAATCATCGATAAAAAGGCCGCGATGGCGATTCAGCGACAGCATCCGGATTCCCGGATCTTTCGCTACTGCACGGGCAAATACCAGTGGCACGGCAGCGCCAGTCATTATACCGGTCAGGATGTCGCGGAGATTTCCGGTGTGCTGGCGGTTTACGCAGAACGCCGTCGTGACAACTACGGTCCGTATACACGCCTGATGTGCATTACCACCAACTGACATTTAATAAGGAATGGAAAAATGCAAAATACATGGGGACTGAAGCGCGACATCTCGCCGTGCTTCGGTGCAAGGCTTGTGCAGGAGGGCTGTCGCCTGCATTTTCTGGCAGACCGTGCAGGTATTAGCGGTACGTTTAACGAGGAGGAGGCGCTGCGTCTGGATCAGGCATTTCCGCTAGTGATGAAACAGCTTGAATTGATGCTGACAACCGGTGAACTGAATCCGCGCCATCAGCATTGCGTCACGTTGCATCATAACGGACTCACCTGCGAGGCGGATACTCTCGGTTCTCATGGCTATGTTTACATCGCTATTTATCCTCAGACACCTGCTAGCCAATAACACCTTCTCTTCTTTTATCAGGACCCAACTCATGCAAATTTCAACTGTACCGGCCACGGTGCCGGTTTCGTCACGCCTGTCGCCCGTACAGGTCTGGCAGCAATTGTTAACGTATCTGCTGGAACACCATTACGGCCTGACTCTCAACGACACGCCATTCCACGACGATACGGCCATTGAGGAGCATATCGACGCGGGAATCACGCTTGCCGATGCTGTTAATTTCCTGGTGGAACGCTATGAACTGGTACGCATCGACCGCAAAGGATTTACATGGCAGGAGCAGACACCGTTCCTGACCGCCGCCGATATTCTCAGAGCCAGGCGAGCAACGGGGTTAATAAATACTTGAATTTATCGAGCCTCATTCCTGATTTTTACCTCTGAACTTCCCATCCTTTTTATTCATCGCATAATGCGCTTGCCACACCCGGCAGGCGTGTTTGCTTTTATGGGCGATTAACGATGCAAACAGAACCCGACGTGTTAACGGAACATAATGAACTCATCCTTTCGACCAGTATTGAGCGTGTTGTCACGGGCCGTGATACCGCACTAAAACGGATCGAACAACTCATTCAGCAGCTTGATGCCATTTCAGGGCTGACCTCAGAAATTGGCGGTGGCACAGCGCAAGGCTGGGCGATGAAAGCTGGGCATCGCTACGATAGCTGGTTAACTGAAGAGGCTGATAAAGCGCTGCCTGCTATCATCCGCAATATTGACCGCTGTATCTGGAGCGATTTGATGCTGAAGTCCGGCATGATGGCCTTGATGGATGCGCAGGCTCGTGACCAGTGGCATAAGAACCAGGAGGAGGGCGATCTTCCTACTATCAGCGAGGCGAATATCCTCAGCACCTTTGAGCAGTTACATCTGAATAAAATGGACGTCTACGAACGCGGCATCATTAACGTGTTCAAAGGCCTGTCGTGGGATTACAAAACTAATAGCCCTTGCAGCTTCGGTAAGAAGATCATCATTAACAATCTGGTGGCGTATAACCGATGGGGCTTTAGCCTTAACTGGGGTTGGCGGCGGGATCAACTGGCAGACCTGGAGAGAATGCTGTTTCTGCTGGATGGCAAACACATCCCTGACAACCGGGGTGATATCTCCACCCGGTTGATGGAACATATCCGGGATAATCCGGCTAAGTACGTTTACGAAGATGAGTTCTTCAGCATTCGTTACTATCAAAAAGGCACCGTGCACTTGACCTTCAAAAGCCTGAACTTGATTGAGCGTATGAACGACATCATCGCTAAGCACTATCCGGCAATGCTAGGGCAATAGCAGTAATTTTAAAGCCGTTGGAAATTGAATTGGGCATTTTTATGGTAATTGACTGAATTTATTCAAATAACTTTAACTGGATTTTTGTTGCTTCCCTTGAACAGGTAGTGACTGGATTGAGATTAATCCGATAAGATGCAGATATCCCATTTCTAAATCGCCTTACACACGGAGTATGTGATGGTTCAGGATTCCTCTGCATTAGCCCCTTTCTTTCAATCTCATATTGCAAAAAATAATCAATACAGCCCCGACTGGGGCAAACACTATCGTCAGCTTGTAGAACAGATTCAAGCCGAAAAACCCAACTTTTCTACGGATATAATTCGACAGATTTGGTACGACCGCAGCAATGGCATCTCCAGCCTCCGACAGGGTGGTATGTCCCAGTTTGAATTCGAAACGGCGCAAAAACAGCTGCTCGCTCTCACTCGCATGATGGCAGAAGAGTGTACGCAGGAGAATTACGACCGGGTGATTAAGCGCCTTATTAAACTTAAAGCGGACGGAATATTGAACAAGGTGTACTGGGCTCTCTGCCATCGCGCCTTTGCCGCTCTCTATCCGTCTAAAATTACGAACGTCGTGAATATCAGTAATTTTTTTAGCAGTTACAACTATTGCAATAACCATTTTCAACTTGGCCTTTCAGAGGATCAGGAGTGGTTCGCTCGCAATCTTGATCTCAAGAAAGCATTGCACCGCGCACTAGGTGATGATGTCGATCCTATCGAGCTGAATATGTCGCTCTGGCATCTCTATACGCAGGTTATTCAGAAGAACGATATTGGATTAATTGGTAACGAGACTACCTTGCCGGAAGACGAGCAAGACGAGGAAGTTACCACCCCGCAACTGCCAAAAAATACTATCCTCTATGGTCCGCCAGGTACTGGTAAAACTTACCGCACAATCGATCTGGCCGTACGTGCTTGTGAACCGGCAGCCTACTCGCTTCAGGAAGGCAAAGAGGAGCACGAAAAACGCCGTGAGCTGAAAAAGATTTATGACCGGCTTATTGCTGAAAAGCGGGTGCGCTTTATCACCTTTCATCAGAGTTTTGGCTATGAAGAGTTCATCGAAGGGCTAAGAGCAGAGACTACCGAAGACGGCAATGTGCGCTACGAAATCAAAGCGGGCATTTTTAAGCAAATTTGTGAAGATGCTGCTTTTGGTCACGCCGGTGTTCAGCAGAGGCTTGACGAGGCACTTGCCCGCCTACAAGAACGTTTATCTGAAACTGGAAGCATTACCCTTGAAACACTGCAGGGCAAAGCCTTCCAACTGGCTTACAAAAGCCAGACCACCTTCGGTATTTTCCCTTCGCAATCGAAAAAAGAAGATTTAGGGCAGGGCTACAATGCTTACCTTAAGAATATCAGTTTGGTCTACCAAAACCCTCAGGCAAAGGTACACAATCCGTCATATGTACGTAGCATCCTTAATTACTTGATTAAACAGGAAGGTTTGCCTTCCAACCCACAAGACTCTGTATCTGAAAAGCGGCAAAACTACGTTCTGATTATTGACGAGATTAACCGTGGCAATATCTCCAAAATCTTTGGTGAACTGATCACCCTGATAGAAACCTCTAAACGTGCCGGAGAACCGGAGGCTCTTAGCGTAATGCTTCCTTATTCTTCCACCCCATTCAGCGTGCCGAATAATCTCTATTTAATTGGCACCATGAATACCGCCGATCGTTCGCTCACGGCTTTGGATACCGCCTTGCGCCGCAGATTTGAATTTGAAGCTATGTTGCCGGATATAAATGTCTTGAAAGATACGGTTGTCAAAGGGATTGATTTGCCACGCCTTCTGCAGACTTTGAATGACCGCATTCAAGTGCTGTACGATAGAGAGCATACATTAGGCCATGCCTTTTTTATGCCAGTTGTTCAGGTAAAAGAGGACGAAGAGCTAGCATTTGAAAGGCTCAAGCGGATTATGCGAAACAAGGTGCTGCCATTGTTGGAGGAGTACTTCTACAACGACTGGCAAAAAATCCGTATGGTGCTGGGTGACAATCAGAAAAGCGAAAACCCGCAGCTGCAGTTCGTGTGTGAGGTGAAAGATCAGAAACAGTTTGCGGATCTTTTTGGCACTAGCGGAACTGAAGATCTCCATGATATCGGTGCCAGTTTCCATTTGGCCTCTGAGAGCGACGATGTTTGGGATAATCCGCTCGCCTGGCAACAAATTTATGAGCCAAAAAATAGTAATCCTGGGAGCTGGGAATGACGTCTCGTCAAAACTTTACCGTCTTCGAATACGGGCTTCTGGTTGATGAGAAAGATAGGGGCCGCATAAATAATGCGGTCGTTCTGCCCTCCAAGCTGTTTGAGTGGCTTGAGCAAAGGTGTCTGAAAGATGACGCGGATAACACTCATCGTTTGCTAACCCTACGCAGTCGGGGGAGTGTAAAAACTCTGCAAGTAAAAAACTATGCTGGTGTTATCTCTCTTCCGGGAAATGCGTTTATTGAAGTGTTGCCAAAAACGGGGTGGCGTGATGAGAATATTGATATTGCACGTCAGCAGCTCTTAATGATGCTACGTACGCTAAAATCTTTTCGCCATATTGCCACTTCAGCATCCAGAGTTCGAACCTCGAAGATGCCGCTGATGGATGTATTTATTCAGCAGTTTATCGATAGCGTACAGCAGATTGTGCGCCAGGGTCTAAAGCGTGACTATATACGTCAGCAGGACAATTTGTCCTGGATGAAAGGGAAATTACGGGTCTCCGCACAGTTAAGCAAAAACTGTGTGCGTCGGGATCGCTTTCAAGTGGAGTTTGACGATTACAGCGCTGAACGTCCGGAAAACCGAATACTGAGAGCTGCGATCGATAAAATTCGCCGTCAGATCAGCAATCCACAACTACTACTACAAGTTAACTCTTTACAGGTTCACTTTGACGATATTGCGCCTGTCTGTGATTATAGCATTGCCTTCGACCAGGTGTGTCTCGACCGACATATGTGTCACTATGAGCTTGCTTTGGCGTGGGCGCGGCTGATTTTGATGGGGCAGTCTCCTCACTGCATGCAGGGTGACGCTAACGCAATTTCACTGCTTTTCCCAATGGAAGCTGTGTTTGAATCTTTTGTGACTGCATGGATGCGTCATCGTTATAACGATAACTGGCATGTGAAGGCACAGGTGGATTCGCACACCTTGGTACGTCTCAATGGCAAAGGTGTATTTAAGCTTAGGCCCGATATCTATCTACAACCTCGTGGGGAGTATGGGGAGCAGGCGATGATTTGTGATGTCAAATGGAAAATGGTGGAGGGCGGAAAGGCGACACTCGAACAGTCGCAGGCTGACCTTTACCAGATGTTGGCCTACGGTATGAACTATCAGGAGGGTATAGGGGATATGCTGCTGATTTATCCTTCACATGAGGGTTTTAGTCAGCCGTTAACTCATCCCTATGAATTCAGCCATCAAAAGGAAAACTCACTGCGTTTATGGGTTGTGCCATTTTTCATTGGTGATAGTTTGCAAAGTTCTGGCCTGCGTTTCCCTGATGGGAAAAACTTGATATAAAATCCCTGTTATTCTCTTTTCATGGTTAGCCATATCGTTGATGGGTAATACCCTCCCAACACCACGGGATGTCCACTTTTTGCTTAAGTGGAAATCCCTGCGCATTTCTTGGAAGTTTACTTTTTGGTTTCCACCTGCGGTAATTTTTCAAGTGTCAGCAGTTCCTGACTCTTTACCCTACGGCAATGAGAAACTGCATCCTGAAGTTTGCCACGAACGCTATCATCATAGGCGGTATCCAATAGTTGGTATTGAAGACTGTCTTTGTATGATTGAATGATATTTAGTGGACAGATAAGGCGTATATCTCCGAGTGAATAAATTTTCACTGCCTTAAGTAAATAGTATTTTTCATCTGAAGAACGTACACCCTGCCAGGCCGAGTCTCTAAAATATTCAGCAGGATATGCGGTAGTCGGTACGCCATAAGTATGAGGTGTCAGGTCCATTATCCCTGATGTTTTAAGGAACATCGTTAGTATCAAAGCTGGTACCATATGCACAAACATAAAAATGAGGAATAGTATTCCAGCCATGATTCCACCCGTAACAGTCACTTGATTTAACAAGCTGGTGCGGGTTCTTAATCTGAGGAAAACAACGCCGGGAATAAGTGAGAAAATAATCAGGAACATGGATAGCACTATAACAGTCAACGCCTGCCAGATCTCGTTTGTTCCGTCCGGAAACTCCAACGTACGAAGAAATAACTCAAGAGGAAAAATATATATACAGGCTGTAAGGGAGAAGAGCGTTGGTTGTAAAAAATGCATAGAAAGAACCTTTTTGATCTTCTTCCACTTACCCTCTGTGCTTATCTGTCTATAAGTAATAGAGCCATTGAACCATAGGGAAAGTATAAAGCTGCAAAGCCAAATAGTACTTAACTGAAGTGACACATTCTGTGCAACTTCTTTTCCACCGTTGTGCATGAGGAAAAAATAGCCAAAAAATATCAGTGTTGACAATAGCGAGGTCAGAAGAACGATTTTGATATTGTTTTCTGTCAGCTCATTTCGGAAACTACTTTCCCCCTGATAGTTGGAAATAAAGAGTCCCGTCAGTATCGAGGGCATAAATAATACAATGCAAAAAAGGAGCATGCTGACACAAGCAAAGACCATCAGATAACTGAATAATGATGAAAAAGAGATGCTGTCAAAAAAAAGTCCTGTTTGTCCAATACGCGCAAGATGCGACCAGACAAACAATGCCGCAATAGAAGTTGACGCGAACGCAGGTGTAAGGATTGTTAAAAACCAAGCACGTATTTTTATAAAGTGTTTGTTTATTCTGTTATTTTCCATATTCTAGTATCCATCCAAGTTTGACATATGGCCTAGCTAATGACTCCATTTTAGGTCATAGCTCACCAACTACCTCTCAAGTGATTATGTTCAGTTGTTGCCCTTGAGGAAAGCAGCTCTTCCTACCTGGATCTTGTATTCAAAGCTTTATAAGTGTTCTACTGATATGGCTTTATACCCACTAATGTTGTCTTTTTTTTGTACGGATTGTAATTTGTGGGTACAAGTGCGGGTATAACCATTTATTCCTGCTTTTAAACTATATTGATATCAGTCTGTTGGGTGTGAAATTCGAGTCCGGCCTTCCCCCCTATACACCTCCCTCCGATGCCATTCCACAAACCCCTCCCCTGGATAATTCCCTTTCACCATCGGCAGTGCTATCTGCTTCCCGGCGAAATCCCAGAACAGTCTTCCTACAATCCCATTCCCGTTGCCATTTATCGCCTCGGACACCAGAACCCGCAAACTGTCATCCAGCCCAATCGATCCCTTATCAAACGCTTTATGATGAATTGCACATAGCGCCAGCCCGTTCGGGATTTCACACGGCCCGCCAAACTGTTTCCACTTGATATGCGCGGCTTCAAGCGCAACGGAGGTGTTATCATGTCGCATGTTGAATCCGCAGATTGCACATTCATAGTTATAGGCGCGAAGCACTTGCTGGCGAAACAACGGATCGCGAACCTTACGGATCTGTTGAATATCAAAACCCATCTCATCTGCGATCTCTTCCTGGATGCTTTCCGGGAAATGCGCCTCAAGGATCTTCTGTGCCAGCGAGCCGATCAGCTTCTTGTTCTTTCTCAGTAGCGCATAGTGTTCTTCATCAAAACCGCCAGCGACCTTATGTTCAACAAGCTCTTTTACCGGTGGTTGTTTGCTGCCAGTGGTGGAACAGAGTTCACTGTTCTCAAGATCCCAGAATCCATCCCCTTTGAGCCGCCAGAAGGGCATGTTCGGGTAATGTTCTTTCCTGTCTGGACCAAAGCGTTCTAACAGGCTTAGCAGTTGAGCATGTACCTCGGTACCGTAGTCAAACAGACGTGCATGCCCCTGCTGATAGTTTGCCAGCACGTACAGAAGCAATAAGGGTTTATGCGGCGCACGTTGTTCGCCCTTGCGCCAGATGGTGATGTTGGCAATTGCCTGTTCGAGTGTTTTGCTGGAAGCCATCGCGTTACGGAAGAAGGTAAATAATTGCGATGATGCTCGCAAAACCCAGACCAATCAACCCACAACGAACAAAAACATGGCCTTAGCGCACACAACACTATTTCCTGAATCCCCCTCGCAAATTCCAAATTTACCCCACACCAAACTGCTGTATTTATATTCAGCCTGGTATAATACGCATCAGAAATAACGCCGAACGGCAGAGTGAGTTTCACAGGAATTATTTACAACGAGACGCGATATGAAGGTGCTGCAACACCCCCATACCGCTAACCACAACAACTACTGAGGAGTTGAAAATGGCTGCGCCGAATTTTAAGCCAGAGTTTACGGTTTGCAAAACAGAATCAGATGCTTTCACCGGCATGATTGAAAACCGCGAGCTGGTACGCAAAAACAGTACCCGCCGACTTCACGGCAACCAGACCAGTGCAGCGCCTGTTCATCCCCGCGCAGAAACGCCGGAAGCAAGCTCCGCCTGCTGTGAACTCTATGCCCGGATAGATAATAAATATCTTCCGCTGGGGGGAGACTGGCTAACACGAGCAGGGTTTATCAGCGGTATGCCGGTTAAAATCCGGGTGATGAAAGACTGTATTGTGATCACGCCGCAGCATACAAGAGAATTATGGGGATGCCTGGAAGGGATGAGTGTGGTGAATATCAATAAACAAAAAGTCGCTCAGTGGTTAAAAACATTTCCGGGGGCGTTAAATGATACGGGCGATATCCCGGTGATTAAACGCGGGTGAACGTGACGGAATCCGCGTTCATATTATCCTGAGCCGCCTTAATACCTGATGCGTGAAGGCGGTATAGTCGTTAAGGCTATACCGCCTGTTTCAGGCTATCGGGCAATCAACGCAAACACCCCCCAGCCAAAGTACTCTCGTGTGTAGGTGACGTGGCGTTTGGGCGCAATTGTCAGCTCCGCCCGAACTTCTTGTGCAAAGTCATCGTCAGGGTTTTCCTCCAGCCAGCGACGCAGGGTCATCCATTTCGCCGCTTCGTATCTGTCCCAGCCTTCCTGGTCTGCCAGAACCATTTCCACCAGGTCATAGCCCTGCGCGTCGAACGAGGCGACCAGGTCGGGCAGGGTGAGAAAGTCTGCGATGGACGAGACACCGCAGGCCAGGGCGATCTCATCGCTCGCAGGAACCTGACGCCAGTAGGGTTCGCCGATGAGTATCATCCCGCCAGGCCGGAGGCTTTTTGCCAGCAGCGCCATTGTTCCGGCGACGCCGCCGGCAATCCAGGTGGCGCCTACGCAGGCCGCCACATCACATTTTTCATCTGCGACGTATCCGGCCGCGTCGTCATGAATAAAGCGCACGTGCTCGCTGACGCCGAGTTCGTCAGCACGGCGCGTTGCCTGTTCGGTGAAAAGCCGGCTCATGTCGATGCCGGTGCCGGTAATGCCATGATCGCGCGCCCAGGTGCAGAGCATCTCCCCCGAGCCGCTGCCGAGATCGAGAATGCGCGTGCCTGGCTTCATGCGTAACACGCGGCCCAGCGTGGCGTACTTTTCCGGGGTGAACGGGTTATGAATGCGGTGTTCGCTTTCGCTGACGGTAAAAATACGTGGGATATCCATCATCCTCTCCTTAACGATTATCTGGCTGGGCACGGACGCTGTTCAGCCCGGTCGTATTAATGCGGTAGGGCTGACCGTTGACGGACTTGATCAGCTTTTTGGTTTTGAGTTTTTTGAAGACGGCGAGCGTGCAGTCGGTGAGCAACAGCCCTTCGCGGCTGTAGCATTCAACGGCGGTGACGCGGCCTGAGCTATCGCGGACGTGCGCAATACGTCCACCTTTGGCGAGAACGTGTAAGGTACGTTGTTCCTGACGGGATAAATTCATACTGGAAAACCTGTTTAATCATCATGTGCAAAACGTGCAAACACACCGCGGTGTCCGCATTCGATTTCGGCGCATTGATAATCAGTCCGGCCTGAAAGGTCGGGGAGCTGATTATCGGATGATGACATTCTCCAGCATCAAAGCCTCGGGTTGAGTTGAGAGGTATTTACCGGGTGAATAATATCACCTGTTTATTTTAAGGGAATGGTCGGGGGGGGAAAGTGTGATCCAGGTTGAAGCTCAGGCAGCGCCATCAACGGATCGTAGAACCTGATGGCGCGATGTAAATCAGCTGAGATCGTGCAGCGCTTTATCCATGGCCGGAGCGAGACTGAAATCACTAAACTCGACGGCTAAGCCGCTGCGTTCAGGCGTGCAGCACATGACACCGACTTTCACTGGCCCCAACGGAAAATGGCATAAACGCAGCAAAGGCCACGAAAGCCCGTCTGCTGAGTACTGTAACCGTAACGCGTCTCCCTTGCGGGTCAGGCGAAGCCAGAACTCCCGGGGGTTACCCGGGAAGATACCGGTTGCCCAGTCGGAGGCCTGTAACGTCAGTACGCTGCCAATGGCCGGTGCGCCATCATTGTATTCAATCCCGGCCTTGAGCCAGTGTTGCTCGTCCGACATCAGCATGATCCCCGCCTGGTCATAGAGCGTGCTGAAATCAGCGCGGATTTGAGTCTGAAACGTGAAATCACCCGCCGCGTCAGTCGCGTAGATGTGGCCCGAGAAACGCTCGAATCCGTACCACGTATGGCGCCAGAAATCGGTGTGGTCGTCAGTCACGACCGATAACGTGTTGTTCTCGCTATGCCATTCGGCCGGTTCGTTTATCCAGTAAAATTCGTTTTGCATAATGTCCCCAGGTGACTGTCAAAAGGTCGTCGGTATGCGGCCTCTCTTGTTCAACAGGATTCGCGCCTGAGCCAGGGGCTCTCGACCAGCACCTTATCCCGGTGAGTGTCGCCATTGATAATGTGCAGTGTACTTAAGCGCCCAATCTCATAATGCGGCAGCTGGACCGTGGATAACGGGGGTAAAAACAAATTTCCGATGCCGACAAGATTATCGTAGCCAAGAACGGCAATATCCTGTGGGATTCGGATCCCCTGCGTTAACAGCGTCTGATACACCATGAAGGCAATACGGTCGTTACCACAGATGACTGAATCAAATTGCGGTTTCCCCTGAACGATATGCGCCAGCAGCATCTCCGGAATATCCCGGTAGTGCTCATCGCCAAATTGCATATAGCAGTGTTCAAGCGTATCAGGATCGATACCGGCTTCACGGCAGGCGCGATCAAGCCCCCGACGGCGGCGACGCGTCGCCAGATGGTTGACAGGTAAATGCAGGCAGAGAGGGCGGCTGTATCCCGCCGCCAGCAAGGCCTGTACGGCCGTATACTGGCCTTGCTCATCGTCAGGTATATAGCTGGCAACCGGTTCTCCTGTGTTCTCGCAGTTGGCCAGAACGCAAGGGTGCTCCAGTAGCCGGGGAGGGATGCTGACTTCGCGCAGCCCCATGGTGGTGAAAATGATCCCCCCGGGCCGGTGGGCGAGCAGCAGGTCGACAATATCGTCAGGGTTATCATCGGTAAACATATTCACCACGAAGCTGTTCCAGCCGTACGCCCGTGCGGTTTCTTCGATAGACAGCGTGATTTCTACCGAAAAAGGGGTGGTGACGGTATCCAGCGCCAGCACGCCGATGGTTTTGTTCCGCGAGCCGACACGACGAACCTGCCGGGCTGAGAGGTCAGGCACGTAATTTAACTGCAGGATCGCCTCCTGCACCCGGGACAGGGTTTCAGGCTTTACGCGTTTCGGGTCATTGAGCACCCGGGAAACCGTCATGAGCGATACATTGGCCAGTTTGGCCACATCTTTTAAAGACGCCATAGCTTTCCATTATCTGAATGCATTCGACCCGGTAAGGTGTTGTGAGCCAATGCGAATGTCCTATTCTAGGCACCGACACCCAGGGTTACGCAAGTCACGCTCAAAAGTTTGAGCGCGATCTCAACACATTAATGTTAACGTTAACTTTTGTGATTAACATCGAGTATCACATCAAAACCGAGTGTATGCCTGAAATGTTAACGTTACCATCTTAGCATATCCTTCTTGCGAGATTACGTAGATGAAAAAACGGCCTACTCGAAGTTACATGCTGCTCAGCGCTCTGCTGTTCTTTTTCTTTGTGACCTGGTCCTCATCAAGTTCACTTCTCTCAATCTGGCTTCACCAGGAAGTGGGGCTAAAGGCATCGGAAACCGGCATTATTTTTTCCGTGTTATCCGTCTCCGCGCTCTTCGCGCAGGTCTGTTATGGCTTTATCCAGGACCGACTCGGTCTGCGCAAACATTTGTTATGGTTTATCACCGCGTTGTTGATCCTCTCCGGCCCGGCTTATCTGCTTTTTAGCTACCTGCTGAGCGTTAATATTCTGCTGGGCAGCGTATTCGGGGGCTTATTTATCGGGCTGACATTTAATGGCGGTATCGGCGTTCTGGAGTCCTATACCGAGCGCGTTGCGCGTCAGAGTACCTTTGAGTTTGGGCGGGCACGCATGTGGGGGTCTCTGGGCTGGGCGGTCGCCACGTTTTTTGCCGGGTTACTGTTTAATATCAACCCTGACCTTAACTTCCTGGTGGCCTCTTGCTCAGGGTTAATCTTCTTCTGTCTGCTGGCCCGCTTAAAGGTGGCCGCGCCGGCAAACATGGAGAAACTCGAAATTGGCGCTAAAAAAGTTTCTCTGGAAGACGCCCTGCGTCTGCTGACTCTGCCGCGCTTCTGGGCGCTGATATTCTTCGTGGTCGGAACCTGCATTTACGGCGTATACGATCAGCAATTCCCGGTCTATTTCTCGTCACAGTTCCCGACATTACGAGAAGGGAACGAGATGTTTGGCTATTTAAACTCTTTCCAGGTCTTTCTCGAGGCCGCGGGTATGTTTTGTGCGCCGTGGCTGGTTAATCGCATTGGCGCTAAAAATGGCCTGATATTCGCAGGTATGGTGATGGCGCTGCGCATGATTGCTTCCGGGCTGGTGGAAGGCCCCTTGCTTATCTCCATTACCAAACTGCTTCACGCGGTCGAACTGCCAATATTGTTAGTCGCCATATTTAAATACAACAGCCTGAATTTCGACAAACGTCTCTCCTCCACCATTTATCTGGTGGGATTTGCCTGCACCAGCTCCGTCATTGGCACCGTATTGTCCCCGCTGGCAGGCTTTAGCTATGAGAGATTTGGCTTCGCCCAATCCTATCTGATCATGGGCATCATGGTGTTCAGCACCACGTTTATTTCCATTTTCCTTTTGCGCTCAACTAAATCCTCATCTGAGCCATCTTTTCTGCAGCAAAACGCTGTGTAATGTACTGAGAGTAAAGACGATGACATCCTTATTAGAACAGGCTGAACAGGTGCTTGAAAAAGCACAATCCGGGATTAATCCGCGCTGGTATCCGCGCTATCACCTCGCCCCTCGCGCAGGCTGGATGAATGATCCTAATGGCCTGGTATGGTTTGACGGCTGGTATCACGCCTTTTATCAACACCATCCCTATTCCCCGAAATGGGGGCCGATGCACTGGGGGCATGCCCGAAGCAAAGATCTGGTGCATTGGGAACATCTGCCCGTCGCGCTAGCGCCGGAAGGCCCGGCGGACAAAGACGGCTGTTTCTCTGGCTCCGCCGTGGTGGACGGCGATACGCTGGCGCTCATCTACACCGGACATAAATTTCACGGCCCGTCGGACACAGACGACAACCTCTACCAGGTGCAGTGTCTGGCGACCAGTCGTGACGGCATCCATTTTGAACGGCACGGCAGGGTGATTGATACACCGCCCGGACTGCATCACTTTCGCGATCCGAAGGTGTGGCGCGAAGGTGAGTTCTGGTACATGGTTGTCGGCTCCCGCGTGGAGAATACCGGCCAGGTGCGCCTGTACCGTTCCACCGATCTCCGCGAATGGCATGACGAAGGTATTTTCGCCGAGGCTGATGAAGGCAAGGGCTTTATGTGGGAATGCCCGGATTTCTTCACCCTGGGAGAGAAGCGTGTCCTGATGTTCTCGCCGCAGGGCATGGCGGCGGAAGGGTATCACTATCGCAACCTGTTCCAGAGTGGCTATTTACTTGGGGACTGGCAGCCAGGTCAACCGTTCACCCACAGCGGACAATTTACTGAGCTGGACCACGGCCACGACTTTTATGCCCCGCAGAGTTTCGTGACCCCGGATGGCCGACGCATTGTCATCGGGTGGCTGGATATGTGGGAATCACCGATGCCCGAACAGCAGGATGGCTGGGCCGGAATGCTCTCGCTTCCACGCGAATTAAGCCTTGTCGATGGCCGGGTGAGAATGAAACCGGCTGCCGAAGTGACCGCGCTGCGTGGCAGCTATTATCCCACGCCCGTCCGCTGCCTGAACAATCAGAACGTCCTTGTCGCGGCAGATGCCGACGCGGTCGAAGTTCAGCTGGCATGGGATTTGAGCGCATCGACGGCTGAACAGTTTGGTATCGCGTTGGGCGACGGGCTGAGAATTTACGTCGACGATCAGGCCGGGCGTCTGGTGGTGGAGCGTCGCTATCCGCAATATTCGCTGGAAGGCACGCGCAGTATTCCGCTACCAGCAGACAGCGTTCTGTCACTGCGAATTTTTATTGACCGCTCATCGGTGGAAGTTTTTGTTAACGATGGTGACGCTTGCTTAAGCAGTCGTATTTATCCGCAGCCGGGCGATCGTGATATTTCATTATTTGCAAATCAGGGGAAGGCCTCATTATACGATGCGGGATACTGGTCTTTAGATAAATAATCTCCGTTCCGACCTGTTTCTTGCAGGGTGAGTTTTTATTTCTGCCAGTCTCTGGCTGGCATGTTATTGTCTGGAATAATGAGAGAGCAAAATGGATGAAAGCGTAATACCTCAAAATTGCATTACCTCGAAAGATAAAAACATATTTGTTCCAGGAAAACAGACGCTGGCATTAATGGTGACATTAGCGGTATTTCCTGCCATTGCTGAAGACGTTACAGGAAACTATCAAAGCTATTTTCAGGATGAATCAGACACCAACGGTGCGAGTGTATCATCAGCTAATAACGGCAATGAACAATCGTCCCTTCGTGCTTCGTCTTCTCCGGTTGCTGCAGGTCAAAAACCTGAACTCACGACCTCGTCAAAGCCCGTGACGTTATCGGCGCAAACGGAGAATAAAAAAGCGGAAGTGAACAAGCGTCCTAAAGGGGATAACCCCGAAGACGTCAGTCTGTTGCGTTTAAGGCAGGAAGATCCGCCGGTTCACTGGAACAGTATCGGTCGTAATATGGAAGTGGGTGGCCTGCACGGAAACATTGGGTCTCAGATAGAAATTGACGATGTTCGCTGGAGCAATAATAAGAAAAACAGCGGCAAGTTTAAACTTGCCACCATTCAGGCTTTTTTAAGGCACGATGAATTGCCTAACTGGTATTTCGGTTTCTGGAATGCCAGAGAAGACAGTTATAAAGGACAGTTCAGTAATCAGGACTATCAAGGCACCAATACTATCAATGAATTTTTTGTGGGCCATATTTTCGAAACCTGGCGAGGTAATATCGGTACGGAAGTTATGGTCGGCTCCGAAACGGCAACGAAACGCTGGAAAAACCGGTTCAAGGTCTGGCAGGACCTGCGACTGTCCAACAAATGGAGCCTGGCCGGATACGCGTATGGCGAATATCAGCCTCAGGGTAACGAACCGGGGAATGGCGATCTGGAGCAGTACATTTTCGAAATTGAGCCAGCCATTCAATACCGCGTGAATCCGGATCTCGGACTCTATTTGCGACCCTATTATTACCATAATCGCCAGGAGCGTCAAAGCTGGGGCGATATTGTCGAAGAAGAATGGAAAGTCACGGCTGGGCTCTGGCGAAACTGGTATCCATTATTAACCTCCCTGTATGTTGGATTTGGCCAGGACAAAATAGATAACGCCAGCAATGCCAGCGAAGTTTTCTATGACGGTCGGTATAAGTTTATCGGTGGCACGCTAAGTTATCCGGTATTTGGTGAAGTGCGATTATACGGTGAATTCAAAGCACAATTTACGAAAGAAACCGGGCTTTGGACATCGACCGGTCACTCATGGAACCCGTTTACCGTGGTTGGCGTGAATTATAACTTCTGACATTCAGGTGTAGCATGAAAAAATTAATAGTTGCGGCATCTGTCGCGTTGCTTGCGCTTTCACTCGGCAATAATCCTGCCTGGTCGCAGCCTTCGAAAGAAACATTACAGAATAAAAGTATCACCCATATTAATGGCTTTTTCCCGCGGGTTGACGGTTCATTCGTGGGCGACCCCATGCCCGTTTTTAACGATGGCAAATTTGATATTTATTATCTTAATGATGTCCGCGGCGGCAGCGATCTGGGGGTACATGCTTTTCATCTCTTGTCGAGTGCCAACTTGTATGATTATCAGAACCATTCCGAAGTGATCCCCTACGTTAACGACGTTGACGATCCTGAACTGTTATTGGGAACCGGTTCGATTATTAAAGTCGGCGATACCTGGCATGCCTGGTACACCGCACACAATGAAAATGTGTTCCCGGTTGAGTCTATTATGCACGCGACCAGTAAGGACCGCCTTCACTGGGTGAAACACCCGCAGGACACCATTTTGCCCGGCGGTAACTATCGGGGTAATGATTTCCGGGACCCTCACGTCGTTTGGGTTGAGGAAAAGAAAGAATACTGGATGTTAATTACTACGCGCAGCAACGGTCGTGGGGTTATTGCCCGGTACAGTTCAACGGATTTAACGCACTGGGAAGATCGCGGCGTATTTTTTGATAACGACACCATCACCAGCAATGCCAACCTCGAATGCCCGACACTGGTTTACTTCAACGGACGCTGGTATCTCAGCTTTAGCGATCAATGGCCGTTACGCCTGACACAATACCGGGTTGCGGATAATCCGGAGGGGCCGTGGCGGAAACTGGACAATTATGTGGTCGACGGCTCGGGTTTTTACGCGGGGAAACTGGTTCTCAAAAACGATCGGCTGTTTGTTTTCGGCTGGATCCCGACGAAAGCCGGTAACCGTGACAGCGGCAACATTGACTGGGCAGGGAATCTGGTTGCTCATGAGCTCACCGCAGATGATCAGGGCCAGCTCAACAGCATCCTGCCCCAGGAACTTCAGAAGGTCATCAGTGACAATCCTGGTCCGGTGACCACCTTAACGAGCACCAAAACGCTTAAAACGGCCACGTCGTTCGGCCCCTTACAGTCGGCGCTGTACCCGGCCTTGCCTGAACGTGGTGAGTTGAGCGCAACCATTGATGTTCCTTCTGCCGGAATGGTGATGAGCTTTGGTCTGACCGACGACAGAGTCAGTGATGCGATGCTGAACGTTGTATTCAATAAGAGCAAAGGAAAAGTCTATTTTTTCAACGCGCCGCTCGCGTCGATTCATCAGGCTAACGCGGAATCCTGGGTAGATGTTCCGATCGGGGAAAAAATTGAGTTACGCGTTCTCATTCAAAACTCAATTGCTGTCTTTTATATAAACAATAAAGCGGCATTCAGTACCCGGATGTATTCCATGCAGGAGAAGCCGTGGAGTATTAGCCTGCCTCAAAACGACCATTTTCACGCGACGTTGAAAATAAAAGAAATGATTTAACGGGATATTATTATGAAAAACTATCATGCCCTGTCTGTTATTTTTGCTCTTCTGTTTCCCGCGCTGGCCAATGCGAGCATGAGCATCATGAAGGACCCCTCGGGAAAGGTTGTTGCCGTGGACCCGTGGTCCTATCTGGATGAAGAGGTTATGTGGACCTCAGCCCGCTCCTCCAATCCTGCCGGTGGCCGCGTTCATGGCCAACTGAAGATGAAATATGCCATTGAGGACAATAACTGGCGTAACAGCCATTTCCACAACGGGAATGATTCACTGACGTTTGTACAAGGCGTGATGCGACACGATGCGTTACCCGGTTGGTATCTGGCTTTTTCTGAGGGCAGAGCCACCAACTATAACGGGACGTGGGAGGATCAGTCTTACCTTAGCCAAAACCAGTGGACTCAGTTGATCATCGGCCATGAATATTTTTACAAACGTCTGCGCTATGGCTGGGATGTCATGGGTGGAAGCGCCTCAATCGAGGACCGCTGGCAAGTCCGCGTTAAGTTCTTTACCGATCTTCGGGTTACGGACAATTTCTCATTCTTTAACTATTTGTATCAGCAGATCGATCACCGCCGCAGCGGTGGATCGCAAAATGACCGCGACGTGCGTTCATTTCAGATTGAGCCTGGCGTGCAATATATTATTAATAACACCACCGGCGTCTGGTTCCGCCAGCAATTTGCCTCTGCCATTTTAGACAGGGCGCAATGGGGCGATATTGACGAAAAAAGCTGGACCACGTCAGTCGGCGTCTGGCGCAACTGGGGGAAATTATCCACAACGCTCAGCGGCGGGTATGGCCATTATAAGAAATACAATGCTCAGCCTGAAGATGGCGAAGTCTTCCAGAATACCCGCAACCGCTTCCTGAAGGTATCGGCGAATTATCCTTTGACCTCTCGTTTTACCGTGTCCGGAGAAGTTACTGGCTCGTTGATAAAACAGGACGGAAGCTGGGTGACCCACGGTGAGGCTGTTACCACCGAATATAAGCTGATGCTGGATTATAACTTTTAAACCGTATGCCTGGATAATCCATGGCACCTGTTCACGCTTAAGCACTATTAAAAAAGTGACCTTCCCGCAGGTCACATTTAAAAATTAATTATTATTGAGGAAATGTCATGAATATCTGGACTCTTGGCGATGCAGTGGTGGATCTTCTACCGCTTTCAGACATGCAATATCAGGCCTGCGCAGGAGGAGCCCCGTTCAATGTGGCAATTGGCGCTGCGCGTCTGGACTGCCAGAGTGGTTTTATTGGCCGGGTTGGTGAGGATGACTTTGGTTATTTTCTGAAGAAAACGCTGTCTGACGCAGGCGTTTCAACCGAAAGTCTGCAGTTGGATAATCAGCACAGAACCAGCACGGTATTGGTCTCTCTGGGCCGCGCTGGCGAGCGTGGATTTACGTTTTTAACCAACCCTTCCGCGGATCAATTTTTAACGCCCGATGCGCTGCCCGACTTTAGCGACGATATTCTGCACTTCTGCTCTCTGGCCCTGGTCGCCGAAACGTGTCGTCATACGCTCGTCACCGCCATCAGCCATGTAAAACAGCGTGGGGGATTACTGAGTTTCGACGTGAATTTACGGGAGCAAATGTGGCCCGATAAGCATGAAATGCTCGAGACGGTGTGTCATTTCGCCGCCCAGGCCGACATTCTTAAACTCTCGGAAGAAGAGTGGCACTGGATGACAGGCTCTCACGATTTTTCCCATGCGCTTAACGCTCTCAATGCTCTGCCCGCGCAACTCAAAGTCGTGACCTACGGTGAGCAAGGTGCCATGGTGCTGTGGCGCGACAGCGTTATTCATTTCGACGGTTATACCGTCAACAGTATTGATACAACCGGGGCTGGCGACGCGTTTGTCGCAGGGTTGCTGGCCTGGATTGCACATCGCGGGATGCCGCAGAATGTTGAACAACTCCACCAGTCCATTGCTCAGGCCAGCGCCTGCGGTGCCCTCGCGACAACGCGCAAAGGGGCGCTGACCGCGCTACCTGATACCAACGCACTTAATAACTTTATCACTCGATTCTCGCTACCGGATTACGAGGTGAAAAAGGGTTAAGCAGGGTGAGAACATGTTTTGTTCTCATCCTGGATATCAGCGCCGTCCAGACCATTGCGCAGGGCGGTTAGCCGCATCGGTAGAGATATCCCCTGACGCCATCCCTCCAGACTCACTACCGCCGCCACTGCTGCGAGAGTGCGGTGGTTCTGGTTGTGAAGGCCACAGATGCAGGCGTCGACTGAGGAGAAGACGACTGTAATCGCGAGTTCAAAACACCGGCACCCCCAGCCCAACCTTCACTTCCCTCAGTGTCCCCTGCGTCACCGCCTGCGCTCGTTCCGTGCCGCGCTTCAGCATCGCCATCAGCTCCCCTTTATCCTGCATGTACATCGCCCTCCGTTCCCGCATCGGTGCAATCAGCTCCTGCAGGCACGCCTCCAGCTCGTTCTTGCATGCCCGGTCACCCAGTCCGCCCGCCTGATAATGCGCCTTCATCGCTGCCACTTTCGCTTTGTCCGGATGAAACGCGTCGAGGTAGGTAAACACCACGTTTCCCTCAATCTGCCCCGGGTCGCTCACCTTCAGGTGGTTCGGGTCGGTGTACATGGCACTGACCGCACGGTGAATCGTCTCTTCACTGGCAGAAAGATGCAGGGTGTTGCCCAGTGATTTCGACATCTTGGCGCTGCCGTCGATGCCGGGCAGGCGGCCGGTGTCGCTGAGCATCGCTTTGCAGTGGCGCAGCACCGGGGCAGGCAACAGGCTGTTCATCTTGTGCACAATCTCATTGGTCTGCTCAATCATCGGCAGTTGGTCGTCGCCGACGGGGACGCACTCGGCTTTGAACGCAGTGATGTCCGCCGCCTGGCTGATGGGGTAGGCCATAAAACCGACCGGCAGCGAGCGGGCAAAGCCTTTCTGCGCAATCTCATTTTTCACCGTCGGGTTACGCTCGACGCGGGCGACGGTGACGATATTCATATACAACATTGTCAGCTCGGCGAGAGCGGGCAGGGCGGACTGCAGGCAGAGTGTCGTCAGGTTCGGGTCGATGCCGGCGGCGAGGTAGTCGGCGAGCACTTCAGGGATGTTGTCGCGAATTTTTTGTGGGTTGCTGCCGTTGTCGGTCAGCCCCTGCAGGTCGGCAATCAAGACATACTGGTTATGCGTCTGCTGTAGCGCCACGCGCTGGCGCAGCGAACCGACGAAATGGCCCAGGTGCAGCGGGCCGGTTGGGCGGTCGCCGGTGAGGATGGTTTGAACGTTCATAAAGACTCCTTAATGTGCAATTGCCGAAAGGGGTCTTAGATATGTGAAAGCCGCCTTTCGGCGGCTATCTGAAAATGGGGAAAACTACTCCGTGCCGCCTTTAAGAAGGCAGCCACCAGCGGTTTACGGTGAGCACGGCGTGGTTTATGTTCATGAAGTTACCGTACCACGTCTGGCGCAAAAAACAAAAGGGCACGTCATGCTGCAATCACTCAACCATCTGACCCTCGCGGTCAGCGACCTGCAAAAAAGCGTTACCTTCTGGCACGAGCTGCTGGGGCTGACGCTGCACGCCCGCTGGAATACCGGGGCCTATCTTACCTGCGGCGATCTGTGGGTCTGCCTGTCGAACGACGAGGCGCGCCAGTATGTGCCGCCGCAGGAGAGCGACTATACCCATTACGCGTTTACCGTGGCGGAAGAGGATTTTGAACCGTTCTCGCACAAGCTGGAGCAGGCGGGCGTTACCGTCTGGAAGCAGAGCAAAAGCGAGGGGGCATCGTTCTATTTTCTCGACCCGGACGGGCACAAGCTGGAACTGCACGTGGGCAGCCTCGCCGCGCGGCTGGCGGCGTGCCGGGAGAAACCCTATGCCGGAATGGTCTTCACCTCAGACGAGGCTTGATGTCCGTACCTTCAGCCTGCCCGCCAGCGTCACATGGGTGGCGGCATCTTCCTGATTGCACAGATACTCCACCGCCAGCCGTCCGAGTTCGCTGTAGGGGAGCTGGATACTGGTCAGCGGTGGGGTGAGTTGCTCGGAGATCTTCTGGTCGTCGTAGCCCGCCAGCAGCATATCCTGCGGGATGCGCACGCCGTTTACCGCCAGCGCCTGATAGCAGCCGATCGCCAGCCAGTCGCTGGCGCAGAAGATGGCGTCCGGGCGTTCGTCCAGCGCCAGCAGAGAGGTGGTGGCGGTAAAGGATTCGCTGAACTGCCAGTTGGTCTGGCGCACCAGACTTTCGTCACAGGCTAAACCGGCCTGCTGTAAGGCGGCCTGATAGCCGGCCAGCCGCTGGCGGGAGGCCTCCATCCAGCTCTCGCCGGTGATGTGGGCGATACGCGTTGCGCCGCAGGCGATGAGGTGTTTGGTCACCTGGAAGGCGTTGGCGTAGTCGTCCGGAATAAACGACGGCAGCAGCGGCGAACCGGGATCGCGCTGATTGAGTAGCACCAGTGGAATGCGGGTGCAGTCCTGAAAAGCGGTCATGTCGACAAGCGTGGTAACGGGGGAGGCGAGGATAATCCCCACGCAGTTGCGCTTCTCCAGCTGGCGGATAATGTTCAGCGCCAGCTCTATGTCATCACCGTAGTCGTACACCGTCAGCAGCGCTTCGTTGCGCCATGCGGCTTCCCGCGCCTGACTGATGGCATCGATAAACGGATCAAAGCTTTGCAGGGAACTTACCAGCAGGGCGATTTCCTCCTGGTTGCGCGGGGCGTGAATGGCAGGCAGGCGGTCGTAGCCGAGCTCGGTCGCCACGCCGATCACCCGCTGGCGGGTCTCGTCGCTGAGCTTGATGTTACGGGACTGGTTGAGCACCAGCGATACCGTCGCCTGCGACACCCCCGCCGCCCGCGCAATATCGTTCATCGTGACTTTTGTTTTTCGCTTCATCCGTCCTCTCCCTCTCGCGACACCGCATCATACCCTAACTGTTCGCTTACGCGCCGTCGATCACGTTTCTTATTCGCGCCTGCGTGAACTTTGTGAAGGCTGTCGCTTTTCGGAGCGTCATGAATTGCGCATTTATCCCGCAACTAATATTTATTAGCTAAATATTATCAGTAAGAGGACGCGTAATGAAAGAGCAGTGGAGCAGGGAGCAGGCACAGGCGTGGTATCAGCAAAAAGGCTGGCTGTGTGGGTTTAACTATTTACCGTCGACGGCGGTGAACTGGACCGATATCTGGCAGGAAGAGACCTTTGATATCAGCACCATCGATCGTGAACTGGGCTGGGCGGCGGAGGCGGGCTACAACACCCTGCGCATCAACCTGCCGTTTATTGTCTGGGAACACGACCGCGACGGCCTGATGGCGCGCATCGACGCGTTTCTGGCGATGGCCGACAGCCACGGGTTCAGCACCATGCTGACCCTGATGGACGACTGCGGTTTCTCCGGCGATGAACCGTATCTGGGGCCGCAAAAACCGCCGGTGCCGGGCAAGCACAACAGCCAGGCGGCAGCGAGCCCGGGGCGCGATAAAGTCTGCAATCCCGACTGCTGGCCGCAGATTGAGCGCTATATCCGCGACGTTATCCGCCAGTTCCGCGACGATGAGCGCGTACTGCTGTGGGATCTGTATAACGAGCCGGGCAACCGCGGCATTTTTGCGACCGGTACGCAGGAGGTGCAGTACGACGCGAAGCTGGAGACCTGCGCGCATGAGCTGATGAAGCTGGCGTTCCGGTGGGTGCGTGAAGAGGATCCTACTCAGCCGCTCACCGTCTGCGCGTGGCGTCTGCCGGCGGAAGAGGAGGACGAGACGTTTTATCAGCATCCGCTGGATCAAAGCGCGCTGGCGCTATCCGACGTGGTGAGCTTCCACGCTTACACCAACACCGGACGCATGACCGCGATTATCCAGCAGTTGCAGGCGCTTGGGCGGCCAATCTTCTGCACCGAATGGCTGGCCCGCCACGTGGGCAGCACCCTCGAGGAGCAGCTCCCGCTGATGTACACGGCGAAGGTCGCGCCGTATCAGTGGGGGCTGGTGCGCGGTAAAACCCAGACGTGGCTGCCGTGGCCGGTGGTGATGAAGGAGTCTACGGACTACTGCCGCCTCTGGTTCCACGACGTCTTTGAGGAGAACGGTATCCCGTTCTCGCGCAGTGAAATGGCCTTAATGAAGAAGCTCCGTAAGATCGCCCCGAAAGCGCAGGGCTAATAATATCGACCCGGCGGCCTGCCGCCGGGCAACCAGGTACGCACTATGGCAATGACAATGAAAATACCGTCTCGCGAGTTGTGGTCTTATTTTGGTTATGGATTAGGTCAGTGTTTTAGCTTTGGTTTAGTGGGTTCGTTTATTAACTATTTTTACACCGACGTGCTGGGGATTTCGGCGCTGGCGGCGAGTACCATCTTCCTGATTGCCCGCGCGTGGGATGCGGTTCACGACCCGCTATTTGCCAGCATAATGGACACCATTAACACCCGGTTCGGCAAGTTTCGCCACTTCTTGCTGATCGCCCCGTTACTCATTACCGGCGTCACGCTGCTGTCGTTCTATAAAATCGAAGCGGACATGACCACCAAAATTCTCTACGCCGGGGTGACGTACATTCTGTGGGGAACGCTGTACGCCATCTCTGATATCCCGTTCTGGTCGATGTCGTCGGTGATGACTAATGACTCCGGGCAGCGCACCCGCGCGGTGACGGCGGCCATGCTGGGGGTTAACGCCGGGATCGCCTGCGCCAATATTTTCTTCCCAAAACTGGCGGCGTTCTTCGCCCAGTACAGCAACGACAAAGGCTATTTTATGGCGGCGCTGGTGATGATGCTGGTCGGCCTGCCGCTGATGCTCAACGGCTTTATGCAGATTAAGGAGCGTGTGCCGCCGAGTCCGGAAAAGGTGACGATACGTGACACCTTCCATAACCTGCGCCAGAACAAGCCGCTGTTTATCGTTCTGCTGTCGTTCTTCTTCTGCGTGTTCCATAACGTGGCCGGCGGCCTCTACATCTATTTCTTTATCAACAATATGGGTGACGGCAGCCTGCAGATGGCGATCGGCGTGATGGGGATTATGGCGGCGGTGGTGTGTCTCGTCGCCCCAATGCTGACGCGCAGGATGCAGAAGCGGAAGCTGTTTATGATCCTCTGCGGGCTGGATGTTGCGGTACGCGTGGTGATGTGGTTTGTGGGCTATCAGCAGACGGCGATGCTGTTTATCCTGCTTGGCCTGAGTACGCTGTTCGTGATGATGTCCAACATTCTCACCTCGTCGATGATTGCCGACACCATCGAGTATGCGGAGTACCACACCCACAAGCGCTGTGCGGCGATCACCTTCTCCGGACAGACCTTTACCGGCAAGATGTCGGTGGCGGTCGGCGGTGGGCTAATCGGCGTGTTTCTGACGATGATCGGCTATGTCCCGCAGGCACAAACCCAGAGTGACGGCGTGCTGTCGGGGCTGTTCTTTGGTATCTGTCTGCTGCCGGCCATCGGCTCGCTGATCCGGCTTGGGTTTATGTCGCGCTTTACCTTTACCGAGGAGAAGCATGCGGAGATTTGCCGGTTGCTGGCGGAACGTCAGCACGAGAAAGCGCAGCAACATGAGGGCGAGGAAAATCTGGCGCGCCCGGCCACGGTGAATTAAACCTTAACGCCTGCATGGCAGGCGTTATGTCTTTTACTCTCCTGTGAGCTCAATCCGGTTGCCGTCCGGGTCCGCAATCACCGCCTCATAAAACCCATCCCCGGTCATGCGGGGGGCGCTGAGCAGGGTGCCGTTTGACTGCGCCTGCGCCGCCATACGGTCCACATCTGCCTGGCTGCCGACGTGAATGGCGATATGCGCCCAGCCAATAAACTCCGGATGAGCCGGGGCGTCGGGCAGGTCCGGCACCGTCATCAGTTCAAGGGTTGGCCCGCCATCCAGGGTAATAAAATGTGACGCAAAGCCCGGGCGATTTTTACTGTGATAGCGTTCATTACGGCGTCCGCCAAAAACCGTTTCCCAGAACTGTACCTGTGCATCAAGGTGTCGGGTCCAGAGTGCAACATGGGCAATGTTCATTGTTATCCTCGCGGTGAGTGCTGATTGACAGAGCACGCGCAGTGCAACATTATGCGCTTTGATGCTCGGTTTTGTTATTTTAAAGGACTTATAATGCTCGATTATGCTGCTTTTCCGGAGCAACGACAAGCGCTGATCCGTCAGATCCTTCAGGAGAGCGGAAGGGTGGTGTGCACCGAACTGGCGACACAAATGACGGTCTCCGAGCACACCATTCGCCGTGATTTACATGAGCTTAGCAAAGAGGGCTTCTGTAAAAAGGTCTACGGTGGCGCGGTACTTCAGCTGCCGGATGCGGGGACATTTAGCCGCCGCGAGCAGGAAAACAGTGCACAAAAAGCCACAATCGCGCAGAAAGCGGCAACGCTGATCAAGGCAGGTGGCTGTATCTTTCTGGATACGGGCACCACCAATCTGGCGCTGGCGAAAGCCCTTCCTGCCGAACTCAGCGTGACGGTGGTGACCAACTCCCCGGCCATCGCGACCGCGTTGCTGCAACATCCGCTGTGTGAGGTGATCATCACTGGCGGGCAGATCCAGCGGGCGTCCGGCGCGACGGTGGGTGCCACGGCTGCAAGCCAGCTTGAGGGGATTATCTTTGATCAGGCCTTTATCGGTGGCTGTGCGATGGATCCTGAGATGGGGCTGACCGGCTTTGATTTTGCCGACTGTGCGTTCAAAAAAGCGGTGATCGCCCAGAGCAACCAGACCATCGTGGCGTTGACTGCTGACAAGCTTCCCGGCGTGGCGCGCTTTGTCGTGGCAAAGAGCCGGGACATTGATGTGCTGGTGGTGGACGCGAATATTAAACAGGACGTTATCGACGCGTTTGCGGCGCAGGATGTTCGCATTGTGTGCGCCTGAGGACTTTGACCGGTAAAACAGGCTACACTCTGGTTTTGAGCGCTAAATGCTGAGGACATAACAATGCACTACACACTGAAAGAAGGCGATAAGGATAAAGCGGAAGGGTCAAACGGCGCGGGCGCGCTGCAGCAAAAACTGCTCGAGTCCCGCTCGATTGTTATCTCCGGTGAGATCAACCAGGAACTGGCGCAAAAAGTCATTACCCAACTGATCCTGCTGCAAAGCGTGAGCAACGATCCGATCAAGCTGTACATCAACAGCCAGGGTGGCCACGTGGAAGCGGGTGATACCATCCATGACTTCATCAAGTTCATCCGTCCGGACGTACACATCATCGGCACCGGCTGGGTGGCGAGCGCCGGGATCACCATCTTCCTGGCGGCGAAAAAAGAGCACCGCTACTCTCTGCCCAACACCCGCTTTATGATCCACCAGCCGCTGGGTGGCGTGCGTGGTCAGGCGACGGATATTGAGATTGAAGCGCGTGAGATCATCCGCATGCTGGATCGCGTGAACAAGCTGATTGCTGACGCCACCGGCCAGCCGCTGGAAAAAGTGAAAAAAGACACCGACCGCAACTTCTGGATGTCTCCGGCAGAAGCGCTGGACTACGGCATTGTGGGTAAACTGATTACGCATTATGACGATCTGAAGCTGGATTGATCCCTCAGGGCCGGACGTTTGCGCCGGCCTTTTCCTCTCGTTTGACCCATGACAAGTTCCCCCTTGACCGTCTCCCCTATAATCGCGCCTGTTTACCCTCTCACTGGTGCTACCCATGGCGTATCAACTGAACCTGAACTGGCCGGAATTTCTTGAAAAATACTGGCAGAAACAACCCGTAGTGCTGAAAAATGCCTTCCCTGATTTTGTCGACCCGATTACCCCGGACGAACTGGCAGGGCTGGCGATGGAGCCTGAAGTCGATAGCCGTCTGGTCAGCCATTCCAACGGTAAATGGCAGGCCAGCAATGGTCCGTTTGAGCACTTCGATGGCCTGGGCGAAACCGGCTGGTCGCTGCTGGCGCAGGCGGTGAACCACTGGCACATGCCTGCCGCGGAGCTGGTGCGCCCGTTCCGCGTCTTGCCAGACTGGCGTCTGGATGACCTGATGATCTCCTTCTCTGTCCCTGGCGGGGGCGTGGGCCCGCATATCGATCAGTACGATGTGTTTATCATTCAGGGGATGGGAAGCCGCCGCTGGCGCGTGGGTGACAAGCTGCCAATGCGCCAGTTCTGCCCGCATCCGGCACTGCTGCACGTTGATCCGTTTGAGCCGATCATCGACGAAGATCTGGCCCCGGGCGATATCCTCTACATTCCACCTGGCTTCCCGCACGACGGCTTTACCCACGAAACGGCGCTCAACTACTCCGTCGGTTTCCGCGGGCCGAACGGCCGCGATCTGATCAGCAGCTTTGCCGATTACGCGCTGGAAAACGATCTGGGCGGCGAGCACTATAGCGATCCGGATCTGACCTGCCGCGAACATCCAGGACGCGTAGAACAGTACGAGCTGGATCGTATTCGCCAGATGATGATCGACATGATCAGCAAGCCTGATGATTTCACAAAATGGTTCGGTAGCTTTGTCTCAACGCCGCGCCATGAGCTGGATATTGCCACCGCGGAACCGCCGTACACGGCAGAAGAAGTGCTTGATGCATTGCAGGGGGGCGAAACGCTGTCTCGCCTGAGCGGTCTGCGCGTGTTGAATATCAACGGTAGCGTCTTCATCAACAGCGAACTGCTGGAAACGGTAGATGCGAAGGCCGCGGACGTGCTGTGTCGCTACACGGAACTCGGCCAGGCGGAGCTGGGCGAGGCGCTGAACAATCCGGCGTTTATTGACGAACTGACCGGACTGATTAACCAGGGCTACTGGTTCTTCGACGAGTAATGGCTGGGGGCGTTTAGCCAGGCTAAACGCCGCCTCGTTCAGACCAGCATATTACAGGCTTTCCAGTAATTCAGGAGCCGCTCATCGTCGCGCTCCTTCTCTGCTTTTGTTTTCATCGCCTGCGCCAGATTTTCACGCGACAGCTCGTGGCCTTTTTGCACAATGTCTAAAACCGCTTCACCAAGAGCCAGTGAAATTTCTGTACGATTATTACGAATATTATGAATCGTCATTAATGCCTCCTCGTTGGTTGCGATAATGTAATTATGAAATAAAAAATAAACATCGAGAATAATTCATCTTATTCTTATTTTTTCATAATGCTTCGCTATGCCTCGCGGTAGTCATAATATCCTGTTGTGTCAATGATGTTTCAAAATGCTAATAAGCTCCCGTAAGCCAAATTTATGCGCTACAGTTAATTCCGTGCAACGGCCAAATAACCAAAACGGGAGAATTATTATGGTAGATAAAAACGCAATTATGGATCACGCTCAGGTTGTCGCCAGCTGCGGAACACACGTCGGTGTTGTGGACCATCTGGATGGCGAGCGTATAAAGCTTGCGAAAAGCGATCTGGAATCCGGTGGGAAGCACCACTTTATACCGCTCGGCTGGGTGGACAAAGTGGATGATAATAAAGTTGTCCTGACCAAAAACCATAAAGAGGTTTTTGCTGACTGGCAGCAAGTATAAATATATCTCTTTAACTGAAATATATTTCTTCGCTCCGGCTCAGACCGGAGCGTAATACGTTTTATGCCCAGTGATTGCTGCCACCACCAATGAATGGTACTGTTTCGTTTGTCCTTTCCCCGATGCAGGCACCGTCATATGCTCCAGCGTGAAAATAGATCAGCGAAACGCCTGTTTTTTGTTGAGGATTTTCAGATATTCGGTGAGCGCTACGGCATCGACTACCGGTTCCCGCAGTTAAAAGATACGCAGGTCAACAACCGCGCCGTGCTGCAGGGGAATGTGGAAGAGATGACGCTTTCATCCGGCATTTCACTGACCCACTCCAACGTTCGCGTTTTACAACCTTACGAAACCACCTCTCGCCATAGCAGCCCACTCTATATGCTGGTGGTGCTGGAAGGAGGCGTCACGATCGCGCTCAATGGCGTTGAATATGTCGTACGATCCGGCATGGCCTTCAGCTCCCGCCTGAGTGAAGAGCAGATAATGTGCGCGCGTCACGATGCCGACAGCACGCTGAAAACGCTCTCGTTTGGTCTGTTCCCACACGATGCCAGGCGCGAGACCCTGCTTGAGTCGCTGCTCCAGGAATGGCAAAGCCTGAATGCGCCCACCCTGGTCTGGCACGTTCCTGAGTTTATCCTTGCGGGGATCCAGCATGCTCAGCAGCAGGGTCTAAGCGCGTTATCCCGTCAGCTGTTGCTGGAAGGGCTGATGTATCAGCTTCTGGGCCAGGGTTTGGCGCAGCGCCAGCAATCCTTCCCGTGCCGGCCTGAGCATGCGCGTCTTGAACGCGTGCGCAGCAGGCTGGAACAATCACCGGAGCAGGATCATACTCTTGCACAGCTGGCCGCCCTCGCCGCCATGAGCCCGAGCAGCCTGCGCAGCAAGTTTCGTCAACGCTACGGCTGCACCCTTTTCGATTACCTGCGTGAATGTCGGCTCGCGCTGGCGCGTCGCTATCTGCTTGAAGGCTACAGCGTGCAGCAGGCGGCGTGGATGTGTGGCTATCAGCACGCCACCAATTTCGCTACCGCGTTTCGTCGCCATTACGGTATTGCACCGGGCGACGTGCGAAAACGCCGCTAACCTACTTTCTCTCTTCGCGCGAACGCAACCCGTGCGGTTTAGCACCGCGCATACGTATCCTGGCGGCGCGCATAGCTGTTTGCTCTCTCAAAAAGGTAATAATTCTTATTAACAATAAGAAATACCTTTGGAGAGGGTTATGTTTGCTAAGTCACGTCTGGCACTGCTGGTGGGATGGGTTACCGGTAGCGTCGCTTTTCCTTTACTGGCGCAGGATGCCCAAAAAACGGACACCGTTGTGGTCACGTCGCAGATGCAATCTGCTGCCACCAAGCTTGAAACGCCGGATATAGAGACTCCGCAGTCGGTCTCTATCGTTACCCGCGAGCAGTTTGAAGAGCAGGGCGCGACCAGCGTGCGCCAGGCGGTGAGTTACACGCCGGGGGTTTACAGCAACCAGATTGGCGCGTCAAACCGCTTCGACTACATGGTGCTGCGCGGTTTCTCCGACGGCAGTCTGGATAACGTCTACCTCGACGGCCTGAAGATGATGGGAGACACCAACTCTCACAGCTCGCTGGTGGTGGATCCCTGGTTCCTCGACAATATCGAGGTGGTGCGTGGCCCGGCCTCCGTGCTGTACGGCCGTTCATCGCCGGGCGGTATCGTGGCGCTGACCTCCCGCAAGCCGTCGTTCGATCCGGGTGGGGAGATTAAGCTATTTGCCGGGAACAATAACCAGCGCGGGGCGATGTTCGACGTCACCGGCCCGGTTGATGATAACGACCGCGTGGCGGTGCGCCTCAGCGGGATGACCCGCTATGCCGATTCCCAGTTTGATCCGCTGAAGGAAGCGCGCTACGCGCTGATGCCGAGCCTGACCTGGCGCATCACTGATAACACGCGTCTGGATCTTATGGCCTATCTGCACTGCGATCCGGAAGGGGGGAGCCACTCCGGCCTGCCTTATGACGGCACCGTGGTGCCGCATAACGGTAAGAAAATCACCAACACCTTCTTTGAAGGTGAGGATGATTACGACAAGTACGATCGTCGGGAAAACATGGTGGGCTACAACATTGAGCACATGTTCGACAGCGGCTGGACGGTGCGCCAGAAGCTGCGCTATCTGCACACCAAAGTGGAGCTGAATCAGGTATATGCCGCGGGCTGGCTGAACGATACCGAGCTCAACCGCGGCTATTCCGGTTCTGACGAGAAGATGAATGCCATCACGCTGGATAACCAGGTCGACGGCAGTTTCGATACCGGGGCAGTTAACCACCGTGTGCTGATCGGCCTGGATTATCAGGACCGTACCAATAACGTGACCGGCTACTACGGCGGTTTCCCGCCCATCGACGCGTTCCACCCGGTTTACGGTGCGAAACCGGATTACATCACCCAGTACAGCAAGGAAAAACATAAGCTGCGCCAGACCGGGTACTACCTGCAGGATCAGATGTCCATTGACCGCTGGCGCCTGACGCTGGGCGGGCGTTATGACCAGGTAAGCGTGTCGAACGTTGATAACGTTAACCATACCCGCAGCGACCTGGATAAGAACAATGTCAGTAGCCGCGCGGCGTTGCTGTATCTGTTTGATAACGGTGTCGCGCCGTATCTCAGCTACTCCACGGCCTTTACGCCGACCAGCTTCGCCGATGAGCAGGGCAACATTCTGGACCCGATGAAAGGCAAGCAGTGGGAAGCGGGCGTGAAGTATGAACCCGAGGGGATGAACAGCCAGTTCAGCGCCTCGGTGTTCCGCATCAACCAGAAGAATATCGCCACCAAAGAGGAGCCGACCGATCCGTACCGTTCCATCGGTGAGATCGAGTCCGAGGGCGTTGAGCTGGAAGCGGTGGGTCAACTGACCGACAGCCTGCGCATGCAGGCGGCGTACACCTATACCGACATTCGCTACAAGAAGAGCAGCCCGGAAGAGGAGGGCAAGCGCGCCGTCTATGCGCCGCGGAATATGGCCAGTGCCTGGCTCAGCTACGACGTGAAAACGGGCCCGCTGGACGGTCTGACCGTCGGATCCGGCGTTCGTTACGTTAACGGCATTACCAGCGATCGCCAGAACACCCATACGCTGCCGTCGTATACGCTGGTGGATATGGTGGTGGGGTATGACCTGTCGAAGGTGGGGCTCACGGGCATGAGCGCGCAGCTGAACGTCAATAATCTGACCGATAAACGCTATGTGGCGGCGTGTAACTCGCTCTCCTACTGCTATTTCGGCGCGGAACGCAGTATCGTTGGCAGCGTTTCATGGACGTTTTGAGTCGGTGACAGTGCCGGGCGGCGGTGACGCCTTGCCCGGCCTGGCGGTGGAGGGCATCAGGCCGCACTACGCCTCCATCGCAATCACAATTGCCTCACCCATCTTCTTCAGCGCCTCACGATGCTTCTCCGTTGGCGGTAACGCAACGTTGATCCGCAGGCAGTTGCGGTACTTGCCGGACGCAGAGAACAGCGACCCGGCTGCCGCCTGGATCTTCAGCCGGCACAGCTGCTTGCTGACGCACACCATGTCGACGTTTTCCGGTAACTCCACCCACAGCAAAAAACTGCCCTGCGGACGCGTCACGCAGATCTCCGCCGGGAAATACTGCCGCACCCAGCAGGTATAGGTTTCCATATTCTGCTGATAAATCTGGCGCATACGGCGAACGTGACGATGATAATGGCCGTCGCGAATAAACGCCGCCACCGCCATCTGCGTTCCCGGCACGTTAAAGCCGCCTGCAGCGTATTTCATGTGCATCACCCGGTCGTAATAGCGCCCCGGCACAATCCAGCCGACGCGCAGGCCCGGTGCCACGGTCTTGGTAAACGAGCTGCACAGGAGCACGCGGCCATCAATGTCCATGGAGTGAATGGTGCGCGGGCGCGGGTATTCCGCCGCCAGCTCGCCGTAAATATCATCCTCCACGATCACGATATCGTGCCGCTGGGCGAGAGCCAGCACCTGCTTCTTCCGCGCTTCCGGCATGATAAAACCCAGCGGGTTATTGCAGTTGGGCACCAGGATCACCGCTTTAATGGGCCACTGCTCCAGCGCCAGCTCTAACGCTTCAATGCTGATCCCGGTTTCGGGATCGGTGGGAATTTCGATGGCTTTGATGTTGAACCCGCGCAGCATCTGCATGGTGCCGTGAAACGACGGGGATTCCACGGCCACAATATCGCCCGGTTTGCATATCGAGAGCAGGGCAATCGACAGCGCGCCGTGGCAGCCATTGGTGATGACAATCTCATTCGCGGCCACGGTAGAGCCGCCGTCCAGCATCAGCCGTGCGATCTGCTCGCGCAGCTCGAGCCGACCGTCGAGCACATCATAGCTCAGCATCTCGCCCGGATTGTGCTGCGCGATGCGGCTCATTTCACGCCACAGCGGTTTCAGGCTCGGTTGATTGACGTCCGGCGAGCCGCCGCCAAAGGAGATCATCTCTTTGTCGGCACGGGCATCCAGCAGCATCATCACTTCATCCCACTGGGTGACGTCTACCGGACGCTGCACCGGACGCGTCATTGCCGGTACGGGCGGCATGGCCTTACGTTGCGAGACAAAATAGCCGGAGCGTGGCTGAGGCGTGATCAACTGCAGATTTTCGAGGATCTGGTAGGCCTGCTGTATGGTGCTGATGCTAACGCCATGCTCCTGGCTCAGCGCGCGCACCGACGGCAGGCGTTCACCGCTGCGATACAGCCCTTGTTGAATGCGTTCCGCCAGAAGATTGGCGAGATGTTGATAGCGCGTCATGCTGTATCCTTTGTTTTCACCATACAGATTGTAAAACCAGTACAGATTGCCGCAAAAAACGGCATGCAGATACAGTTTTAGCGGATCTGTATGTTAAACAAAAGATGTTTTTGAATCTGTATTGTACGACCTGAATTCCACGATGATAACGCTACTGGCACAGTGAGGAGAGCATCATGGAATTTTACGAGAACCGTTCAAAACGTCCGTTTATTGTTTTTGTCTGGATCGGCAAAACGCTACGCAACTGGTACCGTATTCACCGCACCCGTCGCATCCTGAGCAAGATGAGTGACGAGCAGCTTAAGGATGTCGGGTTGTCGCGCTATGATGTGTAAGCGGGCAGGGTCGGCGCTGGCCGGGTAAGGAGAAACCCCTACCCGGCGCAACGGAGAGATTATTCGACTGATTTCACCGCGGTGTTTTCCGCGATGCGGCGCAGATATTCGTTATTCTTAAACGCAACCATGATCAGTTCGAACGTCACGCGACAGCCGATCAGGCTGAAAATCATCCCGATAAATCCGGTGATCAGATGATCGGTAAACATGGAATACACGCCGGCAATCAAAATCACCAGCATGACGATCCAGTAGAAGAAGACCAGCACGCGTGGCGTTAATAAGTAGTCAAATCCCAGAATGGCTTTCATTTTCTTTTCCTTAGAAATATAAAAAAGGCTCAAGATTGTATCTTTATCACGTTCTTTTATGGCGTGGATAGCTATCTGATTTCAGAGTAGTAATTCCAGCGTTTCTTGTTTTGGCCTTTCAAGTAGTGCCACCGCCTCCTGATACGTGCGCACGTTGTTATAGCCCATCACCAGTCCGTAACGCTTGCCGGAGCCGCGATACCACTCCGAGAGCGCGTTAACCTGCAGCTGCTGCGCTTGCCAGCAGTGCGCGATTTCCCGGTCACAACTCCCTTTCGAAAGGAATGCCACGATGTGCATCCCACCGTCGTTTTGCTCGGTGAAAAACAGGTCGCCATACACCTCCTGTAAAGCCTTAATCATCCACTCCCGCCGGGTCTGATACAGGGCCCGCATCTTCTTAAGATGTCGGAAAAAATGGCCTTCGTTGAGAAAGGCGGTGAGGATCTTTTGCGTCAGCACCGGCTGGCCGCTGGTGACGATGTCCGCGCAGTCGGTAAACGCCCCGAGGGTGCTGGCGGGCATCACCACGTAGCCCATGCGCAGCGACGGCATAATGGTTTTGCTGAAGGTGCCCATAAAAATGACCCGGTCGTGCCGGTCGAGGCTTTTTAGCGACGGCAGCACCTTGCGGGTGTAGTGAAATTCCCCGTCGTAGTCATCCTCAATAATCCAGGCCTCGTTCTGACTCGCCCAGTCGAGAAGCTGTTGTTTACGCGGCAGAGAGAGGGTGACCGCCAGCGGACTCTGGTGCGACGGGGTGACGATGGCGAAGCGGGCATCGCGATGGTGGCGCAGCAGGTATTCCGTATCGATCCCGGCGCGATCGACCGGCACGGTGTGCAGGCGCGGCACGATCCGCTTGAGCAACTGCTGGCCCATAAAGTAGCCCGGATCTTCAAACACCACCTTGTCGCTGCGGCTGGCCAGCGTATCGAGGATCAGGCGCAGGCTACCGCTGTAGCCGCTGGTGATCAGCACCTGCTCGGCGGTGCAGGCGAGCCCGCGTGAAATATTAAGGTAGCTGGCAATCGCCTGGCGCAGCGGATACCAGCCCAGCACGGGCGGATTCAGCATCTCTTCCTGGCGCATGGCGCGCGTCGCCTGGCCTGAAAGCAGCAGCCATTTTTTATAGGGAAAGCTGTCGAGGGAGGGAATGCCGGGGCGCAGAAAACCTGCCCGTTCGCGCTGGCCGATCAGCGAGGCCGGAAGTGTGCCGGTGGTCTGCTCCGCAGGGGCGTGCTGCGCGGGCAGTAACAGGTCCGGATTGACCCGCGTGCCGCGTGCCCCCTGGCTTACCAGATACCCTTCGCCCGTCAGGATGGCGTAAGCGGTTTCAACGGTTTTGCGCGCCACCTTCAGCTCTTCCGCCAGCACGCGAATGGCGGGGACTTTGTCGCCAGGCTTTAGCACGCCACGCGTGATGTTGTCGCGATAGCGGGTATAAATAGCGTGATAGCCCGGTTTCATGTCCTACCTCGTTTGACGGTTTTTGTGTCTTTTTACTATGTCATTATCCGCGTAGATTGTCCTCATCGCATGACATATGCCGCACAAAAAAGAGGAAAGACAATGAGCACCCGCGTAAACCACCATAAGATCACACCTGCCCTCGCCAACGCGCTGTCCAACCTGAGCATGGAAGTGGCGAAAACCTCTCTCGACCCGGCGCTGAAGCACCTGATCGACATTCGTGTCTCACAGCTGAACGGCTGTACCTTCTGCCTGGATATGCACTCGAAAGAGGCCAAAATTGCCGGAGAACGCGAGCTGCGCCTGTACCATCTGGCGGCATGGCGCGAGTCCCCGCTGTTCAGCGCCCGTGAGAAAGCGGCGCTGGCCTTCGCCGAAGCGCTGACGCAAATTAGCGTGCATGGCGTGAGTGATGCGCTCTATCGCAGCGTGGCGGAGCACTTCTCGGACGTGGAGATTTCAGAGCTGAACTTTGCCATTGTGGCGATCAACGCCTGGAACCGTCTGGGGATCACGTCCCGCATGGCGCCGGGCTCGCTGGACGCGGCTTACGGGCTGAACAAAGCTAACCTCGAATAACCCCGCGCTCACGGATCATCGCCACCAGCGCCCGTAACCCTGGCGGGACGTGGCGATGCCCCGGATAGTACAAACGCAGCCCGGCAAACGGCTGCGTCCAGTCGTTTAACACGCTCACCAGTTCCCCGCTTTCAAGCTCTTCCCGGATATACAGTTCCGGTAAAAACCCTATCCCTAATCCCGCCTTCACGGCCCGGATCGAGGCGAAAAGATCGGACGTGGCAAAGCGCGGCGGTACCGCCAGGGCGTACTGTTCCCCGCGACGCGCCAGCTCCCAGCGGTAGATCCCACCGTGCGCCATGCGCATACCGATCCCCTGATGTAAGAGCAGATCCTCCGGCGTGTGCGGCGTGCCGTGGCGGGCAAAGTAATCCGGCGTGGCGGTGACAAGCTGGCGGATCTCACCGGTCAGCGGCACGGCGATCATATCCTGTGGCACGGATTCTTCAAGACGGATCCCGGCGTCGTAACCTTCTGCGACGATGTCGATCATTCGTGCTTCGCTTAGCGTCTCGACGCGCATTTTCGGGTAGCGGATCATAAAGTCGATCAGCAATTGATCCAGAAAGAGCGCACCGATATGGTTCGGTACGTTTAAGCGCAGGGTGCCGGCAGGTTCGCCGGTATCACTGTGGATCTCTTCGCTGGCCTGGCGTATCGCCTGCAGGGCCGGGCCGATACGCGCCACGTAGCGCTGCCCGGCGTCGGTAAGCGCCACGCTGCGGGTCGTGCGGTTAAACAGGCGCGTCTCCAGGCGGCTCTCCAGCCCGGCGATAGCGTTACTTACCGCCGTGGCGGACATGCCCAGCTCCTGTGCCGCACCGCGAAAACTGCCGCGCCGCACTACCGCCATGACCACTTCCAGCTCTGTCAGACCCGAACGATGCATAGATTATCCTGAAAATCGAAACAACCCTTGCAGCATAGCGTGGATTATCGCAACGGAGAAGCCGTGCCAGACTGTGTCCATACAGCCTGAGGAGGTTTATATGCACCACATCGAACAGATCTTTATCAACGGCGAATTTGTTACCCCGCACGGCACTGAACGTTTTGATTTATACAATCCGGCGACGGCGCGGGTGATTGGCCAGGTTCGCCTGGCCGATGAGGTAGACGCTGAGCATGCCATCGCGGCCGCGAAAGCGGCATTTCCGGCATGGTCGCAAACCCCCCGACAGGAACGCATTGCCGCGCTGAAACGCATGCATGTCGCCGTGGCCGCCCGTCATGACGCGCTGCTGGACGCGGTGATTGAAGAGTACGGCGCGCCAGCCTCGCGCTCGGCGTGGATGGCCCGCTACCCGGCAGATGTCATTGCCCAGGCTATCGAGGCGCTGGAAGCCTTTGAGTTTGTGACCACGGCGGGGGCGGCAACGGTGCAGATGACGCCGCTTGGTGTCGCCGGGCTTATTACCCCGTGGAACAGCGACGCGGGGTTTATCTGCGGCAAACTGGCGGCTGCGCTCGCGGCGGGCTGCACGGCGGTGATTAAACCGAGCGAGATGAGCGCGCTGCAAACCCGCATTGTCACCGAGGCGCTGCGCGATGCCGGGTTACCGCCGGGCGTGTTTAACATTGTCACCGGACGGGGCGATACGGTCGGTGAGACCATCAGCCGCCATCCGGACGTGGCGAAAATTTCGTTTACTGGTTCGACCGTTACTGGCAAAGCGATACTGCGCAACGCGGCGCAGAGTGTTAAGCGGGTGACGCTGGAGTTAGGCGGTAAATCGCCGACGATCCTGCTCGATGATGTCGATTTGGCGCAGGCTATCCCGCTGGTGGTGCAGGCCGGGTTTATGAACAGCGGGCAGGCGTGCGTGGCCGGAACGCGCATTCTGGTACCGCAGTCGCGTAAGGCGGAAATCGAAACTGCACTGGCGCAGGCCGTCGCGGCGGTGAAATCCGGCGATCCGCGCGATAACGCGACAGAAATTGGCCCGATGGTCAGCGAAAAACAGTGGCTGCGGGTGCAGGGCTATATCCGTAAAGGTCTCGACGAGGGGGCAAACCTGCTGGTGGGGGGCGAAGGGCGTCCGGAAGGGACGCAGGACGGCTGGTTTGTGCGCCCGACGCTGTTTGCTGACGTCACAAATCAGATGGCGATTGCCCGGGAAGAGATCTTCGGCCCGGTACTGTGTGTGATCCCTTATCAGGACGAGGACGAGGCCGTCGCCATTGCCAACGGCACTGAGTATGGCCTGAGTGCGATGGTGCTGGGCAGGGATGTCGAACGTGCGCGTCGCGTGGCGCAGCAGATTGTCGCGGGCCGCGTGCTGGTGAACACGCTGGCCCATGAGCCTAAAGCGCCGTTTGGCGGGTTCAGGCACTCCGGCGTGGGGCGTGAGATGGGCGAGTGGGGGATCCGCGCGTTTATGGAGCCGAAGTCGATTCTGGGATAACCGTTTGTCGCCCTCCCGAAAAGAGGGCGACAATACTTCGCCCTTCACCGAAGCATCCGCATTTTCTTTCCTGCATGCTCTCCGCACCCTCACAACGGAGAGACAACCATGATTGCAGTCCTTTTCGAAGCCCAGGCCGCGCCTGCCCACCAGGCGCGTTACCTGCAGCTCGCAGCCGAACTCAAACCCCTGCTGGCGGATATCGACGGGTTTATTGATATCGAGCGTTTTCAGAGCCTGACCACCGACGGCAAAATTCTCTCCCTCTCCTGGTGGCGGGATGAAGAAGCGGTCCGCCGCTGGAAGCAGAACGTCTTTCATCAGGCGGCGCAGAGGGAGGGGCGGGAGGCTATCTTTACGTACTACCGCATTCGGGTGGCGCAGGTGGTGCGGGAATACGCCTCAGAAACCGGGGGGCGTGCGGATGTATGACGTTCATGTGATTTTCGACGCTACGCCAGGGGAACTGGCGCGATTCGGCCAGCTGCTTGGGCGCAATGGTGTGGGGCTGGAGGGCGGTGGCGTGTTTGGTACCGAAGCCCATTTCCTGGTGGAAGAGGGCGAAAAAGCCCGTCGCGTGCTGCTTGAGGGCGGGTTTAACGTCCGATCAGTCCGTAAACCGCTGATCAGAAAACTGCAGCAGGCGCGCCCCGGTGAGCTGGGCGAGATTGCCGCGGCGTTAGCGGCTCACGGTGTGTCTGTACTGACCCAGTACAGCGACCATGCGAATCACCTCATTCTGCTGACGGATAATGATAAGCTGGCGGCAGAGATCACCAGACCATGGGCAGTCCATGCTTAAGACCCGTTTACCCCCTGACAACAGCGCGCTGCTGGAGCAGGCCATGGCGGCAGTGGCCGCCGCCATGGCGGATCCGTCGCGTGTGAAAATGCTCTGTGCGCTGATGGATGGCCGGGCATGGACCGCCACCGAGCTGAGCGCGGCGGCGGATGTCGCCCCCTCCACTGCCAGCGGGCACCTGACCCGTCTGCTGGACGGCAAGCTGATTACCTGCCTGTCACAGGGGCGGCATCGCTATTACCGCCTGGCAGGACACGACGTGGCGGAACTGGTCGAGCAGATGATGGGGCTGTCGTGGAGCCGCATCACCCCGCCGGAAACCACCGCCCCAAAAGCCCTGCGTGAAGCCCGCACCTGTTACGACCATCTGGCAGGGACGGTGGCCGTTCAAATCTATGATTTTATGCAGGCGCAGGGCTGGCTGGAGACGGACGGATCAGCCCTGACCGTGTATGGACGCGAACAGTTCCTGACGCTCGGTATTTCATTAAGCGCCAATCCGCGCCGTAAGGCCTGCTGTGCCTGTCTTGACTGGAGCGAGCGGCGGTTTCATCTTGGGGGCGAGGCGGGCGCGGCGCTCCTCGCGTACCTGGACAGCAACGGCTGGATCCAGCGGGTGGCGGGATATCGGGACGTGGTGGTCACCGCGTCAGGAAACGTTGCCATTAAAAAACGTTTTAGCCGCTAAATTCTCGGCGGTTTGATGCCCTTTCCCACCGGGAGAGGGCATTCGTCTTTCGCAATTCCTGCTCTTTTGTCTCTCGTTTCTTGATACTTATCCTGGTAACTATTATCTTGACCGCGTGTTACGAGAGGATATCCCATGCGTGAAGAAGAACTGTTTAGCCGCAGACCGATGGGGATGCGGATGGCCATGATCGTGCGTCAGTGGCGCGCCGTGATTGACGACGCCATTCTCGAGACCGGGTTAACCCAGTCGAGCTGGACGGTGATGATGCAGCTTCAACAGCTTGGGGATAACGTCTCGGTGAGTGAACTGGCGGAGGTGCAGGGTATTGAACTGCCGCCGCTGATGCGCACGCTGACACAGCTGGAAAAACAGGGTTACCTGTTACGCACTGTATCGCCTTATGACAAGCGTATCCGGCTACTCACGCTGACGCCGGAGGGGAACGCCGTACTCAGGACGCTCTCCCGGGTGATCGAGACATTTCAGGCGCGCGTATCGCAAAACATCGCGCCGGAGCATCTCGATATTTTCAGCGCCACATTGAATCAAATCGCCTGCAATTTGCGGAAAATCCGCGAAGAAGATAACAAGACCGAAAAATAATGACTCCTGAACAAAAGTTTGCCCGCTGGGTAAGGGTAAGTATTGCCTCTTTCCTGCTGATGTTTGTCTACTTTGTCGTCGCGGACATCTGGATCCCGCTGACGCCGGACTCCACCGTCATGCGCGTGGTGACACCGGTTTCTCCGCGCGTCTCCGGCTACGTGGCGGCTGTCCATGTACACAACAACAGCCAGGTGAAGCGAGGCGACCTGCTGTTTGAGCTGGATGACACGCCGTTTCGCAATAAAGTGGAAGCAGCGCAAATCGCGCTGGAGCAGGCGCGTCTCTCTAACGAACAGCTGGATGCGCAGATCGCGGCCGCACAGGCCAGCCTGAAAACCGCCGTGCTGACCGCGCGTAACGACAAGGTGACTTACGATCGTTATCAGAAACTCAGCACGCTGCAGAGCGTGTCGCAGGCGGATCTGGATAAAGTCCGGACCACCTGGCAGAGCAGCGAGCAGTCCGTCAGTTCGCTGCAGGCGAACATCCGTAACCTGCGCATTCAGCGCGGTGAGCGGGAAGAACACCGCAACGTCACCCTGCAAAAATACCGCAACGCGCTGGATGAAGCGGAACTGAATCTTGGCTGGACGAAGGTTTACGCCCAGGCGGACGGCACGGTCAGTAACCTGCAGCTCAGCCCCGGCTATTACGCCTCCTCCGGCTCGGCCGCGCTGGCGCTGGTGAATAATCAGGCCGATATCGTGGCCGACTTCCGCGAGAAGAGCCTGCGCCATACCCATCAGGGAACCGATGCCGCCGTGGTGTTTGACGCCTTCCCGGGACATGTCTTCCGTGCGCATGTGACCAGCAGCGATGCGGGGATCCTCGCCGGACAGGAGGCGGTGAACGGCGAGCTGTCCGAGCCAGAAACCTCCAACCGGTGGGTTCGTGATGCCCAGCGTATGCGAATCCACGTGGCGCTGGACGAGGCGCTGCCGAAGCAACTTCCGACCGGTGCGCGTGCCACCGTGCAGCTCTATAACAGCGAAGGGCCGTTTGCGCGCTTCTTCTCCGGGATGCAGATCCACCTGGTGAGCCTGCTGCACTATGTCTATTAACACTCTGGCGCGGGTGTTTACCCCGCACGGCAACATCGTCTATACGGCAAACGACTTTCGCCAGACCCTGCGCATCGTCTTTGCCGGCATGATTGCGCTGAGCATTTCGAGTTTTTACAACACTCACTACGGCGTGTTTTTCGTGGTCTACCCCATCATGCTGCTGTCGCTGGTACCGGTCTTTAACCGCCACGTGGCGAAGCAATTTATCTTTAGCGCCTCGCTTAACTGCGTTGAAATGGTCATTATCATCGGCTATCTGTCGCAATGGCCGGTGATCATGACGTTAGTCGTGTTCGCCTTGTACGTCATGCGTTTTCGCTTTATGAGTAAGGGACCGCTGTTTCTGTTTGGTTCGATGGGCGTGGTCTGCCAGAGCGTGATGCTCAACTTTATGAGCTATCCCACCACCGACTGGCATACGTTGCTGTTTTCCAATATCGAAGCGAGCGTTATGGCGGTGTGCCTGAGCGCGCTGATGAATTACCTGCTGCCGGACGTGGAGCCGCGCAAGCCGCCGCCGCTGATTGAAAAAGATGACGCCCGTGTGCGCCACGAGTCGCTGCTTTCCGGGACCGTTGCCACCCTGATTTTCGTCATCTTCCAGGTAAGCGACCTGAGCGACTCACTGTCCGCGCTGATGGCCGGGGTATTGATTCTGTTTCCCATGCATTATCGCGGCGCGGTGATGAGTTCCCTCTGGCGCGTGGTCGGCGTGGTGCTGGGCTGCCTCTACATTCTGGTCGTCCAGCTTATCCTTTACGATCACAGCAGCCATATGCTGCTGATGATGCCGCTTATCGGCCTTGGGCTGGCATTTGGCGCGCGGCTGCACGTGATGGAGAAGGTCGGCGCCGGGGTCGGGTTTTCCAGCATCACCACCATCGGCATTATGTTCGGGCAGAACATGCACCCGGACAGCGACCTGGTGTTCAGCGATCTCTATCGCATTACCTCGGTGACCTTTGCGCTGGTGGCGACCCTGACAATGGTCTTCCTGGTGCATTTGATCCTCAATCGCTTTGCCCCTACGCGCTATGTGATCGCGCCGCCTGAGGCGAGTTAATGCGCGAGCACGGCAGGCAATTGCGAGAGTAAAAACAGGATCAGGCCAATCGTTCCGCCCACCAGCGTGCCGTTCACACGGATGAACTGCAGGTCTTTGCCGATGTTAAGCTCAATCTGGCGCGACATATCTTTGGCATCCCAGCTCTTGACCGTGTCGCTGATATGCCGCGTGAGGAACGCGGCAAAATCCGGTGCCACGCGGTGCGCCGCCTGCTCCAGATGCTCGTTCAGCGATGCCTGCAGGCTGGCATCGTTCGACAGCGTTTCGCCAAACCACAGTCCGGCGTTGGCGATGCGCTGCCTGACGCGCGAGTCCTCGCTTTGCATATCCGCTTTCAGCCACTGACGCAGGTCGGCCCACATCTCGCCCAGATAACGGTTAAACGCCTCGTCGTTCTTCAGGTAGTGCTTGATGTTATCGGCTTTGGCGGCCATTTCCGGATCGTTTTTCAGGTTGTCGATAAACTTCAGCGTGGCGCGGTCAAACGCCTGGCGGATCTGGTGCGTGCGGTCGTGGCTGATATCATCCAGCAGCGTATTCACCGCATTCGACACCATCTCCGCACTCTGATCGCCGAGCCACTCGGTAGGCAGCACCATGGCCTTGCGTGGATGCTCGGTCTTCAGCCAGTGCACAATCTGGTCGGCGATAAAGTCCCGCGTGCTGTCACGCTGGATAAGCGCGATCAGGCGGTTGATGATGGCGTCCAGCAGCACCTGATGGCGATTGTTACGGGTCATGCTCTCCAGCATCACCGCGCTGGTTTCGGTGAAGTCGACCTTGTCGATGGCCTTGTGCACCGCCCGTTTGAGCAGCCGCTGAATGCGTCCGTCGTCGGTCAGTTCAAGAAAACCGCTCATTACCTGAATCAGATGCAGCCCGACGCGCCGGGCGTTGTCGGGTTGGCTGAACCAGGTGCCAATCATCTGTGCCGGTTCATAGCGGCGGATCAATGCCACCAGCGACTGGGTATCGAGAAACTTTTCCTGCACGAACTGACCCAGATTGTCGCCAATGCGGTCTTTGTTGCGCGGAATGATCGCCGTATGGCGTGAGATAAACGGGATAGGCACCCGGCGAAACAGCGCGACGACGGCAAACCAGTCCGCCAGCGCGCCGACCATCGCCGCCTCGGCAATGGCCTTTACGCCGCGCACCCAGAAGGTTTGCGGCAGGAACAGGGTGGTGATAAACGCCGCGGCGGCAATCAGCAGCAGCGACAGCGCCAGCAGCTTGGCGCGTTTAAGTTCAGCTATTTTTTCCATGGCTTAAGAATAGAGGGAGGCGGGAAGAAAATGCAAAAAACGCCACACGACCCACCCACCAAACGCCATCAGCACCACGCCAGCGGTTCGCTCAATCAGCCAGAGTGAACGGCTGAGCGTCCGCTGAACCACGGGCAAGCCCATCAGCGACACCAGCGCTAAATCCCAGACCAGCACCACCATTACCATCCAGACACCGCAGATTGACTGCTGAAGCAGCGTGACATCCGGCCCTAACAGCGCCGTCATGAGCGCCAGATAAAAAAGTGCATTCTTCGGGTTTAACAGTGCCGAACCGAGCCCCAGCAGGATTTGCTTACGCAATGAGGGGCACCGCTGATGAGTCTCATTGAGCGCAAGCGTCTGTGGGCGGCTGCGCGCCAGCCGCGTTCCAATCCAGAGCAGGTAGAGCGCGCCGGATAATTCGATAAGGGTAAACAGCCACGAAAACGTGCGCAGGGCGCTCCAGCCGATAATCACCAGCACAATATAGAGCGCGTTACCCGCGGCGATACCGAGGCACAACCCGGCACTGCCGCGCAGCCGGTAGCGTGCGGCGTAACCGACCAGCAAAAAGAAATCCGGACCGGGGCTTAACAGGGCTACAAAATGCGCCAGCGCCAGGGCGAGAAAAGCGGAAGGGAAGAACAGTTCCATCGTGACCTCCAGAGCAAAAACGGAGATCACCTTACGGCGTTACGTATCCTGATTATTGTCTGATATTGATCGGCCCGTCGCGTACTGGCGAGGCGTGGCGGCCGTGTAGCTGACGAAGGTTTTATGGAAATGGCTCTGGTCGGCAAACCCGCTCTGGTAACCGACATCGGCGAGATCATCCCCCGCACGCAGTCGCGCTTTGGCGTATTCCACGCGAGAGATGCTGAGAAAGCGTCCTGGCGTCAGGCCGGTGTCCTGTTTAAAGGTGCGGATTAATGTCTCTTTGCGCAGTGAAAATCGCCGGGCAAGGTCGTCAAGGGAAGGCGGAGCGGTGAGGTTCGACAGAAACGCCTCTTGCACCTGCTGACTCAATGAATGGGGCTTATCTGTACGGCCTGTAGAGGGGGGAAGGGCGCAAAGCAGTGCGTTCAGGGAGGCCGCGGTCATGTTCTCAACCACGTCAAGATAATGATTAAACAGCGCTTGATCGCGAATGACCTGCAGTGCCAGCGAAAGGTCAGTGTCGATATACAGCATATGGTAGCTGCGCGGCTGTCCCGCCACCGGGTTGCAGCTGTGGGGAGCATGCGCCGGGATGACGATGATGTCGCCAGGGGTCAGGATATACTCCCTGTCATGGATTGTGCAGCACGTCTGGCCTTCCAGGATCGCGCCAATAGAGAGCTGTGGGTGACAATGACGTTTATACGCCTGGGTGCTCTGCCACGTGCTGCGCAGCTCGTGGCCGCAGGCGCGATGAAAGGTCTGGCGGATGTGTCGGGTCTCGGTCATGGGGGACTCCTGTCAGGAACGTTTTTTATACCATGCCCGCGCGACATGTTGCAGTACCACGCTAAGAACCTTCCGGATATACCCAACTTTACGTCCATCGCCAGTCATATTGTCTACCCTTAATACCCTAAGCGGTAAAACAAGGAGATTCGACATGGCTTACCAGACAGTAAATCCTGCCACAAACCAGCTCATCAAAGAATATCCCTCCCATACCGACGCGGATGTTGAAGCGGCGCTGAAGGCGGCCGATGCGCTTTACCATTCGGACTGGGCAAAAGGCGACATTAACCAGCGCCTGCCGGTACTGCGTAAACTTGCGGACCTCATCGACGAACGTACGGAGGATCTGGCCAGAATTGCCAGCAAGGAGATGGGTAAGCTCATTGAGCAGAGCCGCGGTGAAGTGAAACTGTGCGCGCAAATCGCCCGCTACTACGCGGATAATGCCCAACGGTTCCTCGCCCCGGTGAAGTACGACTCCGAACTCGGGGAAGCGTGGGTCGAGCACCACCCTATTGGCGTGCTGATGGCCGTTGAGCCGTGGAACTTCCCTTATTACCAGCTGATGCGTGTCCTCGCCCCGAACCTGGCGGCCGGTAACCCGGTGATCGCCAAACACGCCAGCATCGTGCCGCACTGTGCAGAGACGTTTGCACATCTGGTGCGTGAGGCCGGTGCACCGGAAGGGGCGTGGACCAACCTGTTTATTTCGTCGGATCAGGTGGCGAACATCATCGCCGACGATCGTGTACAGGGTGCCGCGCTGACCGGTTCCGAAAAAGCGGGTAGCGTGGTCGCGGCGCAGGCGGCGAAGCACATCAAAAAATCGACCCTGGAGCTGGGCGGTAACGACGTCTTTGTGGTGCTGGATGATGCCGATCTGGAGAAGGCCGTGAAGACGGGCGTGAATGCCCGACTCAATAACGCCGGCCAGGTCTGTACGGCGGCGAAGCGTTTCATCCTGCATGAGAAGATTGCGGATGCCTTCCTCGCGAAATTCACCGAGGCGTTTAAGCAAGTGAAGATTGGCGATCCGCTGGACGAGAGCACTACCCTGGGGCCGCTGTCCTCTCAGGATGCGCTGGACACGTTGACCAGACAGGTCAACGAGGCGGTGAAAAACGGCGCGACGCTGCATTACGGTGGCAAACCGGTGCAGCGTGACGGGTGCTTCTTTGAGCCGACGATCCTGACGCATATCTCGCGCGACAACCCGGCCTACTTTGAGGAGTTCTTCGGCCCGGTGGCGCAGATCTATGTGGTGAAAAATGATGACGAAGCGGTCGCACTGGCGAACGATTCCCACTATGGTCTGGGCGGCGCGGTGTTCAGCAAGGATATCGAGCGGGCGAAGAAAATGGCGTCGCGTATTGAGACCGGCATGGTGTATATCAACTGGCTCACCGATACCGCGCCAGAGCTGCCGTTTGGCGGCGTGAAGCGATCCGGTTACGGACGCGAACTGTCGGACCTGGGGATCAAAGAGTTTGTGAACCAGAAGCTGGTGGTGGTGCGTAAGTAACTCCGCGAATAAAAAACCTGCCATTCGGCAGGTTTTTTTTTGGGGTTATTGCACTTCAATCTTGTCCCAGCCGCTTTTGAACATGCAGCTGTCGACTAAGGTATCCCGGCGATATTCATTCGCGTCTTCAACCGTGTAGCTCGTGGAAATATCCTTTTTCTTTTTCGATTTGTCCATTTTTTCCGAGCTCGAACCGGTCACAACATTGTCCGGGGGCAGATCAATCAGGGCCTGTGCTTCGCATTCCGTGAGCTTTTTATTCATCTCAGCGTCACTGACTCCCGGTTTCACCCATTTATACTGGACGCAACCGGTGAGCAGAAGCGTGATGCTCAGAACGCAAAGCGCGGTAATGCGGTGTTTCATCAGAAGGTGACTCCACCGCCTACATATGCGCCGTCGATCAGCGTGTGGCCAGGACGACCGTCTTTGCCGTCAACGCTTACGTGACGATAACCCACTTTCAGCGTCACAGGCGTGATTGGCGTCCAGCTCACACCGCCGTTGGCTTCCACGTAGTTTTTCACGCTGTTGTTCAGACCTTCTGGTGCGGCATACCCTTCGCCAAACACGTGGATGCTGTCCGTCAGCGCAACGTTAATACCGCCACCGATGGGGAATGCCACGCCGTTATCGCCTTTTTTCGGGCCAAGGTAGATTGCTTTAGCGCCGGCATTCAGCATTACCGGGCCCACTTCCAGGTTGTAACCGGCGCCAACGCCACCTGTTTGCGTGCCGTCATCGGTGTTTTTGAGCCAGTTGCTTTCAAGGTACACACCGGATGAGGATTTACCCATTTCCAGATTAAGGTTAGTAAAGTTTTTACCTTGCTCAATCGTGCCGCCCATAGCCAGTGCGGAACCCGACAGGACGGTCAGAGCAGAAAGAAGAAGAACATTCAGTTTTTTCATGTTTTATGCCTCGTCATTAATTTCATCTGAGGCCACCTTAACAAGCGATGTTTATGACTGCAAATGTGATTAAAGTCGTGTTTTTATGCTGTTTTTGTTAATGGCTGGCTTTTGAAATGTTGCTTTCATGTTTAGTTATCGCCGGGTCAATATGTATTACCTGGACGTTTAAGACAGGTTTAGTTTTTTGACTAAATAGACACTGAACGAGACAGAGGATAACCGTTTGAGATGAATTAATTGGCTTTCTAATAATTTCCAGAAACATTTCAAATTTTACACTTTGTGGTTTAGTTTTACATTTCTGGCGATTCATGCGCCTGCAATTGCCTGCCCGCGTATCTCTGCGGTGTCATTTTCCTGACACGTTTGTTCTTTACGTTGTTGGCTTCACTTTCTGGATACTAACAATATGAAAAGAAAAATTATTCCTGTGCTTATCGGTTGTGCGCTCTCTTTCTCTGGCCTGGCGGCGCAGCCTACGGCTGAACACTATGTTGTCAGCTTCCCCGAAGGCACGCGCGTGAGCTACAGCGGCGCGTTTGCCGGTGCGTTCCCGAAGGGGCTCCCGGTCGGGATCGGCTCTGGCCTGCTGTTTACCGGTAAACAGGGCGATACCCTGACGTTTGCGACCGTGACCGATCGCGGTCCGAATGCGGATTCGCCGAAAGTGGGGAAAGACGAAGCCAAAATCTTTGTCACGCCCGATTTCGCTCCGCTGCTGATGACGATTCGCGTACAAAATGGCAAAGCGGAGGCCGTCGATGCGCGCCCTCTGCATGACGATAAAGGCGAGATCAACGGTCTGCCGCTGCAAAGCGGCGTGATTGGCTCGACCAATGAAGTGGCGTTCAGTGACACGTTAAAGGTGCTGAAGGGCGACAATCGCGGGCTGGATACGGAAGGTATCACGCCGGACGGTAAAGGCGGTTACTGGCTGTGCGACGAGTACGGTCCGTTCCTGATTAACGTCGACAGCAAAGGCAAGATCCTGGCGATTCACGGTCCGCAGGCGGCGGAAGGCGAGAAATCCATCGCGGGCGGCTTGCCGAATATTATTAAATGGCGTCAACCAAACCGGGGCTTTGAAGGACTGACCCGTATGCCGGACGGGCGTATCATTGCCGCGGTGCAAAGCACGCTGGATATCGACGGCAAAAGCAAAAAACAGGCGCTGTTTACCCGCCTGGTGAGCTTCGACCCGGCGACCGGGAAAACCGCGATGTACGGTTATCCCATCGACAGCGCGGCCTACAGCAAAAACAGTGACGCCAAAATTGGCGATATTGTGGCGCTTGATAACCAGCAGCTGCTGCTGATTGAGCAGGGCAGCGATAAAAACGATGGCATGCGCAACCTCATCTACAAGGTGGACCTCAGCAAGGCGAGCGATCTGACACGCTTCGATAAGCCGGGCGAATACCCGGAGTTTGATGACGAGAAGACGCTGGCCCAGCGCGGCATTACGCTGGCGGCTAAAACCCAGGTCGTGGATTTGCGCGCGCTTGGCTGGCAGCAGGAAAAGGCCGAAGGGTTAGCGCTGATTGACAACAAAACGCTGGCGGTCGCGAACGATAACGACTTTGGCGTGAAGGTGGCGATGGAAAATCCGGTCGAGGGCAAGAAGCTCAAGGACTATCGGGTGAATTCGCAAGGCGCGCTCACGATTGATGATAAACCGGTTGCGACCACCCTCGCCGTGAAGCCGCTGGCGAAGCCGGCGTCAGAAAGCGAACTGTGGATTGTGACGCTGCCCGAGGCGCTGAAATAATCTCACAGCCCTCTCCTCAACTGCGGAGAGGGCTGCGTTCGTACGATTATTTGCGCAGTGCTGCAAACGCTGTCCGGATCTCGTCTTCCGGCAGCTGTAGCCCAATAAACACCATGACGCTTCGCGGCGTTTCATCTCCCCACGGTCTGTCCCAGTCCGCGCTGTACAGCCGCTGTACGCCCTGGAACAGCAGGCGGTTCGGTTCGCCATCAATCCACAGCATCCCTTTGTAGCGCAGTAGCCTGTCGGCAAAAGAGAGCAGCAGGTTTTCCATGACGCGGGAGACGTCGCTGATATCCACCGGGTAATCCAGCTCGACCACAATCGACGAGACGTCGTTTTGTTTATCTGCCATAAAGTGGAAGCGCGGCGTTGAGGTGACATGCTCTTCCAGCATAAAGCCGTTGGTGTTGAACAGCTGCGAGAGGTCGATATCACCGTGCGTCGCGATGTAAATCGGCGCCCGCGAGTTGATACGCGTCAGGCGCTCGCGCAGTTTTTCGCTGTCGCCCGCCACGTCGGTTTTGGTCAGCAGGATGCGATCGGCGTAGCCCACCTGCGACTGGGCGAGGGTGAACTGGTTCATCTGTTCGTCGGCATGAACCGCGTCGACCAGCGCAATGACGCCATCCAGCAGGTAGCGCTGGCAGAGGATCTCATGGGCGAAAAAGGTCTGAATAATCGGGCCGGGGTCAGCCATACCGGTGCATTCAATCACCAGGCGGTCAAAATCGATTTCACCGCGATCGCGGCTGTCGAGCAGATCCAGCAGGGCGTCTTCTAATTCATTCGAGCGGGTGCAGCAGATGCAGCCGTTAGTCAGGGTTTTGATCTGCGTGGCGCGATCGCCAATCAGCTGATCGTCGACCGAGACTTCGCCGAATTCGTTTTCGATCACGGCGATTTTGAAGCCGTGCTGCGCGTTCAGAATGTGGCGCAGCAGGGTGGTCTTACCGGCGCCAAGGAAACCGGTCAGCAGGGTGACGGCAATCGGGGTCATGGTCTCTCCTTTAGCAGCAGCGTACGCCGCCTTCTCCACTCCCGCCGTAGCGCGCTTCCTGACGCTCGCGGAAGAATTCGGTATAGGTCATGTACGGTTTATCCGGATGGTTGGTCTTCATATGCTCAACGTAGTTGTCATAGTCCGGAATGCCAATCAGCATTTTCGCCGCCTGACCGAGGTATTTTTTCGCTTCGCCTAAGTTACCAAACATTGTGCCTTCCAGATAGAAAAAGCCCGGCAGGGGCTGCCGGGCGTTGTTTCCCTTCACCCTAACCCTCTCCCGCAGGGAGAGGGATGCGAGGGCGGATTAGTGGTGTGAAGAGGTCTTCACGCCGCCTTCCGGTACCGGGACATACGGGGTTTCTTTATCCGTACGACCCTCGGCGTTACGCACGTTCAGCCAGGTTTTGATGCCGTAGAAGATGATGCTGTACACCACCACCAGGAACAGAATGCTCAAACCTGCGTTGGTGTAGTTGTTCACCACGATGTGGTTCATGTTGGCAATCTGCTGGGCAGTGAGGTCCGCGCCGCCTGCGGCAATTTTCTCTTTGTACTGGTTAGCCATGAAGAAGAAGCCTTCCAGCTGCGGGTTGGCGCTGAACAGTTTCAGACCAAGCGCCCAGGTGGTGCAGAGCAGCAGCCACAGCGCAGGGATCACGGTGACCCAGATGTATTTGGTGCGTTTCATCTTCACCAGTACAACGGTGCCAAGAACCAGGGCGACAGCGGCCAGCATCTGGTTAGAGATACCGAACAGCGGCCACAGGCTCTTCACGCCACCCAGCGGGTCGACAACGCCCTGATACAGCAGGTAACCCCACAGACCCACGCAGCCCGCGGTTCCCAGAATACCCGCCACCAGAGAGTCGGTTTTCTTCAGGAACGGCACGAAGTTACCCAGCAGGTCCTGCAGCATAAAGCGTCCCGCACGGGTACCGGCGTCCAGCGCGGTGAGGATGAACAGCGCTTCAAAGAGAATACCGAAGTGGTACCAGAAGCCCATGTCCGCCCACGGCAGCACTTTGTGGAACACGTGTGCGATACCCACTGCCAGCGTCGGTGCGCCACCGGCGCGGTTCAGGACTGACGGTTCGCCAATGTCTTTCGCGGTCTGCATGATCTGCTCAGGCGAAATCACGAAGCCCCAGGAGCTGACGGTTGCGGCAGCATGTGCGCTCGCATCTTTCAGCTGTGCCATGATCAGCGCCGCGTTATCACCGCCCATCTCATGCAGGTTTGGCATGGTAATGCCCAGGCCTGCCGGAGGGGTGTTCATCGCGAAGTAGAGACCCGGTTCGATGATGGACGCGGCAACCAGCGCCATGATCGCCACGAAAGACTCCATCAGCATTGCGCCGTAGCCAATCAGACGCGCGTCTTTTTCGTTAGCCAGCAGCTTCGGTGTGGTACCGGAAGCAATCAGGGCGTGGAAGCCAGAGACCGCACCGCAGGCGATGGTGATAAACAGGAACGGGAACAGCGCACCTTTCCACAGAGGACCGGTGCCGTCGATGTACTGGGTCACTGCCGGCATTTTCAGATCCGGGTTAATCACCAGGATGCCGATCGCCAGACCGACGATAACGCCGATTTTCAGGAAGGTCGCCAGGTAGTCACGCGGTGCCAGGATCAGCCAGACCGGCAGCAGAGCGGAGACAAACGCATACCCAATCAGCGCGAAGGTGATGGTGGTGTCCTTGAAGGTCAGCGCCGGACCCCAGTACGGGTCGTGCGCAATCACGCCACCGAAGTAGATGGATGCAACCAGCAGTACAATACCAATCACCGACACTTCACCCACGCGACCCGGGCGGATAAAGCGCATGTAGATACCCATGAACAGCGCAATCGGCACGGTAGAGCAGACGGTGAATACCCCCCACGGACTTTCGGCCAGCGCTTTCACCACGATTAACGCCAGCACCGCGAGGATGATGATCATAATCAGGAAGCAGCCGAACAGTGCGATGGTCCCCGGCACGCGGCCCATCTCCTCTTTCACCATCTCACCCAGAGAGGCGCCGTTACGGCGAGAAGAGATAAACAGCACCATAAAGTCCTGCACCGCCCCGGCCAGCACTACGCCCGCGAGCAGCCACAGGGTACCAGGCAGGTAGCCCATCTGCGCGGCCAGAACCGGGCCGACCAGCGGACCCGCACCGGCGATAGCGGCAAAGTGGTGACCAAACAACACGTAGCGGTTGGTGGGCACGTAGTTGAGACCGTCATTATTAATGACCGCCGGAGTGGCACGCGTCGGGTCGAGTTTCATGACCTTCTGCGCGATGTATAAGCTGTAGTAGCGATAAGCAACAAGATAGACGGAGACAGACGCAACGACGATCCACAGGGCGCTTACGTGTTCGCCCCGGCGTAGTGCGACAACCGCCAGACAAAAAGCGCCGAGGATCCCGAGTAACGCCCAGGGCACGTGCTTCAGTAGTTTTTTCGTATCCATAGTAAGACCTGGTTTTTTATGTAATGAAAAAGGGTCAGGGTTCGTTATGAGGAGGTATTGATTAATGCTGGAGCGATCGTGCCAGAACCACGCGCGTGTAAAGACAGGTAAATGAATGAGCGGTTGAAAGGGCCAGGTGAGCGGTCAAAGAGGGCGGCGAGTGGTTCCGTCTCGCCGCCGCCGGGAGAAATTATGTGATTGAGATCACGTGGTTATCTGCTGTGCGCTCTACCGCCAGATAATTTTCCAGCGTTTTAAGCAGCTTCTCTTTTAGCCAGTTGGGCTCCAGGATTTGAATGTTCGGCAGCCAGTAGAACAGCAGCGGCAGGATCTGGTTCTCGTGTGCCGCCTGACAACGCAGCGTGACGCCGTTGTGCTGCTCACCGACAAGCTCTTGTTCCGGCAGCAGGTCGCGGCGCATAAAGTAATGTGAAATAGTATCTTTAATGAATATTTTCACTTCGAAAGTGTCTTCCGACACCCACGGATCAAGGCTTTTTTCCAGCAGCCCGAGCGCATTTTCTTCCGGCGTGAAGGTTTTTTGTTGAATATCAAACCAGCTAATCTGACTCAACGAGAAGGATTTTAGCCGGCTATTCTCGGTGGCTTGTAAATACCATATATTTTTATTGTTAATGAGTTTATAGGGATTAATCAGGCGGGTTTTACCCTTATAAACGATCTGGCATACATTACGATTCTTAATCGATTTCTCGATTTTCGATAAATAGCGACGAATATCACGTTCTACCGTGTGCTCTGCGTCGTTGCCAAGAATAAGAATATGATTTTCGTCAACGCGTGTTTCAAGTTTCTGCCAGAATTCCGTATTTCTTTCCGGGAAAAAGCTATCGGCATTCAGGAAGTTAGCAATCGTGTGATGTAATCCTTGTCCACCGGGAGATTGTGCGGAGTGGATCAGACGATACAGTCCGTTACCGGTATGTTCCACAATAGGTGAAAGCGCATTTAAATCCCGGTAGACGGTGCGCTCGGTAATTTTAAATTTTTCCATGAGCGCACTGCGGTTTACCACACCATTTAAATGTAACTCAACCAGAATATCGACCAGACGTTCAGCCGAGCGGCTCCGCGTCGATTTAGCCATAAGGTCTTCCTGTATATTAGGGTATGCGCTGAATGATGCGGGTAGCACTGACATGTATTGTCAGTATTCAGACACAGAAAATTTCTCTTATGGCTATATAACGGCGTGATTAAGCGGAAACCTTAGGAATTTTTGTGGAAATTGGCGCTGGCCGGGAAACGGCCAGCGCAGGAGGGGGTCACACTGCGGCTTCAGTCTCCATCATGACGGGGTGGAAACGGCGTTTAAAATAGATCAGGCCGTGTCCCGCTTCGCTCAGAATGATGTTTTTAATTTCAACGAGATAAACCAGATGGGTGCCGATGGTTTGCACCTGGCTAATCTCGCCTTCAAGGCTTGCCAGCGCGCCCTTCAGCACCGGTTGCCCCTGCGGACCTTTCTGCCAGCAGGAGAGGGCAAAGCGATCGTCCATTGCCATGCCGGTCATCCCGGCGAAGTGGCGGGCCATGATCTCCTGCTCATGGTTCAGCACGTTAACGCACAGCTTACCGTTACCCTGGAAAACCGGGTTCATGGCACTGTTGGCATTGATGCAGACCATCAACGATGGCGGGGTGTCCGTGACCGAACAGACGGCGGTGGCGGTGATACCGCAGCGTCCTGCATCGCCCTCGGTGGTGACAACATTAACCGCCGCCGACAGGCTGGCCATCGCATCGCGAAAACGCAGGCGTTGTTCTGTATGCATTGAAACCTCCCGCTGCGTTATTTCAGCAGCTTATCCAGCATGTTGATATCGGAATTATTGTGCAGGTGCGGCACCGTCCAGCCATGCTGGTCGTACTCGGACATGCAGCGGTCGACCATTGCCATCATTTTGTCCATGTTGCCAGAGCTCTGTGCCTGACGCAGACACTGCAGACGGATTTCGTCCTGGCTGCCGGAGTAGTTGATCTCATACAGCTCGTGACGACCACCAAACTCGCTGCCGATGGCATCCCACATCAGTTTCAAAATCTTAATACGTTCCACGTGATCCATGCCGTTGGAGCCGCGCACGTATTTCGCCAGATACTGGTTGATCTGCGGATTGTTCAGGTCTCGCGCGCTGGACGGCAGATAGATCAGGCCGCTGGTGACGTTACGCTCGATGATGTTCTTGATCTTCGCATAGGCCATCGGGGCCATGACGCGGTAGGTCTGCAGCGCCGCGTGATCCGGCAGGTACGCGCCATTCACCCACGGCGTGGCTTCAGAACACATGGAGTCGCTCAGCGCCCAGAACATGTTGCGCCAGGCCACCACTTCCCCGAGATCCGCCTGCACGCCGCGGAACTCCAGGGTGCCGGTACACTCCAGCGATTTCTTCAGCAGCGCGGTAATGAAATCGAGCTTCACCGCCAGACGTACGCAGGCCTGCAGCGGGTACATGCGGGCAAAACCGCCTTCCATGGTCCAGCGACGGCAGCGATCGAAATCGCGGTAGATCAGCACGTTTTCCCAGGGGATCAGCACATGATCCATCACCAGGATCGCGTCGTTTTCGTCGAAACGGCTGGAGAGCGGGTAGTCGTACGGAGAGCCGGTCGCGCCTGCCACCATTTCGTAAGAGGCGCGAGAGATCAGCTTCACGCCTTCGGCGTCCATTGGCGCAACGAACATCAGCGCGAAGTCCGGGTTTTCGCCCATCACCTGCGCGGAGCCAAAACCGATCATGTTGTAGTGAGTCAGCGCCGAGTTGGTTGCCACCACTTTTGCGCCGCTAACGATGATCCCGGCGTCGGTCTCTTTTTCCAGCTTGATGTAGACGTCTTTTACTTCGTCCGCCGGTTTGTGACGGTCGATGGGGGGATTAACGATGGCGTGGTTGAAGTAAAGCCCGGTTTCCTGAATACGGGTGTACCAGTTACGGGCGTTCTGTTCGAACTGGCCGTAGAACGCCGGATTGGCACCGAGCGCGCAGCCAAACGCCGCCTTGTAGTCCGGGGTGCGGCCCATCCAGCCGTAGCTCAGGCGCGACCACTCGGCGATGGCGTCACGCTGCTGACGCAGGTCGTCGGCGCTTTTCGCCACGCGGAAAAACTTATGGGTGTAGCCGCCGCTGCCGGTATCGGTGCCCCAGCACAGCGTGTCCTGCATGTCAGGCTTGTGCAGCGCATCGTACATCTGCGCGATGGAGGCTGCCGCATTGCGAAATGCCGGATGAGTGGTCACGTCTTTGACGCGCTCGCCGTAGATATAAATCTCACGGCCATCCTGCAGGCTTTTTAAATACTCTTCACCGGTTAACGGACGTTTGGCATCAGCGCGGAAATCTTCAGGCTTCATAGGGACCTCGTATCGGAACAGTGATGTTAAATTTATGTTTTGTTTTTGTTGTTTAATTGAAGCCTGAGCGGGGGTGAACGTGAAGGGACGATTGGGACAACGGCTGGTACTTTTCGCATATGATCGCAGAGTGTGATTTCCCTCACCCTGAACCCGGGAGAGGGTCAGGGCTGGGGTGGGGTAACAGACGACACCGGTACTTTTTGTGCCCGATACGCGCTCGGCGAACACCCCACTAACCGATTAAAAAACCGGGCAAAATAGGCCGGGTCTTTAAACCCCAGCTGCCAGGCGATTTCGCTGACCGCACTGTCGGAGAAGAGCAGCATCCGCCTCGCTTCACGCAGCTGACGGTCAAAAATCAGCCGCTTCGGCGGGCGGTTCGCGAAGCGCCGGCAGATATCGGTCAGACGCGATTCGGTCAGGTGCAGTTCGCTGGCATATTCCGGTACCGTCCAGTGCTCATGAAAATGGACGTCAATCAACTGGGTAAAGCGCTGGAACAGTTTCAGCTCGCCGCGCATGCCGCTGGCGGCATGATCGTCGAGCTTCGCGTTGCGCAGCAGCAGGGTGAACACCGCCTGGGCTAGCAGAACCAGCGTGTGTTCGCGCCCGGGCAGTTGCGCCGTCGATTCCCGGGCAATCAGCGGCCAGTAGTGCTTCAGCGCCGCCAGTTCGTCCGGCTTATCGGCCAGCGAGAGGCAGATCCCCGGCAGGCCAAAGGCTTCCCGCGTGCCGGGGTAGAGCACTTCCAGCAGCGGCCAGATCAGATCCTCGCGCACCGTCAGAACGTGCCCGTCGCTGTCGGATTCGGTAATAAACGCGTGCGGCACCGACGGGGGGGTGAGCACAAACAGCGGAGCCTGCACCGAGTAGCGGTGATCGTCGAGCTGCAGTTCGATCTGTCCGGTATCCAGAAAGTGCATCTGAAAATACTGGTCGTGACGGTGAGCCTGCATGTCGCGGCCAAAAAAGGCCGCCATGCGGGCGAACGACTGATAGTGAACATCATCCGTTCCCAGACTTTCGTCGTACTCTTTGCTGATGTCGATATTCGCGATCGGGCTCTGGCACATAGCCGCTCCTTACGGGATTTTCTGCGCCGCCATACCTGGCTCGTGCTCAAGGCTCTCCCGCTGCGTCATCGGGATACGTGTCAGCACCAGCGCGCCGACCACCAGCAAGCCGGCAACAAACCACAACCCGGAGCTGAAGCTGCCGGTGCTGTCACGCAGAATGCCGATCAACAGCGGGCTGACGGCGGATCCGACGTTACCGATGGCATTGATCACCGCCAGTGCGACCGCCCGCGACTGCAGGCTAATAACCCGATCCGGCGTGGTCCAGAAGATCGCCATGGCGGTAAACGATCCGGTTGAGGCCATGATGATGCCAAGCAGCTGGATCAGGCTGTGGTGGGTCGCCGAGGCCAGTAACCATCCTGCCGCCGCAAAGAGATACGGCAGAATGGTGTGCTTTTTTCGCTCTTTCAGCCTGTCGGAGCGGCGGCTCCACCAGATCATCCCGAGGATGGTGCAAAACTGCGGGATCGCCGCCAGCAGGCCAATCACAATGTTGCTGCTGCCGGTGTTGAAGCTCTGCAGGATCTGCGGCGTCCAGATATTTATCGCGCTCAGGGTGTTCGTGAGGCAGAAATAGGCCAGGGTATAGAGCAGCACGGCCGGGGTAAACACTTCGCGCAACGTCGAACGCGGTGTGACGGGGCGGGCGATGGCAGACTCCTGCTCGCGGGCGATCATTGTTTTAAGCGCCTGCTTTTCGTCGTCATCCAGCCAGCTGGCCTGATCCGGCGTGTCGTTCAGGTAGAACCACGTCACTACGCCGAGCACCACGGACGGTAGCCCCTCCAGCAGGAACAGCCACTGCCAGCCTTTCAGGTTCCACAGCCCGTCCATGGCCAGAATATAACCGGAGAGGATCGAGCCGAGCATCATGGTCACCGGCATGGCGATCATAAACAACGCATTGGCGCGGGCGCGGTGGTAGGCAGGGAACCACCAGGTGAGATAGACGAGGATCCCCGGCAGGAATCCGGCCTCGGCAATGCCCACCAGCATGCGCAGCACATAGAGCGTGTGCGGGCTGGTGGCGAACATGGTGCAGGTGGAAGCGATGCCCCACACCACCATGATCCCGGCGATCCAGCGACGGGCGCCGACCTTCGCCAGCATGATGTTGCTGGGGATCCCACATATCACGTAGGTGACGTAAAACAGGGTGGCGGCCAGGCCAAACATGGTCGAGGTGAGGCCCAGATCTTTGCCCATCGTCAGCCCGGCAAAGCCGATGTTAATGCGGTCAAGAAACGAGAAGACAAACAGGATAAAGAGAAACACGATCAAACGACGAAACAGCTTCTGAATAACGCGGTGTTCTACAGCTTTATTATCATGGGTTTGCAGGGTAGAGGTCGTCATGTTGCGCTCCACATCGTACGTTTAGTAGACGGATTTATTGTTATTTACTGACGTAACCGGGATATCGATAAAACGTGCTGCCAGCGCCTCGGCGCTGCGTGCAAGCAGGGTGGTGTCGACCCCGACAGCGACAAACAGCGCGCCAAGCTCGAGGTAGCGTTTTGCCAGCGGCTCGTTAGCCATCAGGATGCCGGGCGCTTTGCCTGCCGCACGGATCTGCGCAATGGCCTTCTCGATGGCGGCCTGGACTTCCGGGTGCTGCGGATTTCCGGCAAAGCCCATGTCGGCGCTCAGATCCGCCGGGCCAATAAACACCCCGTCCACGCCTTCCACGTCGAGGATGTGCGGCAGATTTTTCAGCGCCTCGCGCGTTTCAATCTGCACCAGCACGCACATGGCATCGTTAGCGCGCTGCAGGTAATCAGGCGTGCGGTTCCAGCGCGAGGCGCGAGCCAGCGCGCTGCCCACGCCGCGGATCCCCGCCGGTGGATAACGCGTGGCGCGCACCGCCAGCCGGGCTTCATCGGCGTTTTGTACCATCGGCACCAGCAGGGTTTGCGCCCCGATGTCCAGCAGCTGTTTGATCTGGACCGGATCGTTCCACGACGGGCGTACCACCGGCTGGCTGGCGTAAGGCGCGATCGCCTGCAGCTGGGTCAGGACGGTTTGCACGTTATTGGGCGCGTGCTCTGCGTCGATCAGCAGCCAGTCGAAACCCGCACCGGCCAGCAGCTCGGCGCTGTAACTGCTGGTCAGCCCCAGCCACAGGCCGATTTGCGGTTTTCCGGCGCTGAGCGCCGCTTTGAATCTGTTTTCCATGGTGGTCTCCTAAACAAAACGGCAGCTGATGGAGCCCATCTTGCCGTAGTCCACGTGGAAGGTATCGCCCTTGCTGGCTGGCACCGGGCGGGTAAACGAACCGCCGAGGATGATTTGGCCAGGCTCCAGCTGAACGTCGTACGGCGCGAGTTTATTGGCAAGCCATGCCACACCGTTGGCCGGGTGGTTGAGCACGCCCGCGGCGACCCCGGTCTCTTCAATGACGCCGTTGCGGTAGAGCAGCGCGGAGATCCAGCGCAGATCCAGCTCGTCGGGCTTAATCGGGCGACCGCCAAGGATCACACCTGCGTTGGCGGCGTTATCGGAGATGGTGTCGAACACCTTGCGTGGACGCTGGGTCTCGGGATCGATGTTGTGGCAGCGGGCGTCGATCAGCTCCAGCGCGGGGATGACGTAATCCGTGGCGTTGTAGACGTCGAACAGGGTGCAGTTTGGGCCGCGCAGGGGTTTTGCCAGCACGAAGGCCAGCTCCACTTCGATGCGCGGGACGATAAAGCGGTCGGCAGGGATATCGCCGCCGTCGTGGAAGAACATGTCGTCGAGCAGAGCGCCGTAGTCCGGCTCGCTAATCTGCGAGCTGGCCTGCATCGCTTTGGAGGTGAGGCCAATCTTGTGGCCTTTCAGCACGCGACCTTCGGCGATTTTCAGGCTCACCCATTCGCGCTGTACGGCGTAGGCGTCATCAAGGGTGATCGTCGGGTAGTCGAGCGAGATCTGGCGGATCTGCTCCCGGGACTGCTCCGCCTGATGCAGACGATGGGCGATCAGGGTATGGGTGTGTTTATCGAGCATGGCGATTTCCTGTTGTTGCCGGGTGGCGTGCTGCTCACCCGGCTTGCGTTCAAAGCCGTTGCCGGCCCGGTAAGGGCGCTACTTAAACAAAGCGTGCACGTTGTTTTGTTTGTAATTGAGCGTCGGGTGCAGCTCGTCTATTTCAAAAGAGAGCGCCAGATAGCGCGATGCCATCAGGTCGGCGAAGTGGGTTTTAATCAGCTCAAACAGTGCCTTGCCCACCGCCTCCCGGCTCTCCAGACTGCGCCCGGCGCCAATCTTCAGCGTCATATGCACAAAGGCGTAATCGTGCTTACCGTCGGCCATCTGCCAGGTGTCCAGCCAGTGCGCACGGCTACGGATACCGCCGAGTGGGAAGATTCCCGTGGCGGCAAGCGCGTCGTTCACTTTGGCGAACAGTGCTGGCAGGTCCGCCTGCTCGCGGATGTTGTCAGTGCATTCAGCAATAAAGTGCGGCATGGTGGCTCCTTACGCGGACGCGGGCAGGGGGAAAACGGCGTTAACCTGGCCGGTGCCGGAGCTGGGGAACAGCTCGGTGAGGAACTCCACCTTGCCGTCGTATGTGTCCCAGCCGAGCATCCCCAGCAGCATCACCGTGTCGTGCATGTTGCCCTCGCCGTAGCAGTAGTGGGCATACTCCGGCAGCATGCTGCAGAACTCCCTGAACTTGCCTTCACGCCACAGCTTCACCACGCGTTCGTCCATCTGACGGTCGAACTCGCGGGTGTAGCTGTTCATTCCCTCTTCGGCGCGCTGGTCGTCGATAAAACGGTGCGACAGCGAACCGCTGGCGAGCACCGCCACGGTGCCGTCATATTTCTGAATCGCGCTGACGATGGCCTCGCCCAGCCTGCGGCTGTCGGCGAAGTCGTGGACGGTGCAGAACGCGGCGATAGAGATCACTTTGAAGTGCTTATCGCTGTTCATGTAGCGCATTGGTACCAGCGTGCCGTACTCCAGCTTGAGGCTCGGGATATTGTGCGCTTTGGCACGTACGCCGAGTTTCACCGCTTCGTCGGCGATAAGCTGGCCGAGCGCGGGGTTACCGTCGTAGTCGTAGGTCATGTCGCGGATAAAATGCGGCAGCTCGTTGCTGGTGTAGATGCCGGAGAAATGATCCGCACAGTTGATGTGGTAGGCGCTGTTCACCAGCCAGTGGGTATCGAACACAATAATGGTGTCGACGCCCAGCTCCCGACAGCGCTTGCTGATTTCTTTATGTCCGTCGATGGCGGACTGGCGGCAGCCTTGGTTTTTTCCCGGCAACTCAGAGAGGTACATTGACGGAACGTGGGTAATTTTTGCCGCTAACGCTAACTTGCCCATACTCAGATCCCCCATTTTGGAATCGGATGGTCGCCCATGGAGATGCAGACGTTTTTCATTTCAGCGAACACTTCGAAGCTGTATTCGCCCCCTTCGCGCCCGGTACCGGAAGCCTTCACGCCGCCAAACGGCTGACGCAGATCGCGCACGTTCTGGGTGTTTACAAACACCATTCCGGCTTCGATATTGCGCGCCAGGCGCAGCACTTTGCTGACGTCCTGGGTCCAGATGTATGACGCCAGGCCGTACTCCACGTCGTTAGCCAGACGCAACCCTTCGGCTTCGTCCTTAAACGGCAGCAGGCAGGCAACCGGCCCGAAGATCTCTTCCTGGGCCACGCGCATCCGGTTGTCGACGTCTGCCAGCACGGTCGGGCGCAGGAAGTTGCCGTTTTTCAGGTGAGCAGGGAGATCGGTGGGTTTGTCAGGGCCGCCCGCCAGCAGGGTCGCACCCTCTTCAATGCCAAGACGGATATAGCCGGAGACTTTTTCCCAGTGCTGCTGGCTGATCAGCGCGCCAACCTGAGTGTTCGGATCGGTCGGGTCACCCACGCGCAGACGGTTCGCGCGCTCGGCAAAGCGCCTGACGAATTCCGGGTAGATGCTCTGCTGAATGAAAATGCGTGAGCCAGCGGTGCAACGCTCGCCGTTGATGGAGAAGATGGTGAACAGGGCGGCATCCAGCGCGCGTTCGATATCCGCATCTTCAAAAATCAGCACCGGAGATTTCCCTCCCAGCTCCATGGAGTATTTCTTCAGTCCGGCGTTTTTCATGATGTTGCGCCCGGTGGCGGTGCCGCCGGTAAAGGAGACGGCGCGCACGTCGTGGTGACGTACCAGCGCATCGCCCGCCGTTGCGCCATAGCCCTGCACCACGTTCAGCACGCCCGCCGGAATACCGGCCTCCAGCGCCAGCTCGCCCAGACGGTCGGCGGTCAGCGGGGAGAGCTCAGACATCTTCAGCACCGCGGTGTTGCCCAGCGCCAGGCACGGCGCAACCTTCCAGGTGGCGGTCATAAACGGCACGTTCCACGGCGACACCAGCGCGCAGACCCCCACCGGCTGCACCAGGGTGTAGTTGAGCATCTTGTCGTCGACCGGGTAGGTTTTACCGTTCATCTGCTGGCACACTTCGGCGAAGAACGCGAAGTTGTGCGACGCGCGTGGAATAAGCACGTTTTTGGTCTGGTGGATCGGCAGGCCGGTGTCGGCGGTCTCGAGGGCCGCAATCTCCGGAACGTGTTGATCGATAAGATCTCCGAGGCGACGCATCAGGCGTGCGCGCTCTTTCATCGGCAGGTTAGCCCACGTCGGGAATGCCTCTTTGGCCGCCGCCACGGCCTGATGAATTTCAGCTTCACCGCCGGACGCGACCTCCGCCAGCACCTCTCCGGTGGCCGGGTTAGTGGTGTGGAAGTAATCACTTCCTGCGACGTTTTTACCGTTAATCCAATGGTTTATTTTTTTCATTTTGCAGTCTCCTCACTGACAATGCGGTTCACCAGGCGGCCCACGCCCTCCACTTCCACGACCACTTCGTCGCCTGGCTGTACGTCAGACAGACCCTTTGGCGTGCCGGTGGCAATCATGTCGCCGGGCTGCAGGGTCATAAATTCGCTGAGATAGGCAATCAGGAACGGGATGCTGAAGATCAGATCGGCAGTGGTCCCTTGCTGGCGCAATTCACCGTTCACGAAGGTGCGCAGGGTTAAGTTATGCGGGTCGGGAATGGCCTCTTTCGGCACGATATGCGGGCTGAGGGGGGTCAACCCGTCGCGGCTTTTCACCCGCAGGTTCGGGCGGTAGTAGTTTTCCAGGTAGTCACGGATGGCGTAATCGTTGCAGACGGTATAGCCAGCGACATAGTCCATCGCCTCGCGCTCACTGACCTTGTGCGCCGTTTTGCCGATGACCACCACCAGCTCCGCCTCGTAGTGCATGTACTCAATGTTGTTCGGGCGGACCGAGGTCTGGTTATCGCCGGTCACGGTGTTGGGGGCTTTGATAAACACCAGCGGTTCCGTTGGCGGCGTAAATGCCAGCTCGCTGGCGTGATCGGCGTAGTTCAGACCAAGCGCGAACAGCGTGGCGTGCGGATGTGGGCCTTGCGCATGGGCGACCTCGCGTTCATCAACCACCGGGTTTTCCAGGGACGGGAAGCCTTTCGCCAGAATGCGTACGCGATCGCCCGGCTGCAGCGGGACGCGCGAGTGTGGGGTGCCGAGCAGAATGGCATCGCCCGGACTGAGGGTGGCGAATTCGCTCAGGGCGCTCAGCAGTTCGGCGGCATTGCGCTGCAGGTCAGCGGTGTTCCAGTGGTCCGCTTCCCGGCCGTTAATTTCGGTGACGATGGTCAGGTTATCAACGTGGTCGACGGCGGCCAGCTCTCCCAGCGGACAAAAGCCGTCGCGGCATTTGGCCTTGATGGCAGGGCGATAAAAACTCTCTTCCGGCAGGCTCACCTCGTTGGCAAGCGCGTAACCGGCGATGTACTCCGCCGCCTCGTCCACGGGAACGTTACGCGCCGTTTTGCCCACAACCAGCGCAACCGTGGCACCGCTTAACACGGTTTCTCCCTGCGGGAAGGGAATGGGGTCGCCCGTGCGGATCACGGTGTTATGCGGTTTGATAAACCACACGGCGGTTTTTGGCGGCGTGTTGTAGGGGGCTTTTTCAAACGCGTCGCGCCAGGCATCGCGCTGGCTCTGGTGGTTCAGCGCTACGGCAAAAACAGTACCTTTCATTCACTTACTCCTCAGGCCGGACGTCCGGCCTGTGATTTCATTAATATGTTAATGATCTGGTTGTATGCCTTTGCTGTTTATTTCGCAACCAGAAGTGAATAATTTGTGATATGAATAACAATAAATTTACATAAAGAGATTAAAGGCTATATTTATCATTGTGTTAATAAATCAGGCTTGTTTCTGTTAGACTTTTTGTCGTAAAACGCGTTGTTTGTAAAACCAGCAGAACTGAATTGTTCATGTGTTAATGATTACCGGGAGAGGCTATGCATGATTCATTAACTATCGCCCTGTTACAGGCGCGGGAAGCGGCGATGTCTTACTTCCGCCCGATTGTGAAACGGCATAACCTGACCGAGCAGCAGTGGCGCATCGTGCGCGTGCTGGCCGAACATCCGTCGATGGATTTTCACGATCTGGCGTTTCGCACCTGTATCTTGCGTCCCAGTCTGACGGGCATTCTGACGCGCATGGAGCGTGACGGTCTGGTGCTGCGCCTTAAGCCCGTAAACGATCAGCGAAAGTTGTATGTGTCGCTGACCAAAGAGGGGAACAGGCTATACGAGCGTGCCCAGGCGCAGGTGGAAGAGGCGTATCAGCAAATCGAGGCCGAATATACGCCGGCGAAGATGCAACAGCTGACAGCGCTGCTGGAAGAGTTTATTGAACTGGGGAACCGGCATATCACAGCGCGCGAAGAAGAGTAAAAACCACAAATTTAAGGATGATTTTCGTAAAGTTTTCCCTTTCCAGGCCGAAAATCCTGTTATCTGTCTGATGGAAAGCGAAAACATGTTAAACCGTATCAAGATTGTCACCAGCTTAATGCTGGTATTAGCGATATTTGGCCTTTTACAACTCACATCCGGTGGTCTTTTCTTCAATGCCCTCAAGCATGACAAAGAGAATTTCACCGTCCTGCAAACCATTCGCCAGCAACAGTCCACGCTGAACGCCAGCTGGGTTGCCCTGCTGCAAACCCGTAATACCCTGAACCGTGCGGGTATTCGCTACATGATGGATCAGAGCAATATCGGCAGCGGCGCGACCGTGAACGATCTGATGCAAATTGCGGCGGCTTCTCTGAAACAGGCAGAAAAAAACTGGGCTGAATACGAAGCCCTGCCACGCGATCCGCGTCAAAACGACGCCGACGCGACGGAGATCAAACGTAACTACGATATCTACCACGGTGCACTGGCGGAGCTGATCCAGCTGCTGGGCGCGGGCAAAATCAACGCCTTCTTCGATCAACCTACCCAGAGCTATCAGGATGGTTTTGAGAAGCAGTACGTGAACTATCTGCAGCAGAACGACAAGCTGTATCAGATGGCGGTGGAAAACAGCAATAGCTCTTACAGCCAGGCAATCTGGGTGCTGATTAGCGTACTGATTGCGGTGCTGGTGGTGATCGTGGCCGTGTGGCTGGGTATCAAGCAGGCGCTGATTTCGCCACTTACCCGTCTTATCGACAACATTCGTCATATCGCCAGCGGCGATCTGGTGAAGCGCATCGAGGTGCAGGGTGCTAACGAGATGGGTGAACTGGCCGACTCGCTGCGTCATATGCAGGGCGAGCTGGTCCGTACCGTTGGCGATGTGCGTAACGGTGCTAATGCCATCTACAGCGGCGCGAGCGAAATCGCGATGGGTAACAACGATCTCTCTTCCCGTACGGAACAGCAGGCCGCATCCCTGGAAGAGACCGCTGCCAGCATGGAGCAGCTGACGGCGACCGTTAAGCAGAACGCCGAGAACGCCCGTCAGGCGAGCAACCTGGCGCTGAGCGCGTCTGAAACCGCGCAGAAGGGCGGTAAAGTGGTGGATAACGTGGTGCAAACCATGCGTGACATCGCGGGCAGTTCGCAGAAAATTGCCGACATTATCAGCGTGATCGACGGCATCGCGTTCCAGACCAACATCCTGGCACTGAACGCCGCGGTAGAAGCGGCACGTGCGGGCGAGCAGGGCCGCGGATTTGCCGTTGTTGCGGGTGAAGTCCGTAACCTGGCACAGCGCAGCGCCCAGGCAGCACGTGAGATCAAGAGCCTGATTGAAGACTCTGTTGGCCGCGTGGAAGTCGGGTCTACCCTGGTAGAAAGCGCCGGCGAAACCATGGGTGAAATCGTTAATGCGGTAACCCGCGTGACGGACATCATGGGTGAAATCGCCTCTGCGTCTGATGAGCAGAGCCGCGGTATCGATCAGGTGGGTCTGGCGGTGGCTGAGATGGATCGCGTGACCCAGCAGAACGCCTCGCTGGTGGAAGAGTCTGCCGCGGCGGCAGCGGCACTGGAAGAGCAGGCGAGCCGTCTGACTCAGGCCGTGGCCGTGTTCCGCATTCAGCAGGAGCAGATGAAAGCCCGCGAGCAGGCTTCAGCGAAAACCGCTGCAGCCCCTATGATGGCGCGTAAAGCCGCGACCACCGATGCGGGCGAAAACTGGGAAACGTTTTAATCCTGCCACAGTGCCGGGGGGCGGCTACGCCTGACCCGGCCTGTAATGGGGCGTTTTGCAGGCCGATATCACAGAGGCAGGCGCATGGCACAGCGGGAGTCATACGCGAAACCGTGCGCCGCTTCTTCCTCTCTTTTCTGACGCAGTTCAGGCGTTAGCATCGTCACCGTTTCAAACCCGAGTCGCGCATAAAACGGCGCATTCCACGGCACCTCGCAAAAGGTGGTCAGCGTCAGCGATGTCAGCCCCAGCGTGCGGGCATGGTCTGCGACGCAGGCGATAAGTCGCCGACCTATTCCTCTTCCCTGCCACTCCCGATGAACCGAGAGTTCGACAATAAACAGCGATGACGGATGGGCTTCTGCAAGGATAAACCCGACGGGCAGGTCGTTTGCCAGCGCCAGCCAGCTAAACCCGCGTTTCGCGTAATCAAGATGATGTTCCGCGCAAATGACGTCGCCGTCTGCAAGCCAGGCCAGTTCGGGGACGTCCCGAAAACGCTCGCCAGCCGCGCGCTCGATGGCGGGCAGGGCAGCAACATCTTTGGGCGTCGTCGATCGAAAGAGAATGTTCATGGCGGAAAGTATACCCCGACCAGCCGTGCCTATTCTGAACAAATCAGGACCGGCGCATAGAAATTGCTGATCACCAGCGCGTCTTCCGGCGTGCGTTCAATCTTCAGAAGTCTTTTGTTCCCCGGCGTCAGGCCGGCGACGTACTTTTCAAAGACCCCCGATGGCAGGGTGTCATGGCTAAAGCGCGCCACGCTTTGTATGAATATTTCATAGAGTGAACCCTCAACGTGCCGCCACGTAAACATCTCCTGGCGGGAAACATCCCAGTGATGTGGCTCGTTAACCACGTCGCCGTTAAGCGTAAGGTACCCTGTGTTGTCGGGCTGAAAGCGCAGCGTAATCTCCCCTTCAAAGGAGAAATCATGATCGTCATGTCGGGCTGAAAATGTCAGGTTTCCTGCACAGGTTCCGGACAGCGGAGGCGTGTAGACGTACCACGCCAGCGTCACGCCAATCAGCAACAGATTGAGCGCCAGAATAAGCCACACTTTTTTTTGTTTCATATCACCACTCGTAAAAGTAAAGCGTTCGGCAGGCGCTGGCTTTACCGTCCGTGAGAGAACACTGGGAAAGGACCAGCCGCCCTTCGTGGCCATAGAAAAGTGTTCTCTGGATGTGCATATAGAAAATAGAGTTTTTCAGGCAGGGCAGATTACCTTCGCGCTGAAGCGTCTGCGCCAGCGCCATGGCCTTAGTGTGAAACACATCTGCCAGCGGGGAGAAGGTGTAGACCGGACAGGTGCCAATGTGGGTGAGCAGATGAGTGTCACTGTACTGGTGCGCCTGTTTCGTCAAACAGGCGCCGATGCACAGCGCCACGACCATCAGCGTGAGTACACCGCAGAATAGCCATTCTGGCTGAATGCGTCGTGGGGCCGGGACCGACTCCTCGACGGGAAAATCGTCCTCCAGGGGCGTTACCGCGATATCAGCACTGAGCATAAAGCCCGTTTTCGGTACGGTGACGATAAACAGGGTGTCGGGCAGCAGGCTCGACAGCATTTTGCGCACAATACTGATGTATTGATTTAACGAATTGTTGGACCCCTGGAGCCCACGTTGATCCCAGACATCACTCAGAAAGGTGTCACGTTCGACGACGTTGCCGTGATGCTGAACCAGCAGCTTCATGATGGCGTTGGCGGTACAGGTGAGGATTTGTCTGTCCAGATCGGGTGCATTGATAAGAGAAACAGAACCGTCTTCGTCGTTATAGACGATGGCGTCAGCAAGCAGGTATTTCATAAGTTATTGTAATACAGAAAAAATAACAAAAAAGAAGATAAGGCTGTGCCTTGTCGGACATAACACGCTGGCTATTTTAGCGCCATTGTTACCGATAACATTGATCCAGACAAGATTTAAAGCAATTTACTCGTGCAGTCGGATTACCACGTCATCCCAACGTGGCGGGAAGGGCATAGCGAGACAGCAGCGCCAGCATCAACAGCCAGAGAATGAGACAGGGAAGATGACGCCGCATGATCTTATTTCCCGACGTGATTAGCCGTGCAGTTACAAACACGATGCCGGGTAGTCGAGCAGGAAGAGTTTGCGATGGAATTCCGCCAGGTTCTGGCAGTGAAATTTGTTCATCGCGTTACGCTTGTGGGTGTAGATCGTTTTCGGGGATTTATTCAGGATCTGCGCGATGCGAACCGGGCTGAACCCGTTGCGGAACAGCATGCAAACCCGAAGCTCCTGGCAGGTGAGCGTGGCGTTTTTTACGCTTGCGAACGGCGTGTTCTGAAAACAGCGGCTGAGCTGCGCGAGTGACAGGTTTCCCGCCACCACGTGGACACGCTCACCCCCCAGAATGATTTTAATATCGTTGACGCGGGACGCATCGGTGAATACCAGCCACCCTTTTTTGACGCGGATATTCAACATCAGTTGCCGCAGGGGTAGGATCCCCTCAGGGCTCACGTCGTTAATCCAGAAAATTTCAGGGCAGGGGTCCACACTCTGCGAGATGAACGTCTTCAGGCCCAGCCACAAGAAGGCATTGCCGCTTAAAACGATGACCTTATAGTCGGCATTCAGTGTCTGCGGCATCAGGGTTTTTTCCCCTGGTAGCGCTGGTCGTACTCCGCTGCGCTGTGCCAGGGTGGATTCGAACGTATTGCCGGTTAGCATGATAAAAAGTGGGTAACTCTCTCAGGGTGTAAGGAGTTACACATTCTGAGATATGATTTCTTTCTGGTGAATTTATAAATAGAAATGAGAGATATATGGTGTCTCTGTCTTATTTTTAATGGTTTTATAGGATTATATATTTACATAAAGCGCCCGACAGAACGCCGGGCGCAGAAGGGATCAGCTCTCTTTACTGACAATTTTAATCTCTACCATCCCGATGCCGAGCTCGCGCGGTGAATGGCCAAGAATATTTCCCTCATTCGTCGGCTGCGGGTCCGGCGGAACAATCACCAGCGTATTGCTGCGGGAAGGATTATCAAAATGCAGCGTGGTGGTGGTGACGTCATTTCCCAGCGTCAGCGTTTGCTCTTTATCGCCCACACGCACCGGGATGGGACGGTTCGCGTTTGGACCATAGGCCCGGGCGGTGATCACCAGGTCGAATTTTTCCGGCAGAGGATGTGCGTACTCAATCTTCACTTCACTGCCCAGCTGCGCATTAGACCAGCGCCCCCAGGATTCCGGACGCGAGATGCCGCTGAACTGTTTGACCTCTTCCGGTGCCCCGGCCACGTTGAAGATAAAGCTGTCTGCTTTATAGCGAATATCGTTATCCACGATTTTCAGCATGTCGACATTTCGCTGATAGCGCGCGGTATCGATGACCGTATCGTTGAATGCGGTTTTGCCTTTCCATTGCGCTTTATCGACATGCTGCACGGTTTGCTCCCCGCCAAGCTGTCCCTGAGAAACGCACCAGTCGGTTGAGAGAGCCAGTGGCTGGGACCAGAGCTGGCCCATTTTGTAGCACTTGTCGACCCAGACAAAATTATCGCGAGGGGCGAAGTCGGCCAGCTGGAAACGCAGCGGCGCAGAGTATTCGCTTTCCGGCAGCGGTTCGACGCGCGTATCCGACACGCGCAGCAGCAGCGGCAGACGGAAATGGCTGCCGGAGAAGGCGATGGTGTTTTTATCCTGATCGATGGTGAAGTCTTTCATCTCTTTCGGGAAGTTCCACAGGCGGATGATGTCCGGCTTCCACGCAAGGATTTTCTCCTTCATGTTGAGGAACACTTCCGACAGTGACTGCCCCGAGAGCGTACTGCGGCCAAGGCCAATAAAGTTATCCCCGCCCAGAATGTCCAGCACGGTTGCGCCGTTATCCATGGAGTTGCGTTTGGTGGCGATCACATCCTGTTGCGGCTGGTCGCCGCGCAGAATGAAGAACAGATTGCTGCGATCCTGTTTGCTGAGCTGATCCCAGGCGCTGTTTTTCATCGCCAGATGGTCAGATGAGACGACGATGACCGTGTTTTTAAAATACGGCGAGGCTTTGATTTTCTCGACCAGAGCGGCGATATGCTCCTGGCTGCAGGTTACCGCGCTGAACGACGTGTTGTTTTTGCCGTCAATCTCATAGCGTTTGCGCTTACAGGTGCGCGAGACAAACCCGTCCGGATGGTGGGTATCTACCGTCAGGGCAAAGAGGGAGAAACGCTTGCCGGCGCGGGACAGTTCCTCGAACTTTTTCCAGGTTTCGTCCAGTACCGTGTCGTCGTAAAAGCCCCAGTCGTTGCGGTAATGCGGGTCGGCAACGGTCGTTTTTAACTCTTCTGAGCCATACAGATGGTCAAAACCGTGGGATTTCAGGAACACGTCTTTTCCGGCAAAGCGCAGGTTGGCCCCCTGTACGAAGTAGTTTTCGTAGCCGGAGTTTTTCAGGATATCGCCGAGGCAAACGTTCTGCGGGAAGAAGCTCGACATTGAGGCTGAGGCATTACCCTCAAAGGGGGCGAAGAGCGGGATACCGCACTGCGAGGCAACCATCCCGGCGATGGTGTAATCCGTACCGGGCAGCTGCGCGGTGTGGCTGAAATCAAGGCTTTCGTTTTTCAGCGCGCCCAGCTCCGGCGTCAGGTTCGGAAAAGCATTGTTATCAAACCAGGTGCGTTCCAGACTCTCGCCGTAGATATACACCAGGTTAAGCTTCGGGTTGGCTATTTTTTTGGACGGCTCTTTATACCAGGCCATGAAATCCGGGTCGCCGTCGCGCGACTGTGACTTTACCAGCTCGGTTATCTGATGAAATGCCGGGCTGGCATCCACGGACGCCAGCGCCAGACAGAGTGCCAGCAGGCTGTAGCCGCCATGATGCGGAAGATGTCGACGGCGGCGCAGCACCCAGGCCAGGGCACCAAAAATAATCACCAGCGCCGCAATTAGGCCAAGCCCGGGAAGAATGTATTTACCCACGCCCGCACCTGTCAGGCTATTCGTCAGCGTGTAGAGCACCGCATCGTTAATGCCGTCACCGGTAAAGTAATCGCTGGCGTATAAGGTAATGTTTAAAATAATAAAAATGCCGAGCACCACCAGCGTGGCGATAAACCACCAGGTGTTACGGCCCGCTTTGCAGGCGTAAACGCCGACAGAGGCCAGAAAAAGGACAAGGGACATTAACTCTGACAACAGTCTATCCTCATGACGCCAGGCGCTTAGCTGGCTAACTGATTATTTTTTGGGTTATACAATGTAATTGCGTTGTCGTGTAGCTGCAATTTTAGTGTCACGAAAGTGTGCTGTTGTTAGGATTTGGTTTAGAAAATCGTTTTTTTGAAGGGGGTCGCATCCTGACATACGGACGCTCAGACGGTGGCAGGCAGGAAAAAGACGGCTTTAACGCCGCGTTAAAAGAGTAACGTCTTAAACGCGGCGTGTAATGGCAATACAGGCGGGGATCAGGAGATGAAATTAACGCCTTGTTTCAGCACCAGATCGCAGGCTTTGGTTTTCACCTGTTTCGCCAGCGAGGAGTTGCCGATGGTGCTCAGGTTGAGCTGTTGACCGTTTTGCGCATTCAGCAGGCCCTGAATACCATCCATATAGTTGGTGTCCTGTTTCTGCTCCTGTGTATCCAGACCGAGTTTGCCAAGCACCTGATTTTTCACGTTTTGCGCGTCGGTCACGGAGGCCAGTTTTTGCTTCGCGCAATATTCCAGAATCCCCGCGGCGTTGTTCATTGTGCCTGCGCTCAGGCTCTGGGTGCTGTTACCCAGCAGGCCGGTAAGGGAAGAGGCTGACAGCCCGCCCTGGGTGCTGCTGCTCTCTTTGGTCAGTTCGCTCGCTGCGCTGGACAGCGAATCCTGCCAGGATGCGGCCTGTGCCGCGCCGGTAACCAGCAGGGCGCCTAATACGGTGCTGAAAAGAAACTGTTTTTTCATAATGGCTTACTCAAAAAAGGTCCGTTTTGGGGCGAAAGTGGAGTCAGTATATACCTCCGGGCCACCGGTCTTTCCTGGAAATATCTTAATACTCTTTACCGGTGACACGGCTGCGGTAACTTTCCCAGTCGAAGATGACATACAGACTGTTCCCGAGCTTCATGCGATCCATGACGCGTTCGCCCAGCAAGCGGGTCATTTCGTCGATGTTGTGGTTAGTCAGCATGCCGGTGGGGCGTTTGGAGGAAGAGCGGCGATCGACAATCTGGTTAATGATCACTTTTTCATAGCGGGATTCGGTCTGGACGCCAATCTCATCAATAACCAGTAAATCGACATTACTCAGGTCGTTAAGCAGTTGCTCTTCGCTGGTTTCGCGGTTGCTGAAGGTGTCTTTCATGGCGGACATGATATCGGCCACGGTGATGATCAGCACCGATTTCCCGCGCAGCAGCAGCTCGTTACAGATAGCGGCCGCCAGGTGGTTTTTCCCCGTGCCAGGCTTGCCGCTAAAAATGAAGCTGGCGATATTGCCGTCGAATTCATCCACGTACTGACGCGCGGCAGCGAGTGCATTCATCTGCCCGTTGGTCTCAATTTTATAGTTATCAAATGAGCAGTTCTGGTGCAGGGGGCGAATACCGGAACGGTTAAAGGTGCGCTGCATTTTCATCGCCCGGTTTTCTCGGGCCAGCGCGGCGGCGCGGATCTTACCCTGCTCTTTTTGCCACGCCAGGAGTTCTTCACCCGTCGTGAAGGCGGGCTTCACGTTGGCTGGCATCATCTTTTGCAGACGTTTCATCAGGTCGCCGACGTTCTTCATTTCGCACCTCGGAATCCATTAGGGATCTGTTTATCCGGTTCGGAAAACGCGTTGATATCACGTTTTGGCTGGCCGTTATTGCTGGCGCGATTAATTTGCAGATGACGCGCGAGCTTCTGTTGCCACTGAATATGGGTGAATACTTTGCCTTCCGCCTGCCACCAGGCGGTAAACGCGGCCAGCTCTTCGGGGGTAGCCGGTTGCGTTAACGCTATGCCCCACAATGCCGCCTGCCGTTGAAAATCAGCATCAGGTTGCCAGCCCGCATACAGGGCAAATTTTCCCATGGGAACGGCCATGGGGACGTTAACCGGCTCGTCAAAGAACTGGTTATCGAGGGTTACGTCGCTCGCCGGGCGGGACAACTGCGCTTCAATCTCCAGAAGCTGTGCCAGACGTTCCGGTGTGATGGCATAAAACGCCGGAGCGTTGTCAGCAAATACCGCAACCGTGCCGCCTTCGGCGTGGGTCAGCACACCGCGGGGATCGCGCATAAAGGCATCAATACCAGCAATGCTGGTGGTCAGAATTCTGGAGGACATAACGCTTACTCTACTGATAACTACGGGCGTGATATGGGCTTATGGTAGCACAGAGAGCGGGAAGGGAAGGAGGGTTTTCCCCGGCGGCGCGATGCCTGCCGGGGCGACAACAGCTGGCCTGATAAGCGTAACGCCATCAGGCAGTTATCAGGCGATAATGTTCAGCGTTACGTCGATGTTACCGCGGGTCGCGTTAGAGTACGGACACACAATGTGTGCTGCATCGACCAGTTTTTTGGCTTCTGCAGGATCCATACCTTCAACGTGGATGTTCAGTTTTGCTTCGATACCAAAACCGGTTGGCAGCGGCCCAATCCCCACTTCGCCTTCAATAAAGGCCTCTTTCGGCAGGGTAAATTTGTCGCGAGCGGCTACAAACTTCATGGCACCCAGGAAGCAGGCAGAGTAGCCGGCAGCAAACAGCTGCTCAGGGTTGGTGACGTCACCGCCCATGCCGCCCATCTCTTTTGGCACGCCGAGTTTAACGTCCAGTACGCCGTCGGAAGAGGTCGCACGGCCATCACGGCCCCCGGTTGCTTTTGCTTTGGCAGTGTAGACAACTTTTTCTAAAGACATGGCAGATTCCTCATCTTACATTAATGTGCGCTATTAAATAGCGTGCGATATATATGGGTAAATAAATACGCGTAAAGTATAGCCTTACGCGCGTTGGATCTGTTGTCGCAAACGTTCCAGCTGCTGCTTAAGTGACAGCATGGTCTCGGTATCACACTGGGCGGCGCATCCCACTGCATGGGGGATCCCGGAAGCCTGCTGCTGGAGATGACGTCCCGCATCGCTCAGGGTGACGGCGACCTGACGCTCGTCTTTACGTGAGCGGTGGCGGTTTATCAGCCCCGCGCTTTCCAGACGCTTCAACAGCGGCGTCAGCGTGGCAGAGTCAAGGAACAACCGTTCACCGATGTCCGACACCGTAATGTCATCCTGCTCCCACAGCACCAGCATCACCAGGTATTGCGGGTAAGTCAGGTTCAGCGGTGCCAGCAGTTGCCGGTACAACTTGTTCAGCGCCAGATTTGCTGAATAGAGAGCAAAGCAGAGCTGGTTATCCAGCAGGAGCGCAGCGGTCGTGTCGTTCGTTTTCGCGTTCATGAGATGAATATAGATAGTGCGCGATTTAATTGCAAGCTATTTTATGGGCAGGTATAGCGGAGCGCCACCTGAACGGCCATTTTACGGTAGTGCTGGCGCTGTGCCTGTTCGTCCGCACCCTCTTCAAACAGCAGGGTGAAGGTGTAGCTGTTGGCAACGTAGTGGAAGCTGAAACTGCTGATCAAACGATGCAGATCGCGGGCTTCAACCGTCTGATTGAACAACTGCTTTTCTTTCCCGCGACGGAGGATCGCTTCCAGCAGATCAAGCGCGCTGCGGTTGACCTGGCGGAGGTAGCTGGACTGCTGCATAAAACGGCCACGCTGCATGTTTTCCATGCAGATAATGCGGATGTAATCCGGGTGGTCGGCATGGTAGTCAAAGGTGGCTTCAACCAGATGAACCAGTGCTTCGACAGGGGGCATTCCCGCCAGGCTGAGCGCCTGTTCACTGGCGCGGATCTGGGTGTAAACATACTCCAGCACGAGAAGATACAGGTTCTCTTTGTTTTTGAAGTGGTAAACAACCATGCGTTTGGTGGTGCCAGCTTTCTCCGCAATTTGTTCCATGCGGGCACCGTTCAACCCGTATTCGGCAAACAGTGTGATAGCGCTCTGAAAGATTTTCTCTTTCAGGCTGGATTCTTCATTGTGCTCGGGGAGTTCGCTGCCTGGGTTAGCCACATCCTTTCCTTATCATCACCAAACGGATGGGAGTGATTATCCTCACGGCAGCGTAATAACACAAATCTCAAACCCGTGGACGTTTGCGGTACAGCCACAGTCCGGGGATCGACAGTCCGATAGAGAGCGCACCGACAATGGACGAAGCCTTAAGAAAGTTGCTCAGAAGGAGGATCATTTGCGGTTCGGTGTAGCCGAAATGGCTGATTTTTACCGCGGAAATCATGGCCGTATAGGCAGATATGCCGGGGAACATCGGGATAACGGCGGCGACGGTGAACACCTTGGGATGCGCCAGATACCAGCGCGACCACTGAATTCCGATGCTACCGACCAGCATTGAGGCCATAAATGTTGACCATTCAATGTTGAATCCCGCCGTCATCATCACCATTCGCGAGCCATGACCAATAGCACCCAACAGCGCGCACCACGGTAGCGCGCGTTGCGGAACGTTAAAGACCATCGCAAAACCGACGGCAGGGATCGCGGCCAGCAGCATATCCTGCGCCAGCGCCAGCAGAAAATCGATCACGCCCATCCGCGTAACCCCCAGAGTGTCATGGCCATTACCACACCAATGCAGGTTGCAAGCGTCAGCAGGCTGGCAATCGCCCAGCGTGCCAGACCGGTATTGATGTGACCCTTAAACATATCGGCTACGGCGTTAATCAACGGGAAGCCGGGCACCAGCAGAAGCACGCTGGCCGCCATGGCAATCGTCGGCGTGTTGGCAAACTGCGGCAGACGAAGCAGCAGGCCAGACACCGTGGTGGCGACAAAAGCGGTAATGCAGAAATTAATTTGCGGGTGGAGTTGGCGGTGCGTCAGGAGCTGGCGCACGTACATAGCGATGCTGCTGGCGAAAAAGGTGATGACCGCGCCGTCCCAGCCGCCTTTGTTGAGCTTACAAAAACAGGCGCAGGACAGCCCGACCATTAACACCACCAGCCAGCGGGGATAACGTAAGGGCTTAATCTGGTTGAACCGTTTTTCAATGTCGTGCAGGTCGAGAAGCTTATGCTCAGCAAGAATGACAATATGCTGGACCTCAGTTACAACGTGCATATTGATACCACGGTCGTGGTTTTTGCGGGTGGAGGTCAGGCACTGACCGTCTTTTATGGTGGTCAACACGATAGCATTGGATGAAATGGCGCTCTCAACGCTATCCATACCCAGCGCCAGCCCCAACCGGGTGGAAAGTTCCTCGACCAGCGCGCTTTCCGCCCCGTGCTGGAGCAGAAAAAGACCGCACTGAATACAGAGCCGCGTGATGGCACGCTGCGTTGATCGATCTGCCTGCATGTCATGTCCTGAAGAGAAGGTGAATAGCTTGCCTGATGGCCCGTCATGCTTACTTTTAGCACAAACTGCAGTGCCTCTAGCTGTGGGTCAGATCAAGATTTATGCAAACAGTTGCGGGCTGTCTGGCGGCGGGATGCGGTTTTGGGCCATAAATATGATGAATTATTAATTGGGAAATATAAGATATTTATATTTAGTTTTACTAAGTTTATATTTTAATTATTTTAAGGCCTTTATAATTAAATTTATCTGTGCTTTGTGAGATATTACCGCTGTTTTAGGCATTTCTTAAATGAAGCACACATCTCATCTTCTGCTTGTATTAATCAGTTTTACACTCAGGGACGAATACACTTATACCTTGATGCGTTTTAACGTTACTCATCATATGAAAATGGACACGGAGGGTCTATGTCGTCATTGAATGGTAAACATGGCGTCGTCATTAGCAGGATACCCGTAATGCAAAACGGGTTGGGGGGCGTGATGACACGCCATTTTGCCGATGTTGATTTAACGTTTTGCCGTTCGCTGCAGGAATTAACTCTGCTGCAGTTACGGCGTGCAGACGTCATTATCGCTGATATTTCAGGTGAATACAGGAATCCTCGGGGCACGCTCGAAGAATATTACGGTTTATTAAATCAATATCGGGATATTCACTGGATTTTTTTAGTCTCCCGACCGCTTTACCCTATTGCCGTTGAGCTGCTTATGCGTCCGGAAAGCACGTTGCTTTCTGATATGGAGCCGATAGAAGGCGTAATTAACGCCATCCGTGCAGGCAGTGAACGGGCAGAGCGGATAAGCCAGACGTTATTAACGCCCGAGCCTGCCTGTAACGATGATGAAGACGACCGCGTCATTGCGCTCACTCACTCTGAACGCAAGGTATTGCGTCTGTTAGGCAAGGGCTGGGGGATTAACCAAATTGCCACTTTGCTCAAGAAGAGCAATAAAACGATCAGTGCACAGAAAAACAGTGCGATGCGACGGTTGTCATTACGGAGTAATGCCGATCTGTACGCCTGGATCAACAGTACTCAGGGATTGAGAGAGCTGAGTTTAATGTCAGCCTATGGAGAGTTCGAGGAATGGATAAAACCGGTTCAACAAGACATATTGCCGTCATCGAAAATTGCGCGATGAGTGCCGTCGGGCTGGAGCACCTGTTTGCACTGCCCACGCTCAGCCATTATCAACTGCACATGTTCAGTGAATTTGACAGCTTTAAGAAGGCGCTTCCTCATGTCTCTTTTTTCTCGCTGATTTATTCACTTTCTGATGCGCGAGAAGAGCGTCGAAACTGCCTGGCATCCCTGCGGGATCTCGCGTTTACGCATAATCATATTCAGCGCATCATCCTGGCGGCAGATGAAATGGAAGCGCGGTTAATCAGCCATCTTTCCCCTTCACGCCTTCACGGTGTCGTCAGTAAATCGGTGTCGCTCGACCGCCTGCAGGAGGAACTGCTGGTGTTGCTGAGTGAAACGCTGCACATCAATGACAATATGCTCAACCACTGGTACAAGAGTCAAAACAGGATGTTAAGCCCAACGGAGCGGGCGATTTTGCGGTATATGTCCTGCGGGTTTTCTATCCCTGAAATCGCCGCGCAGCTTGAGCGCAATATTAAGACCATCCGGGCGCACAAGTTTAATGCGATGGTGAAGCTTGGGGTCAATTCTGACGTGGGGCTGCTTGATGCGGCAGATATTCTGACTCATCTCCCGGCCCGGGATCCGCGAACATCAGTATTAAGCCAGCCGACATTTTTATAAGCTGATATCTGTGCGCCAGACAGGCTCTGGCGCCTCATTCAGATGCAAACATCTACCCATTTTGCGGACGTCAGTTCTGCCATTCTGTCTGGTGAAATACGCACGGCACTGTGAATTGCACCCGCGGCCGGCAGCACTTCAGCATACTGTTTCAGTGAAATATCGCAATAAACCGCGAGCGGATTTTCCAGCCCAAACGGGCACACGCCGCCAACAGGATGGCCCGTGATGGTCACCACTTCATCACAACTGAGCATGCGTGCTTTTGCGCCAAACGTGTCATTCAGTTTTTTATTATCCAGACGCGCATCACCTTTCGCGACCACCAGAATGACGTCATTTTTAACCTTCAACGACAGCGTTTTGGCGATTTGTCCCGGCTCAACACGATGGGCGGCAGCAGCCAACGCAACGGTTGCGGTACTCTGGCTAAGTTCAATAACCTCTATATCCGGAGCGTTGTCGGCAAAAAACTGCTGTACAGACTGCAAACTCATTGTTTCCTCCTGACAAATATCCCGCGTAATCTGTCATAAGAATTTATGCTCTGTAAATATCTCTTCAGTAACAAATATCCCACACGGCCGATTTCTGGATCGCCTTCACATTCACAGAAACCGGTTACAGTAACCGGTTGCAGACCGTGAGTGAGAGATTAATACTGACTATGTAACGTCCCCTGTATCCAATAATAAGAGCTAAATATGAAACCATTCCGTCTGAGCAGTACCGCTGGTAAACGCGCCGGCAAGGTTGTGAAGGTGATGTATGGACCAACGTATGGCGTGCATGCGCCCGTCATAAACGTCTGAAAGGAGATCTGCTATGTCTGCCAACCATGCTGCGTTTAATCTGATATTTCGTTTTGTAGAAAATTACGTCAGCCCGATTGCCGGGCGGATCTCCTCCCAGCGTCATGTTATGGCTATTCGTGATGGCTTTATCTCCGCGATGCCGTTCATGATTGTGGGTTCATTTTTACTCGTCTTCGCGTATCCACCGTTTTCGCCTGATACCACCTGGGGTTTCGCGCGCGCCTGGCTGGACATGGCGAAGCAATTTGAAGGTCAGATCCTCACGCCGTTTGATATGACGATGGGCGTTATGTCCCTGTATATCTGCGCGGCCATTGCCTATAACCTTGGCAAACACTATGTCAAATCGCATCAGTTAGACCCGTTTATGTGCGCCATGCTGTCGCTGATGGCGTTTCTGCTGGTCGCGGCGCCGAAAACCAAAGGCACGCTTCCGGTCGACAGCCTCGGCGGGACAGGCATTTTTACCGCGATTCTGGTGGCTATCTACTGCGTTGAGATGATGCGTTTTCTCAAAGCACATAACATCGGGATCCGTCTGCCGGACCAGGTTCCGCCGATGATCAAAAACTCTTTTGATCTGTTGATCCCGGTGCTGGTGGTGGTGTTGACGCTTTACCCGCTGAGTCTGGTGATTCAGTCTGAGTTTGGCATGCTGATCCCGCAGGCGATTATGTCTGTCTTCAAACCGCTGGTTTCCGCCGCAGACTCCCTGCCGGCAATCCTGCTGGCGGTGTTGATTGGGCATTTGCTGTGGTTCGCCGGGATCCACGGCGCCGCGATTGTCTCCGGGATGTTGCAGATGTTCTGGCTGACCAACCTGGGCGCTAACCAGACCGCGCTGGCCGCCAGCCAGCCGCTGCCGCATATTTTTATGGAAGCGTTCTGGACGTTCTTTATCGTCATCGGGGGGTCAGGTGCCACGATGGGGCTGGTGTTCTGCTACCTGCGCAGCCGCTCCGCTCATCTGCGTTCTATCGGCCGCCTGAGCGTGGTGCCAAGCCTGTTTAACATCAACGAACCCGTTATATTCGGTACGCCGATTGTCATGAACCCGGTGTTCTTTATTCCGTTCCTGCTGGCACCCATGGTTAACGCCGTGCTGGCCTGGTCGGCGATGAAGTTCGATCTGATTGGCCGCGTGATCTCCGTTGTGCCGTGGACGGCACCTGCACCGGTAGGTGCCGCATGGGCGCTGGGCTGGGATTTCCGTGCAGCCATTCTGGTAGTGGTCCTGGCGTGCGTATCGGCCATCATCTACTTCCCGTTCTTTAAAGTGTACGAGAAGCAACTGCTGGAGCAGGAAGCAGAAGAAGCGCAACGTAATGCGGAAGAGGAAAATCAGCAGGTAGCGTGAGAAACGGATGCCGGGTCAGCGTTAATGCGGCCCGGCAACACCTGACCTTACTTGAGCGTACAATCTCCACACTGCTGAACGTCCGGCAGGCGATAACGCTGGCAGCAGGTGCGACGAACCAGAAGCCCGTCACGAAGGACCACGGTGCGGAATAACGGGTTATCGCGACCATCGGAAAGCTGTTTTGCAAAGAAACAGGACTGGCGCAGGGCCTCGACCTTCTCATCACCGAGCAGAGGTTTCATTTCCGTCAAATACCAGTGGATTAAATACCCGGTATTGCTCCAGATAAGCTTCCCGTTGATTTCCCCCGTCTCTTCCAGCGCATCCACTACCGGGATCAGGGCGCGAGTAATGAGTTGCTCCATACGTTCCTGAGCAGAGAGGTGCTCTGCGTTCTGGTCTTCGTGGAGATCAATCCAGAAACAGGCCGCACGGCCGGTCTCGTGGAACTCGACATGAAAATATTCCGGGGAGAGTTCCAGCATGCCCTTTTGTGTGAGCAGCGCCAGCATGAGTGGGGGCACCATCAGCCCGATATACCACTGCGCCCAGAGGGAGAGCAGGGGTTTATTTTCCCGCGTAAGGGTCGGTTGATTGCGATAGATATGGTCGGAATAGGTTGCCAGCAACGACTGCAGTGTCGACGGCTGTCGCCACTCTTCCAGCGTCATGGCGTGGTGCGGGTGCGCTTCATCCAGCCTGATAAAGTCCAGCAGGTGGGCGCGGGTTTTAGCGATCTTATCCCTGATGGCATCCGCAAGCGAAACATTCCCGGTGGGGAGGCGGGCTCTCCAGAGAAGTGGTTCAACGATTTGTGCGGTATGAGTGGCCATAGTAGAGATACAAATCTAAATGATAATGATTGCCAATCCTAACTATTGCTCATACCGATGGCAAGACTTTTGTCCTCGTTATATGACGCCGCGCTTACGCGGTCTGAAGCTCTTCGCTCAGCAGGATGTTATTGCGCCCCATATGCTTTGCTTCGTAGAGGGCTTTGTCCGCTTTCTCCAGTGCGCCTTCGGCGTCTTCATCCTCAAAAATGGCAATCCCAATGCTGATGGTGACGTTTGTCGCCACGCTTTCATTGAACATATGCGGGATTTTTAAATCGTAGACTTTCTGGCGGATCCGCTCTGCCGTCTGGCGGGCATGCTCGAGAGAAATATTGGTCAGCAGAACCATAAATTCTTCCCCGCCGAAGCGCGCCACAATATCGCGTGAACGCACGGCATCACGGATGGCAGCAGAGACCCGGATCAGCGCCTGGTCGCCCATCATATGGCCGTAGTGGTCGTTGTAGGCCTTAAAGTGGTCGATATCCATCAGCAGGACAAAGTGCTCGCCGTTCTCCACTGCCGGAAGATTCTCCAGCCGGCTTTGCAGTCCGCGACGGTTATAAAGGCCGGTAAGCGGGTCCATCATGCTCAGATCGGTGAGGGTCTCACGCTCCTCCAGCAAACGGGAAAGCAGTTCCTGCGCGAAGCGATCGTTACGTCTTTGCAAAATGTTATGAATCGCAATTGCTACCACAGGAAGTGCGAAAGAATAGGTCATTCTCAGCCATATATCATGATTACTTAACCACAGGCAGACAATAAAGGTGGGGAAGGAGTGCAGCGTAAATGCTTTGATATTACTGGCGAAGGCCAGCGTACCAATAAACAGTACCGTTAATAATGCCATGATCAAATAGGTCGCCTGATCGTGGGTAATTAACGAAAATTTCGAGGCCACCTGCCATGCCCATAAAATACCGAAGATCGCTGAAACGGCAGGAATATTTACCTTGCGGGTTCTCTTTTTCCAGTGCCAGACGAGTAGCCCGATGCTGATAACAAAAATAGAAATCAGAGGGACCGATAACAGGCGAATAGAATAGAGCGGGTTTGTTACCGAGAACACAGCTGAGGTCGCGTTCAAAAATAAAAATAAACGTAACGATAATTGATATTTACTGTGGACCAAAGACCGCCAGGATTGTGATGTCATAGTAGTGCGTTTTTATTAATATTTAATTAAAACAGGTAAATAGGTGTTGTTTCGCAATGAAAGATGCAAAAAACTCAAAGAGTAATTATCAGAAAAACTTTAGGTCTAGTTAACAGGTGAGCAATTTATCACCTTAGGCATTTCCTGTCATTACAGGAAAGGTAAAGGGGGAGAGTTTTTGATTAATCGTGCTGACAAATGATAATTGATATCATATGATATTGGTTATCATTATCAGTGTGAGAGGGCGAACCATGTTGAACAGGGCGCTGGGAAGTGGTTGGGGAGTGTTACTGCCGGGGGCGATTCTTGGCGGTCTGATGTTTGCCGATCTCTCCATTGATGTCTGGAAAGCGCTCATTGTGTCAGGACTGTTAGTGACGTCAGGGATGATCTGGCATAAACAGCTACGCCACTTTGTGTTACTGCCGTCATGCGTAGCACTGGTCAGTGGAATTCTGGTGATACTGATGAGTTTGAAATAAGCGGAAAGCGAGAAGAACGTCAGAAAGGATGTAAGATAATTGGTGCGAGGGGGGGGACTTGAACCCCCACGTCCGTAAGGACACTAACACCTGAAGCTAGCGCGTCTACCAATTCCGCCACCTTCGCACAGTCATCTTACTTTTTTGATATCGCCTCGTTGGTGCGAGGGGGGGGACTTGAACCCCCACGTCCGTAAGAACACTAACACCTGAAGCTAGCGCGTCTACCAATTCCGCCACCTTCGCCCAGTGCGAGCAATATCAACGTGATTTATGGTGCGAGGGGGGGGACTTGAACCCCCACGTCCGTAAGGACACTAACACCTGAAGCTAGCGCGTCTACCAATTCCGCCACCTTCGCATACCATCGACACTGTAAAAGTATCGTAACCACGGAGGCGCATTCTAGATGTTTTCAGCTTTACGTCAACAGAAAAATGCGCACGCTGTTTTGATTGCTGCAAAAATGGCCGATGGTAGCGCCAGGTTTTGCCGGATAGCGGTTACGCGTATCCGGCCTGCCAGATAAGGGGATTACTTCTTAGCCTGACGCGTCATCACGGTGCGGTAAACCTTAAAGCGACCCGTCTGGGCGATGACTTCATGGAAGCCAAAGGTTTCATCCAGCACTTTCGGGTACGGTAAGAAGGCGTTAGCCACGATACGCAGTTCACCCCCGCTGTTCAGATGACGTACTGCACCACGGATCAGCGTTTGCGCCGCTTCAAGGCTGGTTTCCATGCCATCGTGGAACGGCGGGTTGGAGATGATCATGTCGAAACGGCCATTCACGTCAGAGAAGACGTTGCTGGCAAACACGTCGCCTTCCAGGCCGTTTGCAGCAAGCGTTGCGCGGCTTGCTTCAACCGCCGGGGCGCTCACATCGCACAGGGTTAAGCGCACTTTTGGCGAATGGCTCGCCAGTACGGTCGCCAGTACACCCGCGCCACAGCCGACATCCAGCACTTTGCCTTTCGTATGCGGCGTCAGGGTGGAGAGCAGCAGCTGGCTGCCCACGTCCAGACCGTCGCGGCTGAAGACGCCTGGCAGAGTTTTAATGGTCAGACCGTCAAGCTGATACTCATCCCAGAATCTCTCAGCATCAAAGGTCGCCTGTTTTTCCAGACGGCCGTGATACAGGCCACAGCGACGGGCACTGTCGATTTTATTCAGCTGCGCATAGCCTTCCAGCATCTGTTCTGCGCTACGAACGCCGCTGCGGTTCTCACCGACCACGAAAATATCGCAGCCAACGGGCAGCAGAGAAAGCAGGTTCATCAGCTGGAACTGGGCTTCTGGCTTGTTCTTCGGCCAGTAGTAGATGAGCGTGTCGCAGTCGGCGATGTCGCTCTGTTCAGCGACCAGGCTAAAGCGCGCGCGGTCGTCCATCTGGCGGCTCAGTACCTGCCAGTGGTGGTAGTATTGGGTGTGGGCACGGCTTTCAGCACAGTCGAAACGTGCGGGCAGGTCATCCTGCATATCTCCGGCAAACAGAATACGGCTTTCTTCGAAATCATCACTGTGACGCAGCAAGACTTCACTTGCCGGGGTAAATGCAGACATGAATTGTTCCTCAATTAACTCAGGCGGGGATTATAGTAGGTAGATGGCGCAGTTTCGACACATTTGCTATATTTGCGCGCCTGAGAGACAGGAGTTTTCCCTATGACATCCCGACGAGACTGGCAGTTGCAGCAACTGGGCATCACCCAGTGGGCCTTGCGTCGCCCGACGGCGTTGCAGGGCGAAATCGCCATCTCCATCCCTGCGCACGTCCGGCTGGTGATGGTGGCGGAGGAACTGCCTGCCCTGAATGAACCCCTTATTGGTGATGTCCTTCGTAGCCTGAAGCTGACCACTGAACAGGTTTTACAGCTTACGCCAGACAGGGTCACCATGCTGCCATCCGACAGCCGCTGCAACAGCTGGCGTATGGGAGACATCGATGAGGTCTCCCTGGAAGGGAGCCAGATCTGCTCGCCAGCGCTGGACGAACTGAAAGCCAACCCAAAAGCGCGCAGCGCGCTATGGCAACAAATCTGCGACTATGAACACGATTTCTTCCCTCACGACGCCTGATCTGACCGCGGCGTACGCGATTGAAACGCGCGCCCATGCTTTTCCATGGAGCGAAAAAACCCTCGCCAGCAATCAGGGCGAGCGGTATCTGAATTACCGTCTGGACGTCGACGGCACGATGGCCGCTTTTGCCATCACGCAGGTCGTTCTGGACGAAGCGACGCTGTTTAATATCGCGGTTGATCCCGCGTATCAGCGCCGGGGGCTGGGAAGAGAACTGCTTGAACATCTCATTCGCGAGCTCGAAACCCGTGACGTTTTCACCCTGTGGCTGGAGGTGCGCGCGTCGAATGTCGCCGCCATCGCACTCTATGAAAGCTTAGGCTTTAACGAGGCGACTATCCGCCGTAACTACTACCCCACCGCAGAGGGACGTGAAGACGCCATCATAATGGCTCTGCCGCTTGGATAACTAAAATAAGGTTGTAACGATGAAATGGGACTGGATTTTCTTTGATGCCGACGAAACGCTGTTTACGTTTGACTCGTTTGGCGGCCTACAGCGGATGTTTCTCGATTATAGCGTTACCTTCACCGCTGAAGACTTTCAGGACTATCAGGCGGTAAACAAACCGCTGTGGGTGGATTACCAGAACGGTGCCATCACCGCGTTACAGCTGCAGCACCAGCGCTTTGATGTCTGGGCCGAGCGGTTAAACGTCAGCCCGGGTGCGCTTAACGATGCCTTTCTTAATGCCATGGCGGATATCTGCGCGCCGTTGCCGGGCGCGGTTTCCCTGCTGGACGCCCTGAAGGGCAAGGCGAAGCTGGGCATTATTACCAACGGGTTTACCGCCCTGCAGCAGATCCGCCTTGAGCGTACGGGCCTGCGCGATCATTTTGACGCGCTGGTGATCTCTGAAGAGGTGGGCGTACCTAAGCCGGATCCGCGTATTTTTGATTATGCGCTGGAACAAGCGGGCAATCCCGATCGTGAACGAGTGCTGATGGTCGGGGACACCGCGGAGTCGGATATTCGTGGCGGGATGAACGCCGGCCTGTCGACCGTCTGGCTGAATGCACACGGTCGCACGTTGCCGGAAGGTATCCAGCCGACCTGGACCGTCACGTCATTGAACGAACTGGAGCAGCTCCTGTGTAAACAATGATTGCCTGCCCCCCATTGATGGGTAAAATAGCCGCATTTTTCGTATCCCATGATGCGCGGCCTGACGCCGCGCTTATATAGAAGATTTCATTATGACGTTGTCTCCTTATCTGCAAGAGGTGGCCAGGCGCCGTACTTTTGCCATTATCTCTCACCCGGATGCCGGTAAAACGACCATCACCGAGAAGGTGTTGCTGTTCGGACAGGCGATTCAGACTGCGGGTACCGTAAAAGGCCGTGGTTCCAACCAGCATGCAAAATCTGACTGGATGGAGATGGAAAAGCAGCGTGGTATTTCCATTACCACCTCCGTGATGCAGTTCCCGTATCATGATTGCCTGGTCAACCTGCTGGATACCCCGGGGCACGAAGACTTCTCGGAAGATACCTATCGTACGCTGACGGCGGTGGACTGCTGTCTGATGGTCATCGACGCCGCGAAAGGGGTAGAAGATCGTACCCGTAAGCTGATGGAAGTTACCCGTCTGCGTGATACGCCGATCCTCACCTTTATGAACAAACTCGACCGTGACATCCGCGACCCGATGGAGCTGATGGATGAAGTGGAAAACGAGCTGAAAATTGCCTGTGCGCCTATCACCTGGCCCATTGGCTGCGGCAAGCTGTTCAAGGGTGTCTATCACCTTTATAAAGACGAAACCTATCTTTACCAGACCGGCAAAGGCCATACCATTCAGGAAGTCCGTATCGTAAAAGGTCTGGATAACCCGGAGCTGGATGCGGCTGTGGGTGAAGAGCTGGCCGCGCAGCTGCGTGACGAGCTGGAGCTGGTTCAAGGTGCATCTCACGAATTCGACAGAGAGCTGTTCCTGAGCGGTGAAATCACCCCGGTCTTCTTTGGTACCGCGCTGGGTAACTTCGGCGTTGACCATATGCTTGATGGCCTGGTGGAGTGGGCGCCACAACCGATGTCACGTAAAACTGACACCCGTGAAGTGGAAGCGAAAGAAGAGAAGTTCACCGGTTTCGTCTTTAAAATTCAGGCCAACATGGACCCGAAACACCGTGACCGCGTCGCCTTTATGCGCGTGGTGTCCGGTAAGTATGAAAAGGGCATGAAGCTGCGTCAGGTACGTATCGGTAAAGATGTGGTGATCTCCGACGCGCTGACCTTTATGGCGGGCGACCGTTCGCACGTTGAAGAAGCCTATCCGGGCGACATCATCGGTCTGCACAACCACGGTACGATTCAGATCGGCGATACCTTCACCCAGGGTGAAATGATGAAGTTCACCGGTATTCCGAACTTCGCACCGGAACTGTTCCGTCGTATTCGCCTGCGCGATCCGCTGAAGCAGAAACAGCTGCTGAAAGGGCTGGTTCAGCTTTCCGAAGAGGGCGCAGTCCAGGTGTTCCGCCCTATCGCTAACAACGATCTGATCGTAGGCGCTGTCGGTGTGCTGCAGTTCGACGTGGTCGTTGCGCGTCTGAAGAGCGAGTACAACGTGGAAGCGATCTATGAATCGGTTAACGTGGCGACCGCGCGCTGGGTAGAGTGTTCTGACGTGAAGAAATTCGAAGAATTTAAACGTAAGAACGAAGTGCAGCTGGCGCTGGATGGCGGTGATAACCTGACGTATATCGCTCCAACCATGGTCAACCTGAACCTGACTCAGGAACGTTATCCTGATGTCCAGTTCCGCAAAACGCGCGAACACTGATCCCCTCTCAGAGCACGGCAATCGCCGTGCTCTTCTTTATTTCCTGTCTTATTAATCTCTTGCGGAATGTTCTTAATTCAACATTATTTCGCGTCTTTTGCTCGTTTTTTACCCAAATCTGAAAGCGGCACTGTGAGAGTGATCTATATTTAACTCAGTGTTTAACACCGGGCGTGGATGAATTAACTGTTCAATGCATGACTTTGGGTTCTCCATTTTGCCCGTGTGTTCATTCGCAATATATAAAACTAGCAATTAGGGAAGTATGTCGCCCGAATGACGGGTATACACAGGAATACATCGATGAATATGACAAGACTGAAGATTTCTAAAACTCTGCTGGCTGTGACACTGGGTAGCATCCTGGTAAGTGGTTCTGCTCTGGCTGAAACCAGCACTATGGATAAAGCGCAGTCCACCGCCGATACCGCAGGGCAAAAAATCGATAGCTCTATGAATAAAGTCGGTAATTTCATGGATGACAGCTCAATCACAGCAAAAGTGAAAGCCGCACTGGTGGATGATGAAGCTATCAAGAGCACCGATATTTCCGTTAAAACTGACAAGAAAGTTGTCACCCTGAGTGGTTTTGTAGAAAGCCAGGCCCAGGCCGAACAGGCGGTAAAAGTGGCGAAGGGTGTTGAAGGTGTAGCGTCCGTGAGCGACAAATTGCACGTTCGGGACAGCAAAAACGCGTCGGTGAAAGGGTATGCCGGAGATGCAGCCACCACCAGCGAAATCAAAGCTAAACTTTTAGCAGATGACATCGTGCCATCTCGTAAAGTGAAAGTGGAAACCACCGATGGCGTGGTTCAGCTTTCCGGTACGGTCGATTCTCAGGCGCAAAGTGAGCGCGCCGAGTCCATCGCGAAAGCGATAGATGGTGTTAAAAGCGTTAAAAACGATCTGAAAACGAAGTAAATCTGCACCATTCGCCCGTCTGGCTAACGTCAGCGGGCGAAATAAAAATGACTCTGGAAAATCGCCGGTGAGTGACCTGAGCGCGCTCACATTTAGCGGCCGACATTAACTATGGTAAAGGAGAAGCTTATGTTTCGTTGGGGCATTATATTTCTGGTTATCGCGTTAATTGCCGCCGCATTGGGCTTTGGTGGTCTGGCAGGTACAGCGGCATGGGCAGCAAAAATTGTCTTCGTCGTAGGTATCATTCTGTTCCTGGTCAGCCTGTTTACGGGTCGTCGACGTCCGTAGCAAACGCAATATTCCTTCAACAAAAAAAGCCAGTCCTCGTGACTGGCTTTTTCTTGTTTCAGTCGCTGGTCGGGTGCGCTACTGTGTCATAACAGAAAAATGAAAACAGGAAAGCAGAGGTGGGGCAACGAATTCCCGTTACGCTCGGCAATATTGCGCCGCTGGCGTTAAAGCCGTTTCGCGCAGGCCCGCTTGCGCTGGTGTGTGAAGGTGGCGGACAGCGCGGCATTTTTACGGCCGGTGTGCTGGACGAGTTTATGCGCGCGCAATTCAACCCGTTTGACCTGTACTTCGGGACCTCTGCCGGGGCGCAAAACCTCTCTGCTTATGTCTGTAACCAGCCCGGCTACGCGCGAAAAGTGATCATGCGCTACACCACGGCGAAAGAATTTTTCAACCCGGTGCGCTTTGTGCGTGGCGGGAACCTGATTGACCTTGACTGGCTGCTGGATTCGACCTCAAGCCAGATGCCGCTGGCAATGGATACGGCGGCGCGCCTGTTCGACAGCGGAAAAGAGTTCTGGATGTGCGCCAGCCGTGGTGATGACTACACGCCGGGGTATTTCTCTCCTCAAAAAGAGAACTGGCTGGATATCATTCGCGCCTCCAGCGCCATTCCCGGTTTCTATCGTTCCGGCGCGCTGCTGGACGGCATCAGCTATCTGGACGGCGGCATCAGTGACGCGGTGCCGGTACAGGAAGCTGCGCGACGCGGGGCAAACACCATTGTGGTGATCCGCACCGTCCCGTCGCAAATGTACTATACCCCGCAATGGTTTAAACGCATGGAGCGCTGGTTAGGCGACAGCAGCCTGCAACACCTGGTCAACATCGCGAAGCAGCATGAAACGACCTACGGCGCTATGCAGCGCTTTATTGAAAAACCGCCGGGTAAGCTGCGTATATTTGAAATTTACCCGCCTAAACCGCTGGTCAGCATGGCGCTGGGCAGCCGCGTTCCTGCGCTGCGTACCGATTATAAAACGGGGCGTCTGTGCGGGCGTTACTTCCTGGCGACAATAGGCAAACTGCTGGCTAAACAACCGCCTATACATCGTCATAAAGCCATTATTACCCCACCGGCAGTGGTGGCGAATGATGCGCTGGCGATGCCGCTGGTGGATGCTCCGCAGGCGAATGACGCATTGTTAGATAATGAGGATCTGGCGTGACGTACCGGTTTATCGATACCCACTGTCATTTTGATTTTCCACCGTTTACGGGGGATGAAGAGCAAAGCATCACGCGAGCTGCACATGCCGGCGTAGAGGCGATAATTGTGCCGGCGGTTGAAGCGGCATACTTTGAGCGGGTACTGGATCTCTCAAGGCGGCACCAGGCGCTGTACGCCGCGCTCGGCCTGCATCCCATTGTGATTGAACACCATCTTGATGAGCATATCGACGCGCTGGACGCCATTGTGCAGACGGCTGGCGACAAACTTGTCGCCATCGGTGAGATCGGCCTCGATCTCTATCGCGACGATCCGCAGTTTGCGCGCCAGCAGACGATCCTTGATGCGCAGCTGCGGCTGGCGAAGCGCCACGATCTGCCGGTGATCCTTCACTCCCGCCGAACCCATGACAAACTGGCAATGCATCTGAAGCGTATCGATCTTCCGCGAAGGGGCGTTGTGCACGGTTTTTCAGGGAGCCTGCAGCAGGCGCAGCGCTTTATTGCGCTGGGCTATAAAATTGGCGTCGGGGGTACCATCACCTATCCACGCGCCAGTAAAACCCGCGATGTGATGGCGCAACTGCCGCTCGAAGCATTATTACTGGAAACCGACGCACCGGATATGCCGCTCAACGGTTTTCAGGGGCAGCCAAATCGCCCGGAGCAGGCCGCTCGGGTCTTTGACACGCTGTGTGAGCTGCGCGAGGAGCCGAAAGAGGTGATTGCGCATGCCCTGCTGGAGAATACCCGCGCGGTATTTGGTATTACGTTATAGATAAAGCGCCGGTCGGATCACCACGATCTGCTGTTGTTCCAGTGCCCGCGCCAGCGGCTCAATATCTTCTGGCGTGGCGCTGCGCCAGGACGCCGCTTCACCGTAAACGCCGTGAGCATGAAAGGCGTTAATGCGTACCGGGACATTGCCCAACGCGTGGATAAACGCCGTCAGCGCTTTGAGATGCTCCAGATAATCACACTGCTCCGGGATCACCAGTAATCGCAGTTCCGCCAGCCGCTGGTGGTGTGCCAGCCAGCGGATACTGTGCTTAATCTGCGGATTTTCGCGTCCGGTCAGGAAGCGATGGTGTTCGTTCCCCCAGGCCTTCAAATCCACCATTGCCCCGTCGAATACCGGCAGCAGTTTTTGCCAGCCGGTTTCCCCTAACAGACCGTTACTGTCCACCAGGCACGTCAGGTGTTGCAGGGCGGGATCGGCTTTGATCGCCGTGAAGAGCGCTACCAGGAACGGTAGCTGCGTTGTCGCTTCACCGCCGCTCACGGTAATACCTTCAATAAAGGGCGCGGATTTAGAGAGCTGAATGAGGATCTCGTCGACGCTAAAACGGTGTGCCATTGGTGTTGCCTGCTGCTGGCACAACTGCAGGCAGGTATCACACTGCTGACACTGACTCTCCTGCCACCAGACCCGCCCGGCCTGTATGTTCAGCGCATCGTGCGGGCAGTGGGGTACGCAGTCGCCACAGTCATTGCAGCGTCCGATGGTCCACGGATTGTGGCAGGTTTTGCAGCGCAGGTTGCAGCCCTGGAGAAACAGAGCCAGGCGGCTGCCCGGCCCGTCCACGCAGGAGAAGGGGATCACCTGACTAACTAAAGCGCATCTGCTGTTCATGGCTTATCACGCGTGGCTGGCGCTCCAGGATGCGTGTATGTCGGGCGGCTTCTTCTCCAAGCCAGGTGGTGTTAGTGCGTGACCCTGCTTCACGGTATTTCTCCAGGTCGGACAACCGCACCATATATCCGGTCACGCGTACCAGATCGTTACCGGCCACGTTGGCGGTGAACTCCCGCATTCCGGCATTGAACGCACCCAGACACAGTTGCACCACAGCCTGCGGGTTGCGTTTGACCGTCTCGTCCAGCGTCAGGATGTCGCTAATCCCGGCGTGATAGTGCTTGTGGTGAGGCGCCACGCTCAGCAGGTGGCTAATCGGGTCCGGCTCCTCCCCGTAAGGCAACCGCGCGCCCGGCGTCGTACCGATATCAGAGCTTATTCCGGACTGGGCATGCAGCATCGCACGCTGTTTCCAGCCGTATTTCACCGGTGTGCTTTCAACAAACGCCGCGAGCTGCTCGCTGATGCGATATCCAAGCGCGTTGGCCTGTTCGTCTTTACCGTAACGGCCCGGTGACCCCGCTTTCTCGCACAGCACGTTCACCGCTTCGGCCAGGCCGTACATGCCGAACATCGGCACAAAGCGGTCGGGATCAATCAGCCCCTCTTTGACGAGGAAGCTATTCTCAAAGAAGCCGGATTTTTGATACAGGAACTCGCAGCGGGCATTGATGACGGCCAGTTGCTGCTGGCAGTAGTGGGGCAACGTACGGGTAAAAAAGTCTTCGGGCGAGTCGCTGTGTTCGGCAATGGCCTTCAGGTTAAGGCGCACCAGCGTGCTGCCACCGCCTGCCAGCGGCAGGGAGTTGTAACAACTCACGATACCATAACGGCCTTTTGTGAAAATTTTATCATTCACTGGGCCGTTAGAAATATGGGGTTTGCTGCATTCACAGAGATTTTCGGCCACCCTGAGCAGCAGCGAATCTGGCGTGATATCGGGATCATAAATAAAGGTCAGATTCGGTGCGACCTGCTTCAGCTCTGCATCAGCGCGTAAAATCGCGCGGGTAACGGGCGTGTCCGCCGGACCAATATTGGCATGCATAAACGCATCCGGAAGCGTTCTGTCGAGATAGCGCCAGAAACGTTTTATTCGGCTATCGATTTCTTCTTGTGTTAGAATATTAACATACGGTTGCAGTAATGCATCAAGATGACCGAGGAAGACCGGCATCGATGTGACAGAAGGAACATGGTGGTACAGGATGGTCAGCAGTGAGAGCGCGTCATCCAGATCCTTTGCCCCTTCCAGTTCCAGCCATGCCGAGCCGTTGGCGAGGAATCTGGCGTAATCAGGCAGAACATAGCGCGGTTTATAAGGCGCATGGCCTTCGAACATGTCGCAGATAAATCCCTCTTCCAGCGCGGTGCGAGCGGCCTGAGGCAGCGCGGGGTAGGGAAGATTGTTCTCCGCCTCCAGCGCCAGAAAATGACGTTTTTGCTCGGGGGTCAATACCGGGCTTGTCACAATTTGCTGGCAACGTTGTTGCAGTGCGTGAGGGCTGGCGTGGGACATATTCGCTTCCTTTATGGTTCTGCGGATGATGACCGAATTGTAGGAAGTCATCCCGGGGGGACTTTTGATCCCACACCGGGTATCGCTGCTTTAATCAGCAGCGACAGCAGTAAAATTTGAAGTTCATCTCATTACAGTAATGCAAATTTGTACGCAGTTTTCATTAACTGTGATGAATGTCGAAGTGTAAGTGCGGCTGGATGTTAGAATAGTCACAGACCGCAAGGTGAAATTTATACGGCGATGCCGTTGGAGAATGTTATGACCGATTTAACTGCAAGCAGCCTGCGCGCGTTGAAACTGATGGACCTGACCACCCTGAATGATGACGACACCAATGAGAAAGTCATCGCCCTGTGCCATCAGGCGAAAACGCCCGTCGGGAACACTGCAGCCGTCTGTATCTACCCGCGCTTTATCCCCATTGCCCGTAAGACGCTGAAAGAGCAGGGCACGCCGGATGTACGCATTGCAACCGTGACTAACTTCCCGCACGGCAATGACGACATCGAGATTGCGCTGGCTGAAACCCGCGCGGCCATCGCGTACGGCGCTGACGAAGTGGACGTGGTATTCCCGTACCGTGCGCTGATCGCCGGTAACGAGCAGGTTGGTTTTGACCTGGTGAAAGCGTGTAAAGACGCTTGTGCTGCGGCAAACGTGCTGCTGAAAGTGATCATCGAAACCGGTGAGCTGAAAGAAGAAGCGCTGATCCGTAAAGCGTCTGAAATCTCCATCAACGCGGGTGCGGATTTCATCAAAACCTCTACCGGTAAAGTGCCGGTGAACGCAACGCCGGAAAGCGCGCGCATCATGATGGAAGTGATCCGTGATATGGGCGTGGAAAAAACCGTAGGCTTCAAACCTGCGGGCGGCGTGCGCACGGCTGAAGATGCGCAGCAGTTCCTGGCGATTGCCGACGAACTGTTTGGCCCGGCGTGGGCGGATTCCCGTCACTATCGCTTTGGTGCATCCAGCCTGCTGGCGAGCCTGCTGAAAGCGCTGGGTCACGGCGACGGTAAGAGCGCAAGCAGCTACTGATTTTTATCCTGCGGCGGGCCATCCGCCGCATTTAACCTGTTTTCTCGGGGGTTACCGTGTTTCTCGCACAAGAAATTATTCGTAAAAAACGTGATGGTCATGCATTAAGCGACGAAGAGATCCGCTTCTTTATCAATGGCATTCGTGATAACACCATCTCTGAAGGGCAGATTGCTGCTCTGGCGATGACCATTTTCTTCCACGATATGTCGATGCCTGAGCGTGTATCGCTGACCATGGCGATGCGAGATTCAGGAACCGTTCTGGACTGGAAAAGCCTTAACCTCAACGGCCCGATTGTGGATAAACACTCAACCGGCGGTGTAGGTGACGTGACGTCGCTGATGCTGGGCCCAATGGTGGCGGCCTGTGGTGGTTATATCCCCATGATCTCCGGGCGTGGCCTGGGACATACCGGCGGTACGCTGGACAAACTGGAAGCCATCCCGGGCTTCGATATCTTCCCGGATGACCATCGCTTCCGCGACATTATTAAAGACGTTGGTGTGGCGATTATCGGCCAGACCAGCTCTCTTGCTCCTGCAGACAAGCGCTTCTACGCGACCCGCGATATCACCGCGACCGTTGACTCTATTCCCCTGATTACCGCCTCTATCCTCGCCAAGAAACTGGCGGAAGGCCTGGATGCGCTGGTCATGGATGTGAAAGTGGGCAGCGGCGCCTTTATGCCGACCTGTGAACTTTCCGCGGCGCTGGCAGAAGCCATTGTGGGCGTCTCCAACGGAGCGGGCGTGCGTACTACCGCCCTGCTGACGGACATGAACCAGGTGCTGGCGTCCAGCGCAGGCAACGCCGTGGAAGTGCGTGAAGCCGTGCAGTTCCTCACCGGTGAATACCGGAACCCGCGTCTGCTTGATGTCACCATGGCCCTGTGCGTGGAGATGCTGATCTCCGGCAAGCTCGCCAGCGATGATGCCGACGCACGCGCCAAACTTCAGGCGGTGCTGGATAACGGCAAAGCGGCAGAGATCTTCGGCCGCATGGTAGCGGCGCAGAAAGGCCCGACCGACTTCGTGGAACACTACGCGAAATACCTGCCAACGGCGACGCTCAGCAAAGCGGTCTACGCCGATACCGAAGGCTTTGTCTCGGCGATGGATACGCGCGCGCTCGGCATGGCGGTCGTGTCGATGGGCGGCGGTCGTCGTCAGGCCTCGGACACCATTGATTACAGCGTCGGCTTTACCGATATGGCGCGTCTGGGTGACAGCGTCGATGGTCAACGTCCGCTGGCCGTGATCCACGCGAAAGATGAAGCCAGCTGGCAGGAAGCGGCGAAGGCGGTGAAAGCGGCCATTACGCTTGATGATAAAGCACCGCAAAGCACACCGACTGTCTATCGCCGTATCACCGAATAGCGGTATACTGATCTGATCGATAATTTTTGAAGCACTACGTACGGAGAACAATTATGAAACGTGCATTTATTATGGTGCTGGACTCATTCGGCATCGGCGCAACCGAAGATGCAGAACGTTTTGGTGACGTGGGTTCCGATACCATGGGTCACATCGCTGAAGCCTGTGCGAAAGGCGAAGCGGACAACGGTCGTAAAGGCCCTCTGACTCTGCCAAACCTGACCCGTCTGGGTCTGGTAAAAGCCCATGAAGGTTCTACCGGTAAAATTGCAGCCGGTATGGACGGCAATGCGGAAGTGGTAGGCGCGTACGCCTGGGCGCACGAGCTCTCTTCCGGTAAAGATACCCCGTCTGGCCACTGGGAAATCGCCGGCGTGCCGGTTCTCTTCGACTGGGGTTACTTCTCCGATCACGAGAACAGCTTCCCGCAGGAGCTGCTGGACAAGCTGGTTAAGCGTGCCAATCTGCCGGGCTACCTCGGTAACTGTCACTCTTCCGGTACCGTGATTCTGGACGAACTCGGTGAAGAGCACATGAAAACCGGCAAGCCGATTTTCTACACCTCTGCCGACTCCGTGTTCCAGATTGCCTGCCACGAAGAGACCTTTGGCCTGGATAAGCTTTACGAGCTGTGCGAAATCGCACGTGAAGAGCTGACCGAAGGCGGCTATAACATCGGTCGCGTGATTGCACGTCCGTTTATCGGTGATAAAGCGGGTAACTTCCAGCGCACCGGTAACCGTCATGACCTGGCCGTTGAGCCACCGGCACCGACCGTACTGCAGAAGCTGGTTGACGAGAAAGACGGCCACGTGGTGTCCGTGGGGAAAATTGCAGACATCTATGCCAACTGCGGTATCACCAAAAAAGTGAAAGCCACCGGTCTGGATGCGCTGTTTGACGCCACCATCAAAGAGATGAAAGAAGCGGGTGACAAGACTATCGTCTTCACCAACTTCGTGGACTTCGACTCCTCCTGGGGCCACCGTCGTGACGTGGCCGGTTATGCCGCGGGCCTGGAACTGTTTGACCGCCGTCTGCCGGAGCTGATGGAGCTGGTGGGTGAAGATGACATTCTGATCCTGACCGCCGACCACGGCTGCGACCCAACCTGGACCGGTACCGACCACACACGCGAGCACATTCCTGTGCTGGTGTACGGCCCGAAAGTGAAACCTGGCTCACTGGGCCACCGTGAAACCTTCGCCGATATCGGTCAGACTATTGCGAAATACTTTGGTACGTCCGACATGGAATATGGCAAGGCCATGTTCTAAACACATCCGGGCGTATCCCCTCTCCCTCCGGGAGAGGGAGAACACCATGCAGGCCGGGCAGGCGCCGCCGCCGCCCGGCAAAAACACGATAAAAGGAACTGAAGATGGCAACTCCTCACATTAATGCCGAAATGGGTGATTTCGCTGACGTCGTATTGATGCCGGGCGACCCGCTGCGCGCGAAGCACATTGCAGAAACTTTCCTCGAAGACGTGCGTGAAGTGAACAACGTTCGCGGCATGCTGGGCTTCACCGGTACGTACAAAGGCCGCAAAATCTCCGTGATGGGTCACGGTATGGGTATCCCATCCTGCTCCATCTACACTAAAGAGCTGATCACCGATTTCGGCGTGAAGAAAATCATTCGCGTAGGCTCCTGCGGTGCAGTACGTATGGACGTTAAGCTGCGTGATGTGGTTATCGGCATGGGCGCGTGCACGGACTCTAAAGTTAACCGTATGCGTTTCAAAGACCATGACTTTGCCGCCATCGCTGACTTCGGCATGGTGCGTAACGCGGTTGACGCCGCAAAAGCGCTGGGCGTAGACGCACGCGTGGGTAACCTGTTCTCTGCTGATCTGTTCTATGCACCAGACGGCGGCGAGATGTTCGACGTGATGGAAAAATACGGCATCCTGGGTGTGGAAATGGAAGCGGCAGGGATCTACGGTGTCGCGGCTGAGTTTGGCGCGAAAGCACTGACCATCTGCACCGTGTCTGACCATATCCGTACGCACGAGCAGACGACCGCTGCTGAGCGTCAGACCACCTTCAACGACATGATCAAAATCGCGCTGGAATCCGTTCTGCTGGGCGACAAAGAGTAATGTTGTACTGCCGGGCGGCGTCCGCTGCCCGGCATGCTCCTCCCGGTTACAAATACACCACGCTGATGGTCGCCTGACCGTCAAACTCCGTATCTTCCGTTAAAGACAGATTCTTCAGATTCTCGACCGCCAGCGACACGTTCAGCGGGAAAGAGACGCTGGTGACCGCCATTGGGTCGTTTTTGCCCGCCGGCGCAACGCTCATCAGACCCAAATCTTTATTGGCGATGGTACCACCGTTGGCTTTCTGCCAGCGGCTCACGCCCGCTCCCGCGGTCACGGCCGTACGGATAGGCTCAGCGTTATTGCCGTTCGCCGTCACATCGCCTGGCGTGGTGTAAATGGAGTACGCGCCGATGTTTTTACCATCGTGCGTTTTGCCCAGCCCAAAGGTGTTCATCGCACCGCGAAGCTCACCGCCGTTAGCATTGGCGTTTTTCACCTTCAGGTTACTGCTGCCCGTGCTGGCGTTGGAATCGGTACGGTTATCCGCAATGCTCCAGCCCACCTTTGTTGGCGTTGGGCAGTTGATCGTCAGCATCACCCCTTTTTCGCCCAGCTGCGTAGCCTGGGTTTGCGACAAATCGCCAATATGAATCCTGCCAAAATCGATCACGCCATTATTGCTCAGCTCCGGTACACACGAGGCACCGGCAAGCGAGGCTTTGACTTTCAGCACGGCGGTATCGCCCGCGTGTGCGGATGTGGCCGCCAGGGCCAGCGCGACAACGAGTAAACATTTTTTCATTGTTAATCCTTAACATAAATAAAAAGCATGATATTGCGGGGTATTAACCCGTCAGTATTGGTAACGGTAGTGCTTTTCTACGCTTCACGCAGGCAGGTACCTGACGCGTGAATGGGGTTATTCCTGTGTTAATAATTCCCAGGCCATATTGCTCTCAAGAAGGGTATTGTCAGCAACATGACGAAGCTGGCTGTTATTAATGACGGGAACAATCTTAAGGGTGAAGCTCATGTGTTTACCCCGCACCGGCGCGGCATTTTGCCGGGCAACGAGACCTTCATTATTTTTGATAAACGCGCGTTGCGTCGGGCTGGAGGAGGGCGTAAAACCGATACGGTCCGTCGTTTTCGCCAGCGTGCAGGCATGCCCGTCAACCACCATATTGTCGGCAATAATGGCCAGTCGCCCGTCCAGACCAAAGAGAACCCCCCCGTTGACGCCGGCAGTGGACTGCAGAAACAGCGCCATCACTCTCGGCTCGGGGCAGAAGACGTTGGCCGTAATTTCTTTGGCCGGCATCCGGTTCCAGTTCTTCTGCGAGGCGGCGATATCCGACGGTTTGAGTTTTCCAAACGAGACAACAGGCTGCGAAAACGTAACCTGACACTCTTCACTGGACGCGCGTGCGGAGAAGAGCAAAATCATGCTGGCAAACGCCGCGAATAAAAGGGAATAACAGGTTTTCACTGGCACATTCCTTCTGCTTTTTCGTAATAGGACTCGGTATTTTTGTCTTCGCTGAGCGAATACGTGATGTGGCAAATTTTTGCCATGTTGTCGTCCACCACATACAGGGCGGGCGCATCCGTGGCGTCGGGAATAAACACGCTGCCGTTATCCATTACGCTCACGATATAACGGCTGTCTTTATCCACCACGCTAAGCCCTCTGGCGAGCCATGACCCGTCAGGGCGTTTCACGCTCAGCATTAGACGACGCGTGTTCAGCACGTGGAAATCCACCTGCGCGAATGAGCCGTAAGCTGCAGAAACGGTCTGTATCCCGTTCGATAAATCCATTCCCTGTGGCAGGGAGCTGGCATCAATGACAATCTGAGAGGTTTGCCACTCGCGCAGACCCGGCACCACGGCTTGTCCCCACGCATCGGTCCAGACGGTTCCATCGGGCGTGGTGATTTGAATACCGCTTTCCGGCTCGCTTAATCGCGCAATGCCAAAGGTGTCTTTAATCGGGTAGGGTGCAAACGTAATGCCATGACCATGCAGGGCGATGCCGCCGCTGAGGGAGGTGCTGTAATTATGCTGGTTCCCGTCATTCAGCCCTGCGGCCATGCCCAGCTGTGCGTAGTGCAGGTTGGTGCTGACATTGCCGTTAAACGACTGGGTCTTGTCCTGATTATCGCGATCGACCGAGAGGTTGTAATTGGTGTTCTGACCCCACGATCCGCTGTCCTGAATACCGAGGTTTTGTTTTTCACCCTGGCTGCGCATATAGGTACTGATGCGCTCAGTGCCAAACGGAATGACCAGATTAAGATAGAGCAGGTCGCCATCACTTGTGCCGCCCTTCTCCGTCTCACTGTTGCTGAGGGCGTGCTGCCAGTTCACTGAGAGCGACGTGTGCCCCAGACTCTTGCCCCAGGAGACCATCAGGTAGCGGGAGCTACTGCTCTCTTCATCGCCGGCATTCTCGCTGTACTGGAATGAAAGCGAGCCAACCCACGCGTTGTTCCAGTTGAGGCTGGTATTCCAGGCGCTTTGATAGCGCTGGGATTCAGCGTCCATCGCCTCGTTTAACTCCCGGTAGCCGGTGCTGTAAGTTGATGCGCTGACCCCAAGCGTGAGTTGCTCAGGCAGGGAAAGGTGACTTTGCAATTCTATCTTGCGGCCATTTTGTTGACCGTAGAACTGCGCGCGGCTCATCTGAACGCTGGGAGAAAGGAGCCAGTACTCGGCTGGCGACCATTCCAGCATCGCCCCGACCGCCTGATACTGCTCTGCCAGCACGCCCGCCGTGACGCCGGTGAGCTGGGGCGTAAACCGGGTTCCATCAGAAAAATTAAATACCCAGGGCGACCCTTGTTCATCCCCGGTATCGCGAACTTTACCCAAAGAGACGCTGAGCCCTTCGGTGCGCGTCATCCCGCTCACGTTCAGTGAGGAGGAGGGAACCGTAAACGTCGTGGTGGAACCGTCGGTTTCGACCACGCTGATGTCCAAATCCACGTTGCCACGTACCACCGGGACATCGGTCAGAGTAAACGGACCGGCATTCACCAGCGAAGAGTAGATAACCTGCCCGGACTGACGAACGTCAACGCGCGCCTGGTTGGTGCGGGCGATGCCGGAAATGGTCGTCGCCGGAATATTCGGTTGCAGGCCCGTTTCCGGCAGGAACTGAACGCCATTAATTTGTGCGCCACTGAACAGCGCCGAGTTGACGTTAATCTGCCCCGCCTGAATGCGAAGTTTCCGTTCTTCGAAGACGTGTTCCGCGTAGGTATAGAGATTCTCTGTGCTGCGGGTTCCGTTATCGTCGGTCAGGATAAAGTTGCTGCGCAGCGTCCAGTTCGCCACGTTGAGACCGGCGCCAATATTGCCCTGGGAAAAGGTACTGTTTCCACCGCTGCCGTACTCGTTGTAGTTGCTGAACGCACTGTAATTGATAAGACCCGCCGCACCGCCGTGCGCGTAGTATTTCGCGGCATAGAAACCATTGTCCATCGCCTCTGCGGGAACATAAATCTCAAGCGACTCCGCGTTGGGTAGCAGCGTGACGGTGGCCGTCGGGTAATCTTGCAGAAGACTATGGCAGGGCTCTTTTGCATCGATATTCAGCGGAAGAAGACCTGCCGCACGGGTAAAGTCATCATCCAGACACAGTTGCCCTTCCTCTCCCACGCGGATCGCAAGCGTACCTTTATCGACGCCGTTAATTTTTACCTGCACGGCATGCGGCCCCGGCAGGTATCGCTGGGCCTGGGAGAAGTAGTGGGCGAGGTTGGTGCTGATACCGCGGGTCGCCAGAATATCGGTATTAAAATCCATACCGGCCGCCAATACCGACTGGGCGGGCAACGTCAAAGCCCCCAGTATGGCGGCGCGAAGCGTCTGATTACGCAAAGAGAACTCAATCACCAAAACATCCCTGTCTTACTGGCGCGTCAGGGAAGCGGTAAAGCTCTCAACTTCAATCCCGTAACGGCTGGCCGGATTGAACTCAATGGCGTTATCGGTGCCATTAACCGGGGTGTCGGTCTGCACCGTCATGGTCTCTCCCGGCAGGATAAACGTCTTGTTGACCAGACCTTCCGTATGCGAAGGCAGTAAGGTGACAGAGGTGGAGAAACGGACCACGTAGGCGGACGGATTCTGCACCTTGACCTCTTTCCCGGTGACTGACCAGGTCAGTAATTTCCAGGCGTCGGTGACCACCGGCAGATCTTTGGGATGGATCAGGACCGGTAAATCCTGACGCAGGTTGATCCCGACCTTCACGTTTTTATCCGTGCTTTTGGGCGGAATACCTTCGAACACCACGCGTTTGTACTGTTCAACGCTAAGCGGTTTGTCGGTTTCAAGAATAAAGCGAACCTGTTGCTCCTGGCCTGGCTCGAGGCGCACCACCGGCTGGGTGACGTTGAGTTTTACCCCCTGGTCGCCCCCGATATCCCGGATGGAGGTGTAAAGCAGGGTGGGAATGCTGTCGGTGTTTTTCACGCTCATGACGCCGCCGTGGTTCGCTTCGTCAATCAGCAGCAGGGTGGTTTCAGGCACCATTCCGGCGGCAAAAAGCGAAGCCGGAAGGGCGAGGCACAGTGAGCAGATCAAACGTGTTGATGTGTGGATCGTAGACATAGTGGGTTTCATTCGCTGGTCAGGAAAAAACTCCCCATGTAACTGGAGAGTTTTGCGTCAGGGGGCTGGATTAGAGGTAAACCAGGGTGATCGTTGACTGGCCTTCAAGCTCGGTTTTGTCGGTCAGGGTCAGCTTGTCGCTTGGGGCTACGGCCAGCGCAATCTTCAGCGGGAATGCCGCGCTCATGAAGGCTAAAGGTGCACGCTGGCCGCTTTTGGAAACGGTCATGACGTCGGTGCCATCGTTGGAGAGGATGCCGCTGGTCCACATGTTCATCCAGCTTCTGCTGCTGATCGTGCCGCCGGTATACAGGGTAGCCGCGATAGGCTGTACCGCCGCGCCGTCTGCAGTAACGGAGGTCAGGTAGGTAGAAATGGCATACGCACCGATGTTCTCGCCGGCGCTGGTTTTACCTACGCCGTTCAGTTGGCTGGAGCCAGATGCCTGGCCACCGTTTGCGGTAGCGTTATCCACGTGGAACTGGTTAGCTGGCAGGCTGGCACCGGCGTTGGAGTCCGCTCGATCGTCGTGAAGCGTCCAGCCCACGCGTGTGGCGGATTGGCACTTGATGGTCAGGGTGACATCTTTATGGCCTGCCTGATATGGCACGCTGGAGGAGAGGGAGTCCAGACCGATTTCACCGAAGTTGGCCAGACCCCCGTTGCTGATTTCCGGCACGCAGCCTGCGCTGGTCAGTGAGCCCTGTACTTTGAGCATGGCGGTCGGTTCTGCGCAAACGGCTGTTGCCGCCATGGATAGCACGGTGGCAAGAAGAAGCTTTTTCATTGTTATTCCTTAACCTGAAAGAGAGTGACTAAAAAAGATATTTTTAGTCCGCAAAGTGCTTGCATGAATACACGTGTTAAATAACAAGCGCCGCTGATTCTATTAATGATTCACAGAATGCAATAATTAGATTTTCTAACGAGCACATTGAGATTTTATTAAGTCATTACAATCAGATATGAATGGATTTATATTCTGCTTTAAAACGGCGGAATATCTCCGCCGGAGAAAAGAAAACATGACCTTAACGTATCAGAGATAAACCAGCGTAATGGTGGTTTCGCCGCTCAGCTGAGCTTCATCGGTCGTGGTCAGGCGATCGGTATTCACAATGGCCATCGAGACTTTAAACGGGAAGACGACGTTGGTAATCGCCAGCGGAGAAGATTTGCCTGGGGTGGTCGCCGTCATAATTTCTGCGTTACCGTTGGCAATAATACCGGTACTCAGGTTACGCCACATGTATTCGCCATTGCTGTTGACGTACGCCGGGGCATAAATGGCCTGAGCCGGAAGACCATTGGCGGTAACTTCGTTCACGCGTGTTGCGATGGCATACGCCCCAATCTTTTCGCCCGCCGCCGTGGTGCCAACGCCATAGGTCGTACCAGCGCCCCAGGCATCACCTCCGTTATCCGCCGCATCGCGGATGTAGAACTGGCTGGACGTCAGGTCATTTGCCGCATTGGTATCTTCTTTATTGTCCGCGATGCTCCAGGCCACTTTGGTCGCTGAAGGGCAGGTAATGGTTAACGACATGTCCTTTTGACCCATCTGATTCGTCTGGGTAGGAGAAAGTTGATCCAGGGCGATGGTGCCAAAATCGATTGAACCGCCATTGCTTAATTCAGGCGTACAGGACGCATTATTCATTTTGCCTTTCACCTTCATCACAACGGTAGAGTCGGCGAGCGCAGCGTGAGAAGCCACGGCAATCAGAGTGGCGAGAAGAAGTTTTTTCACTGTTATTCCTTAACCAAAAAGTGGACATTTTCTTGTGTGCGTGTAATTAACGTATTGATTCACAAGCGCGGGAATTCTATTAATGGTCAGAGTTATTTGTGAAATGAGAAATTCTACACTCGGTTGTGAGTTTAATTAAGGGCTGTAAATACAATCATGTATGTATTTACGTCTTGCGAATAATATGATGGATGCAGTATGAATAAAGGAATAAAAAACGGCGAATTAAATTCGCCGTCAGAGATACGTTATCGCCTGAGCGATAATTTAATTAGAGGTATTTCAGCGTAATGGTCGCCTGACCATCCAGTTCGGTATCTTCGGTAATGCTCAGTCTGTTGGTATTCCTGATTGCCATGGAGACTTTCATTGGGAATACGGCTTCGGTAAAGGCCATCGGCACGAGTTCACCCGGTTTGGCGACGGACATGGTTTCGTAGTCATCCAGAACAAGACGACCCGTCGTATTTTTATTCCATTTAGTCAGATTAGTGCCTCCCGCGGTAATCGCATCAGCAGGTGCGCCGTCTACCGTGACATATGGCAGGTTGGTATACACTGCCCATCCGCCAATCTTCTGGCCCTCTTTGGTAAAACCTAAACCGCTTGTGTACTGAGGGCTGAATGTCGAGCTGCCATCAACGGCAGAATCATCGACTTCAATATAATGGCCGTCAGCCAGACTGTCTTTGCGGTTGTCGTACATTGTCCAGCCGACTTTGGTCGCAGAATTACAGGTAATTGTCATGGTAATATCACGCTGGCCGAGCTGGTTATCCTCAGTCGCGCTCAGTGAGCCCATTGATATTTTGCCATAATCTACTGCACCGCCGTTGCTCATTGTAGGAGTACATGACGCGTTGGTCAGTTTGCCTTGCACTTTCATGACGGCGGTGTTAGCCGCATGGGCTGCGGTCATGGACGTTGCCGCAGCGATGGCCGCGACAAGAAGAATTTTTTTCATTGTTGTTCCTTAACGAAGAGAAATTATAGAGCTGTCGACTAGTAATGTAATCAATAGGTTTTATATATGGGTGTAACCACGGGCAGTAGTATATTGTGGCTGCTCTAAATGGTGTATTTAGAATTTCTAAACGGGCAGTAATGAAAATATAAAAGCATAGATGGTGTGAATATTTTCACGCATTTTACGGGCATATTTCCGCTTTTATTGTTCAATTTATTATTGAAAGTTATTAGCGGTTTTCGTAAGGCCGGGAAGCATTCAATGCCCTTCCCGACGATAATATAATATTTTTTAATGAGATGGGGCAGGCTGGATCCCTGAAGCCTGCTTAAAAAATAAGAATAAGACGTTATCGCGTAAACAGGTTACATCACTCGCCCGGCGAAGCACGCCGGGCAACATGGTTTAGCGTACGGCCTGCGAAAGCCAGGCTGAAAGCTCGCCCAGCTCGATTGCCTGATCGGGGAACTCGCCACGTAATGCCTCACATGTCAGCTGCACCGTGTCGGCCCGATACAGGCAGCCCTGTAAGCGGCTGGCCAGCGCCTCCAGCGGCGCAGGGTTCAGGCTGTCCGTAAAGACCTGCGCCCGGGTAATGTGGCCTTTTTCCACGTCAAAATGAAGCTCCACGCCGCCCCAGGTGAAGCGCTCGTCCAGCAGGTGCGAGAAGGCCGGCGCCTGACCAAAGTTCCACTCCCAGCTGCTCTGACGGGCAAAGGTTTCCGCAAAGTTTGGCAGGTCAGGTGTGTTATCCGGGGAGATCACTTCGGCTTCGACCCGCTCGCCGTAGTGATCGAAAAACGCTTCGCGGATGGCATCGCAGATCTGTTCATGGGTGATGCCCGGCAGTAATTCGGTCAGGTTGGCGACGCGGCCTCGCACGGAGGTGATACCTTTGGCCTGCAGCTTTTTCTTATCGGGATTAAGGTAATTCGCAAGACGGCTGAGGTCGGCATTCAGCAACAATGTACCGTGATGGAATCCCCGGTCCAGGGTTTCACGGTAGGCGGAGCCGGAGACTTTGCGATCCCCGTCGGGGGTTTTGACGACCAGATCGTTGCGGCCTGACGCTTCGGCAGTCACGCCCAGCGATGTCAGGGCGTTAAGCACAATCGCGGTGGAAATGGTTTTATCGTATTCAGGTTTGCCCGCCATAAAGGTAAAGCAGGTATTGCCGAGGTCGTGAAATACCGCGCCGCCGCCGCTGCTGCGTCGCGCCAGGCGGACGTTATCCTCTTCCATACGCCGGGTATTACACTCTTTCCAGGGATTCTGCGCACGGCCAATCACCACCGTATCGGCGTTGCGCCATAAAAATAACACCCGTTGAGTGGCTGGCATCTGACGGAAGATGCACTCTTCTACCGCGAGATTGAACCAGGGATCGTGAGAGTCAGAGATAAGCAGGCGTAACGTCGTCATGGCAAAGTTCCTTTTCCGAATCGTAAGCCTACTTTATCACTATTCTTTCTTATCGCCCTCGTCCTCTTCGGGCACCGATTTACTGGCGGTCAGGAGGAAAGGCGATTGCTGCCAGCGGGTGCGTTTACCCTGCAGCAGCGTGCGTGCCAGCACCACACCGATGGCCAGCGAGAGCAGCAGCATCAGGCGCAAAATATTGGTGGTGTTGTCCACCTGTTTTGCTTCGGTGGGCAGGGTGTGGGTGTCGAGCGTCAGGCGCAAATACCCGAGCGGACCATTTTTCCCCTGCACGGGTTCGACGATCTGCTGATTGAAATAGCCGCCGGCTTTTTTGCCGTCCAGCGCCAGCCTGTCACGGACGTCAACGTGCTCACCGGCACGGGCGATCAAGTCGCCCTGTTCGTCATAGACACCGGCATCAAGAATGCGGCTGTTTTCGGTTAACTGGCGTAATATCTGACCTATGCGCTTCTCGTCCGGCGTTTCGGTGCGCATCGCCGGGGCGATGTTGAGCGTGACCTGACGCGCCAGAGTACGCGCCAGTTCCTCAAACTGCGGGTTACGTTGCCGCTGGTGATTCTGGCTGAACCACGATGCCCCTTGCATCAGCGCGACCAAGAGTGCGAGACATATCAGGACAATCACGGCACGATGAAGTCGGAATTTCAGTTTTGCGCGAGCCATATTCCACCTGCTGAAAATTTACGGCTTAATGTTGCCAGAAGTGATGGTTACAAGGTAGCCTCATGCGTTATTTTCCCTCTGGAACCTTCCGGCGCGAACGAATTCACAGGAGCTTCAATGCCGAACATTACCTGGTGCGACCTGCCTACGGATGTCTCTTTATGGCCAGGATTGCCGCTCTCTTTAAGTGGTGATGAGGTGATGCCTCTGGATTACCACGCTGGCCGTAGCGGCTGGCTGCTGTACGGACGCGGCCTGGACAAACAACGCCTGACCCAATATCAAACCAAACTGGGTGCAGCGATGGTCATCGTGGCGGCCTGGTGCGTAGAGGATTATCAGGTCATCCGCCTGGCAGGTTCCCTGACGCAGCGCGCGACCCGCCTGGCGCATGATGCTGGCCTGGACGTGGCGCCTCTCGGCAAAATTCCACACCTGAAAACGCCGGGTCTGCTGGTGATGGACATGGATTCCACCGCCATCCAGATCGAGTGCATCGACGAGATCGCCAGGCTTGCCGGCAGCGGCGAGCTGGTGGCCGATGTGACCGAACGCGCGATGCGCGGCGAGCTGGATTTCACCGCCAGTCTGAGACAGCGCGTGGCGACCCTGAAAGGGGCGGACGCGAACATCCTGCGCCAGGTGCGTGATGAGCTGCCGTTAATGCCGGGGCTGACGCAGCTGGTGCTGAAGTTAGAAACGCTGGGCTGGAAAGTGGCTATCGCCTCGGGCGGGTTCACCTTCTTCGCCGACTACCTTCGCGACACGTTGCGCCTGACCACCGTGGTGGCGAATGAGCTGGAAATCATGGACGGCAAGCTGACCGGCCAGGTGATCGGCGATATCGTGGATGCCCAGTACAAAGCCAATACCCTGACCCGTCTGGCGGAAAAATATGAAATTCCTGTCGTCCAGACCGTTGCCATCGGTGATGGCGCGAACGACCTGCCGATGATCAAAGCGGCAGGCCTTGGCATTGCCTACCATGCCAAGCCTAAAGTGAATGAAAAGACGGAAGTCACCATCCGTCATGCTGACCTGATGGGGGTGTTCTGCATTCTCTCCGGCAGCGTGAATCAGAAATAACGAGGTAAACCGTGGCGAAAGCTCCAAAACGCGCATTTGTCTGTAATGAATGTGGTGCGGATTATCCGCGCTGGCAGGGGCAATGTAGCGCCTGTCATGCCTGGAACACCATCACCGAAGTGCGTGGTGTGGCGGCTTCGCCGAGCGTGGCCCGCAATGAACGCCTGAGCGGTTATGCCGGCAACGCCGGTGTCGCGAAAGTGCAAAAGCTCTCGGATATCAGCCTCGAAGAGCTGCCGCGTTTCTCGACCGGCTTCAAAGAGTTTGACCGTGTGCTCGGCGGGGGAGTGGTGCCGGGCAGTGCGATCCTGATCGGCGGTAACCCGGGAGCGGGTAAATCAACACTGCTGTTGCAAACGCTCTGCAAGCTCGCCGAACAGATGAAAACCCTGTACGTCACCGGTGAAGAGTCCCTGCAGCAGGTGGCGATGCGTGCGCACCGTCTTGGCCTGCCAACCGGCAACCTCAACATGCTTTCGGAAACCAGCATTGAGCAAATCTGCATGATTGCCGAAGAAGAGCAGCCGAAGCTGATGGTTATCGACTCCATTCAGGTGATGCACATGGCGGATATCCAGTCTTCACCGGGGAGCGTGGCGCAGGTGCGTGAAACCGCCGCCTATCTCACGCGCTTTGCCAAAACGCGCGGTGTGGCGATTGTGATGGTCGGCCACGTCACGAAAGATGGCTCGCTGGCAGGGCCGAAAGTGCTGGAGCACTGTATCGACTGCTCCGTCATGCTCGACGGCGATGCCGATTCCCGTTTCCGTACGTTGCGCAGCCACAAAAACCGTTTTGGTGCGGTGAACGAGTTGGGCGTGTTTGCCATGACCGAGCAGGGGCTGCGTGAAGTCAGCAACCCGTCTGCCATCTTCCTCAGCCGGGGCGATGAAGTGACCTCCGGTAGCTCGGTGATGGTGCTCTGGGAAGGGACGCGTCCGCTGCTCGTGGAAATTCAGGCGCTGGTGGATCACTCAATGATGGGTAACCCACGGCGTGTGGCCGTTGGCCTGGAACAAAACCGCCTGGCGATCCTGTTGGCCGTACTGCACCGCCACGGCGGCCTGCAGATGGCGGATCAGGACGTGTTCGTCAACGTGGTCGGCGGGGTCAAAGTCACTGAGACCAGTGCGGATCTGGCGCTGCTGCTGGCAATGGTCTCCAGCCTGCGTGACAGACCGCTGCCGCAGGACCTGGTGGTGTTTGGTGAAGTGGGTCTGGCCGGGGAGATACGCCCGGTGCCAAGCGGCCAGGAGCGCATCTCCGAGGCGGCGAAGCACGGCTTTCGCCGCGCCATTGTGCCCGCCGCCAACGTGCCGAAAAAAATCCCGGAAGGGATGCAGGTCTTTGGCGTGAAGAAACTCGCAGATGCGTTAAATGTCTTTGACGACTTATAATTACGTATTCGATTTTGCAGGAGGCACCGTAATTTATGTCATCATTTGACTACATCAAGACCGCAATCCGCCAGAAAGGCTGCACGCTGCAGCAGGTGGCGGATGCCAGCGGCATGACCAAAGGCTACCTGAGCCAACTGCTGAACGCCAAAATCAAAAGCCCCAGCGCACAAAAGCTGGAAGCGTTGCACCGCTTTCTGGGGCTTGAATTCCCGCGTATGCAAAAGAACGTCGGCGTGGTATTTGGCAAGTTTTACCCGCTGCATACCGGGCACATCTATCTGATCCAGCGTGCCTGTAGCCAGGTGGACGAGCTGCATATCATCATGGGTTACGATGAAACCCGCGACCGTCAGCTGTTCGAGGACAGCGCCATGTCGCAGCAGCCAACCGTGCCGGATCGCCTGCGCTGGCTGCTGCAGACCTTTAAGTACCAGAAAAACATTCGTATTCATGCTTTTAATGAAGAGGGCATGGAGCCGTATCCGCACGGCTGGGATGTGTGGAGCAATGGCGTCAAAGCGTTCATGGACGAAAAGGGGATCACCCCGAACTGGATCTACACCTCTGAAGAGTCCGATGCGCCGCAGTTCCGCGAGCATCTGGGCATTGAAACCGTGCTGATCGATCCAAAGCGTACCTTTATGAACATCAGCGGGGCGCTGATCCGCGAAAACCCGTTCCGCTACTGGGATTACATCCCAACCGAGGTAAAACCGTTCTTTGTGCGCACCGTTGCGATTCTGGGCGGCGAGTCGAGCGGGAAATCGACGCTGGTCAACAAGCTGGCCAACATCTTTAACACCACCAGTGCGTGGGAGTACGGGCGTGATTACGTCTTCTCTCATCTGGGTGGTGACGAGATGGCGTTGCAGTACTCCGACTACGATAAAATCGCGCTGGGTCATGCGCAGTACATTGATTTCGCGGTGAAATACGCCAATAAAGTGGCCTTCATTGATACCGATTTCGTCACCACCCAGGCGTTTTGCAAAAAATACGAGGGACGCGAGCATCCGTTTGTGCAGGCGCTGATAGACGAATACCGCTTTGACCTGGTGATTTTGCTCGAAAACAACACCCCGTGGGTTGCCGACGGGATCCGCAGCCTCGGCAGTTCCGTCGACAGAAAAGAGTTCCAGAGCATGCTCATCGACATGCTGCACGAAAATAACGTGGAGTTTGTGCATGTGGAGGAGTCAGATTACGACAGCCGTTTCCTGCGCTGCGTAGAGCTGGTGAAAGAGATGATGGGGGAGCAGGGGTAATTCCCTCATCCTAACCCTCTCCTGAGGGAGAGGGCCGGTGTGAGGGGGAACACCCCCCTCAATACTCAACCACCACTTTGCCACGCATATGCCCGTCCAGCACTTTACGGTGCGCTTCGGTGATGCTTTCGACGCTCAGCCCGTGCAGCGTTTCGCTCAGTGAGCTTTCCACCACGCCGTTATCCACCAGCTTCGCAACCTCGTTTAAGATCTCGCCCTGACGCGCCATGTCGGCGGTCTGGTACATGCTGCGGGTGTACATAAACTCCCAGTGCAGCGCGGCGGATTTGGATTTCAGCTTATCCTGGTTCAGCGGATGTGCGTTCTCAACGATGGAGCAGATATGCCCCTGCGGTGCGATCAGTTCACTGACGGCATCCCAGTGGCCGTCGGTATCATTGAGAATGAAAATGTAATCCACAAACGTCAGGCCCTGTTTAGCCAGTTCACCTTTCAGGTCACGGTAATTCACCACGTGATCGGCACCGCGATCGCGACACCACTGAGCAGAATCTTCCCGCGAGGCGGTCGCGACGATCTTCACATTGCTGCGATGTTTCGCAAACGGGATCGCCAGCGATCCTACGCCGCCCGCGCCGCCAATAATGAGCAGCGTTTTGTCCGGGCCGGCATCCTGGATATTCAGCCGTTCAAACAATCCTTCCCAGGCGGTGAGGGCGGTTAACGGCAAGGCGGCCGCGGCAGCCCAGCCGAGGCTTACCGGCTTATGCCCGACAATGCGCGCATCGATCAGCTGATGGGTGGTATTGCTGCCCGGGCGGGTAATATCGCCCGCGTACCACACTTCATCCCCCGGTTTAAAACCGCTAACGCCTGCACCCACGGCTTTCACAATGCCGCTGGCGTCCCAGCCGAGAACGCGTGGTTCTGTCAGGCCGCTTCTGACGATGCCCGCGTGAACTTTGGTATCGACCGGGTTGATGGAAACGGCTTTTACCTCAACCAGCAGATCGTGCTCGCCGGGCTGCGGCATCGGTTGGGTAATTTCAATGAAATCAGCAGGACTGTCTGGATTAACGGCAATGGCTTTAACTGACATGGTGAGCTCCTTTATGGAAAGCGTGTTGTTGAGACTAGTCTATTAAGTGCTCAGCCGCGTGATAAGATGGACAATTGAGAACGAAGTGTTCGTACAGGATGAACAATCATGTTTAAACAACTTCAGGACATGGCGCTGTTTGCGCTGGTGGCAGAGTTGGGCAGCTTTACCGCGGCGGCACAGAAAGCTGAGCTGCCGAAATCCAGCGTCAGCCAGCGAATCAGTCAGCTTGAGCAGCAGGTGGGGATCCGCTTGCTCAATCGTACTACGCGCAGGCTGAACCTGACGTTCGCCGGCGAGCACTATCTGGTTCACTGCCGCGAGATGCTGGCGGCAAGTGAACGGGCGGAGTACGCCATTCAGCGGCTGCGTGAAAACCCCAGTGGTCGACTGCGCATCACCTGCCCAGCCGGGATCGGCGCGACGCTGCTGGCGCATTTGAATGCGGAGTTCCAGCTCCGCTATCCGGACGTTTCGCTTGACGTGTCCATTTCTGACGACGTGCTCGACCTGGTCGAGTCAGGTTTTGACGTGGCGCTGCGTACCGGTAAGCCGCAGGACTCCTCCCTGATTGGCCGTATGATCGGTCATTGCCCGCGTTATATGCTGGCCTCACCGACTTACCTGGCGCGCCGGGAGCCGCTGACGCATCCCCGGCAGCTGGTGGATCACCGCTGTATTACCCACAAGGCGTGGTCTGAGTGGCTGCTGCAAAGCGAAAGTGAGGATTACCGTTATCTGCCGGATAACGCCCATCTGACGGATAATCTGGTGTATGCGCGCGAATGTGCCATCGCCGGCGCCGGGATCACGCTGCTTCCCGCTTTTTTGCTTGAGGATAAGGTTGAAAAGGGCGCGCTGGTGAAGGTGCTGCCGGAGTGGAACGTCGAGGGGAACGATCTGTGGCTGGCTTACCCGAGCCGCAAGCTGAACTCGCCGGCGCTGATGCGTTATATCGACTTTGCGATGCAGTGTGATGAGGTGAAGCGGTTTTACGTGGGTGGGTGAACGGTGCGTCACTCACAGGGTGTAGGAACAAAAAAAACGGCAACTGACGTTGCCGTTTTACATTTATTTCGCGATACGTTTGTACTTAATACGTTTCGGCTCCAGCGCATCCGCGCCCAGCGTACGTTTCTTGTACTCTTCGTATTCGGTGAAGTTACCTTCGAAGAACTCCACTTTCCCCTCGTCCTGGTAGTCCAGGATGTGGGTTGCGATACGGTCAAGGAACCAACGGTCGTGCGAGATAACCATTGCACAGCCCGGGAACTCCAGCAAGGCGTTTTCCAGTGCGCGCAGGGTTTCAATGTCCAGGTCGTTGGTCGGTTCATCGAGCAGCAGCACGTTACCGCCAACCTGCAGCAGTTTGGCCAGGTGCAGACGACCACGTTCACCACCGGAGAGCTCGCCCACGCGTTTACCCTGGTCGGTGCCTTTGAAGTTAAAGCGGCCAACGTAAGCGCGGCTTGGCATTTCGGTGTTACCGATACGCATGATATCCAGGCCGCCGGAGACTTCTTCCCACACGGTTTTGCTGTTATCCATGGCGTCACGGAACTGGTCAACGGAAGCCAGTTTCACGGTTTCACCCAGAGTGATTGAACCACTGTCTGGCTGTTCCTGACCGGACATCATGCGGAACAGGGTGGATTTACCCGCGCCGTTCGGACCGATGATCCCCACGATGGCTCCTTTCGGTACGGAGAAGGTCAGGTCATCAATCAGCAGGCGATCGCCATAAGACTTACGCAGATTGGTGACTTCAACCACTTTATCCCCCAGACGTGCGCCAGGCGGAATAAACAGTTCGTTGGTCTCGTTACGTTTCTGGTATTCGGTATTGTTCAGCTCTTCAAAGCGTGCCAGACGGGCTTTGCCCTTAGACTGACGGCCTTTAGCGCCCTGACGAACCCACTCCAGCTCTTTCTCGATAGACTTACGACGCGCGGCTTCCTGAGAGGCTTCCTGCGCCAGACGCTGGTCTTTCTGCTCCAGCCAGGAGGAGTAGTTGCCTTCCCATGGAATGCCTTCACCACGGTCAAGCTCCAGGATCCAGCCTGCAACGTTGTCGAGGAAGTAACGGTCGTGGGTGATCGCCACAACGGTGCCTTCGAAATCGTGCAGGAAACGCTCCAGCCATGCCACGGATTCCGCATCCAGGTGGTTGGTCGGTTCGTCGAGCAGCAGCATGTCTGGCTTTTCCAGCAGCAGACGGCACAGCGCCACGCGGCGGCGTTCACCCCCGGAGAGGTTCGCGATTTTCGCATCCCAGTCTGGCAGACGCAGGGCGTCAGCGGCGCGCTCGAGCTGCACGTTCAGGTTGTGGCCGTCATGCGCCTGGATAATCTCTTCAAACTTGCCTTGCTGAGCGGCCAGTTTATCGAAGTCCGCATCCGGTTCAGCGTATTTGGCATACACTTCATCCAGACCTTTCAGTGCGTTAACGACGTCAGAAACCGCCTCTTCAACGGATTCACGAACGGTGTGTTCCGGGTTGAGCTGAGGCTCCTGCGGCAGGTAGCCAATTTTGATGCCAGGCTGCGGACGGGCTTCACCTTCGATGTCTGTATCGATGCCGGCCATGATGCGCAGCAGGGTGGACTTACCGGCACCGTTGAGACCCAGAACACCGATTTTTGCGCCCGGGAAGAAGCTCAGCGAGATATTTTTAAGAATATGACGTTTCGGCGGGACAACTTTGCCGACACGATGCATGGTATAAACGAATTGAGCCACGTTGGACTTCGCCTCTTTTATCGTGATGAGAAAGAATATCAGCCTCGAAGTGTAGCCTTTTTCCCGTCCTAATCCCAGCCAGGAACGTCGGGAGTGTTAAAACGCGCAAGAAAGGTAAAAAAGTGTCCGCGACGTGGCGCGTTGCAGGATGCCTGGTTAGCATAAGTTAATTAGACTTTGACGTGGCAAGACGCTGCAATTGACGAAAAAACAATGAGGAAGAGCTTGTGGGAAAAGCCAAACAGGTGGTCTGGCGTCTGCTGGCTGCCAGCGTATGCGTGATGGCGGCAAGCCAGGCGGTGCATGCCGATTCACTGGATGAACAACGTAATCGCTACGTCCAGATTAAACAGGCGTGGGACAATAAGCAGATGGATACCGTGCAGGCGCTGATGCCGACCTTAAAAGCGTATCCTCTCTATCCGTATCTGGAGTATCGGCAGATCACTGACGATCTCATGAATCAACCCACGGTCACCGTGAATAACTTTATTCAGGCGAACCCGACGCTGCCGCCCGCGCGGACGCTGCAGTCTCGTTTTGTGAACGAACTGGCACGTCGTGAAGACTGGCGTGGGCTGCTGGCGTTTAGCCCGGAAAAACCGAACACCACCGAAGCCCAGTGTAACTATTACTATGCGAAGTGGGTTACCGGACAGCAGGAAGAGGCCTGGGCGGGCGCGAAAGATCTGTGGTTGACCGGAAAAAGCCAGCCAAATGCCTGTGATTCCCTCTTTGGCGCATGGCGTGCGTCAGGTAAGCAGGATCCGCTGGCGTACCTTGAACGTATTCGCCTGGCGATGAAAGCCGGAAACACGCGGCTGGTTACCACGCTTGCGGGACAAATGCCGTCTGATTATCAGACGATCTCAACCGCCGTCATCGCCCTGGCGAACGATCCGAACAGCGTACTGACCTTTGCCCGCAACACCGGCGCGACCGACTTTACCCGCCAGATGGCTGCGGTGGCTTTTGCCAGCGTGGCACGTGACGACGTGGAAAATGCGCGGCTGATGATCCCGCAGCTGGTGCAGGCGCAGCAGCTCAATGAAGATCAAACTCAGGAGCTGCGCGACATTGTGGCGTGGCGACTGATGAGCACCGATGTAACCGACGAGCAGGCGCGCTGGCGAGACGATGCGATTATGCGTTCGAACTCCACGTCGCTGGTGGAGCGCCGCGTGCGTATGGCGCTGGGGACGGGCGATCGCCGGGGGCTGAATACCTGGCTTGCGCGTCTGCCAATGGACGCCAAAGAGAAAGACGAATGGCGTTACTGGCAGGCGGATCTGCTGATGGAGCGCGGGCGTGACGATGAAGCCAAAGAGATCCTCCATGCGCTGATGCAGCAGCGTGGGTTCTATCCGATGGCGGCCGCGCAGCGACTGGGTGAGGAGTACACGTTCCGCATTGATAAAGCACCTGCTAACGCCAACCCGGCGTTGACTCAGGGGCCAGAAATGGCGCGCGTTCGCGAGCTGATGTACTGGAACATGGACAATACCGCCCGTAGCGAATGGGCGAATCTGGTGACCAGCCGTACGACCGATGAGAAGGCACAGCTTGCCCGCTATGCCTTTGATAACCACTGGTGGGATCTGAGCGTGCAGGCAACGATCGCCGGCAAGCTGTGGGATCATCTCGAAGAGCGTTTCCCGCTGGCCTATAAAGATCTGTTTGAGCGCTACACCAGCGGTAAAGACATTCCGCAAAGCTACGCCATGGCCATTGCCCGTCAGGAGAGTGCGTGGAACCCGAAAGTCCGTTCCCCGGTCGGGGCCAGCGGCCTGATGCAGGTGATGCCGGGAACCGCGACGCACACGGTGAAGATGTTTAACATCCCGGGATACAGCAGCCCGTCACAGCTGCTGGATCCGGAGACCAACATCAATATCGGTACCAGCTACCTGCAGTATGTTTATCAGCAGTTCGGCAATAACCGCATCTTCTCCTCAGCGGCGTATAACGCAGGCCCGGGCCGCGTGCGCACCTGGCTTGGCAACAGCGCCGGGCGCATTGACGCCGTCGCGTTTGTGGAAAGTATTCCGTTCTCGGAAACCCGCGGCTATGTGAAGAACGTATTGGCTTATGACGCCTACTATCGCTATTTCATGGGACAAAAAGATACCCTGATGAGCGATGCTGAGTGGCAGAGACGTTACTGATGGGGCGGGTTGTGTTATGCTGTACTCGTTAATGAGTACAACAGGCGGCATAACATGACCCAGCATTCCCCGTATTCCTCGGCAATGGCCGAACAACGTCATCAGGAGTGGCTTCGTTTTGTGGAGTTGCTCCGCCAGTCTTACGACCAGGATCTGCATTTGCCTTTATTGCAGCTGATGCTGACGCCGGATGAGCGTGAAGCCCTGGGCACACGCGTGCGGATCATCGAAGAGCTGTTGCGCGGCGAGATGAGCCAGCGTGAGCTCAAAAATGAACTGGGCGCGGGTATCGCGACGATCACCCGCGGATCGAACAGCCTGAAATCCGCGCCGGTGGAACTGCGTCAGTGGCTGGAGTCTGTGCTGCTGGGCGCTCAGCGATAAATCGCGTTATGGAACGGGCTCAGGGCCAGAATCACCGCCTGGTGGTAAACGCCTGAACGCGTTAGTGCGCCAGCGGTAAAGACGCCAATCGCGCCTTCTTTGCGGCCAATTTCATCGATGCCGGTGTACTGAGACATCACCGGCCCGAGCGCTTCACCCGCAGATACTTTTTCCAGAATGATTTTTGGCAGCGGCAGGGTTGCTGAACGCGCTTCTCCACGCTGTTCACGGTTCTCGATGACCACCCAGCTGAACGTCGCGCCTTCGTCGATACCCGCTTCAATTGCCACCCAGAAGTCAGCATCCGGTGCGGCAGCCCTGGCGTTTGCCACGCGATTTCGTGCGCCAGCGCGCGTTTCCTCGCTGCCAAACGGCTGTTCAGGCACGCCGCTCTCGACGCCGATGGCATCAATATGGCAGGATCCTTCGCCGAAAATCTCTTCGAATGCCCTTAGAATTGCCTGAATTTTGGCAGGATTGGTGGTAGCAGAGACAACATGGTGCATAATTAAGCTCGATTCAAAAAAAACTCATCGCAGTATAACGGAAAAAAAGCATGTTACAGGTATACCTTGTTCGCCACGGTGAGACGCAGTGGAACGCCGAGCGACGTATTCAAGGCCAGTCAGACAGTCCTCTTACTGAAAAGGGTGTGCAGCAGGCGTGGCAGGTGGCAGAACGCGCCAGAACGCTGGGCATTACGCATGTTATCACCAGCGACTTAGGTCGCACACAGCAGACGGCGCGCATCATTGCCGATGCCTGTGGTTGTGATGTCATGATCGAGCCGCGTCTGCGCGAGCTGGATATGGGCGTGCTGGAAAAACGGCATATCGATACGCTGACGGAAACGGAAGAGGGCTGGCGTCGCACGCTGGTCAACGGCACCGAAGATGGTCGTATTCCGGAAGGCGAATCCATGCAGGAGCTGAGCGTGCGTATGCATGCCGCGCTGGCGGAATGCCTGAAGCTTCCGGCCGGGAGCCGTCCGCTGCTGGTGAGTCACGGTATTGCGCTGGGCTGCCTGGTGAGCACGATTCTGGGGTTACCTGCGTATGCAGAGCGCCGTTTGCGTCTGCGCAACTGCTCTATTTCCCGTATCGACTATCAGGAAAGCGCGTGGCTGGCGTCAGGTTGGGTCGTAGAGATGGCAGGGGACATTTCGCATCTTGATGCCCCTGCGCTTGACGAACTTCAGCGTTAACGACGTATCGGAATTAAGAATTCCATACGCAGATTGATGGGGCCTTCTTCCGGTTTAGCATCGCTTGCCGGATAGTAGCGCTCAATATCCTGACCTTTACGGCGATTCAGGTTCAGCATTGGCATGCAGGTTCCGTAAACGGTCAGGATAAATTCCTGTACACCCGTTCCCAGCCCTTCATAAGCGAACATCACGTATTCGCCGCCTTCCAGCACCACGGGCTTTGAACCCTGAATATAGCCATTCGCCAGTTCTGGCGTTAACGCGGTGGTGTAGAACACCTCCTGCTCGTCGTCTTTTTCCTGGCTTGGGTGCGTTTCGTTGAGACCATACAGGATGGGCGGGATCGCCGGCGCATGGCTCAGGAAGTCGCGCCAGAACTGAACGCGCATCTGATGACGGAATTCGGAAATCTGCTCCAGCGAACAGGAGTAGCTTTGCGTCGTACCAATCAGGTGCGTTTCTGGCAGGGTGATAAATTCATATTTCGGCATTGCAAACTCGCCCAGACGCAGCGGCGGACGCATGCCAAACGAGCTCCAGTCAGGCGAGCGGCGATAGAGCGCTGGCGTTAACGAGAACTGTTTTTTAAAGGCGCGGGTAAAGGTTTGCTGCGAGTCGAAACGATATTGCAGTGCAATATCCAGAATCGGCCGCGCGGTCAGGCGTAATGCCACCGCTGATTTTGACAGACGACGTGCGCGGATATAGGCCCCGATAGCATGACCGGTGACATCCTTGAACATCCTTTGCAGATGCCACTTGGAATAGCCTGCTTTAGCCGCCACATTATCCAGTGACAAAGGCTGGTCGAGGTGACCTTCCAGCCAGGTGAGCAGGTCGCGAATAATTCCAGCCTGATCCATATACTATCCTCATCCTTAAAACAGCAGGTGCCTGATAACAGGTTAGCGGATAATAGCATTTTTTGATGTTTTAGCATTCAGTGTTTTTTTTGCTCATTAATGCCTTTTGTTCCTCGTTTTGGGTGAATATATTCTAATCCTGTGATCTTGCTACATTTTTGTCTACAGTGTTGAATAATCGCTCAGCGTAATTCTTAAAAATGGTAACAATATGAAATACAAGACTTTGATCTTCACTGCCCTGATGTTGACGGTGGGGCACGCCGCGCAGGCGGAACAGATTGGTTCTGTCGATACCGTTTTCAAAGTGTTCGGCCCGGACCACAAGATTGTGGTGGAGGCGTTTGACGATCCGGACGTGAAAAACGTCACCTGCTACGTTAGTCGGGCGAAAACCGGGGGCATTAAAGGCGGGCTTGGGCTGGCGGAAGATACCTCCGATGCGGCAATCTCCTGCCAGCAGGTCGGTCCTGTGGAGCTGAGTGACAAAATCAAAAACGGCAAAGCGCAGGGCGACGTTGTGTTCCAGAAACGGACCTCGCTGGTGTTTAAAAAGCTGCAGGTGGTGCGTTTTTATGACGCCAAACGCAACACGCTCGCCTATCTGGCCTATTCCGACAAAGTGGTTGAAGGCTCACCGAAAAACGCCATCAGCGCCGTGCCGATCATGCCATGGCACTAATTCAGGGATGAATCATGCAGCAACCTCTGGTCTGGCTGGTTGAGGACGAAATCAGTATCGCCGACACGCTACTCTACATGCTTCAGCAGGAGGGGTTTGCGGTGAAGGCTTTCGGGCGTGGGTTACCGGTACTGGAAGAGGCGCGGCGGCAGGTTCCCGCGCTGGCGATTCTGGATGTCGGGTTGCCTGACATCAGCGGCTTTGAACTCTGCCGTCAGCTTCTGGCGCAGCATCCGTCACTGCCGATCCTGTTCCTGACGGCGCGAAGTGACGAGGTGGATAAGCTGCTCGGGCTGGAGATGGGCGCGGATGATTATGTCGCTAAACCCTTCTCCCCGCGTGAAGTCTGTGCCCGGGTGAGGACTATTCTACGGGGGTTAAAAAAACCCCCCGCCCCTGCCGAGATCGTTCGTATCGGGCAGTTTGAACTGAACGAACCCGCCGCCAGAATCAGCTGGTATGGGGAGCCTTTACCGCTCACGCGCTACGAGTTCCTGCTGCTCAAAACATTGCTGCAGGCACCGGGCAGGGTCTTTTCTCGCCAGCAGCTTATGGACAAAGTGTGGGGCGAAGACGGCGATAGCTTCGATCGTACCGTGGATACGCATATCAAAACCTTGCGCGCCAAGCTGCGCGCGGTCAATGACGGGCTTTCGCCCATCAGTACCCATCGCGGGATGGGTTACAGTCTGGGGCTTTATTAATGCGTATTGGCATGCGTCTGCTGCTGGGCTATTTCCTGATTGTCGCTATCGCCGCGTGGTTTGTGCTGTCTATCTTCGTGCAGGAGGTCAAGCCCGGCGTGCGCAGAGCCACCGAAGGCACGCTGATTGACACCGCGACCCTGCTGGCGGAAGTGGGGCGAGACGACCTGCTCGCAGGCAATCCGCAGCAGGGCCAGCTGGCTCAGGCCTTTTCACGGCTCCATCAGCGGCCGTTTCGCGCCAACATTGGTGGCATTCATAAAGTCCGCAACGAGTACCACGTCTACATGACCGACGCCACGGGCAAGGTGGTGTTTGATTCGGCGGGCCTGGCGGTAGGAAAAGACTACTCCCGCTGGAATGACGTCTGGCTGACGCTTCGCGGGGAATATGGCGCGCGCAGTACCCAGAGCAACCCTGACGATCCGGAAAGTACGGTGATGTATGTTGCCGCACCGGTGATGGACAGGGGCAACATTATCGGCGTGCTGTCGGTCGGAAAACCTAACAGCGCCATGGCGCCGGTTATTCACCGTAGTGAGCGGCGGATCCTGTGGGCGGGTGGGGCACTGCTCGGCATTGCCCTGCTGATTGGTCTGCTGGTGGCGGGATGGATCAATCGTTCCATTGGCAGATTGTCGCGCTACGCCGATGCGGTGACCACGGACACGCCTCTCCCGCTGCCTAACCCCGGCAGCAGTGAGCTACGAAAGCTGGCGCAGGCGCTGGAAAATATGCGCATTCGCCTCGAGGGTAAGAATTACATCGAGCATTATGTGCATGCGCTTACTCACGAACTCAAAAGCCCGCTGGCGGCAATCCGCGGCGCGGCAGAGATCCTTAATGAGCAGCCGCCGCCGGCGGTGGCCGCGCGGTTTATCGATAATATTCTGGTGCAAAACGCGCGTATGCAGTCGCTGGTGGAAAAACTGCTCTCTCAGGCGCGTCTTGAAAACCGGGTAGAGATAGAGCCGGTGAGCGTGAGTATCAGCACGCTGTTTTCACGGCTTGCGGATTCACGCTCCGCCGTTATCACGGCGAAAAATATCATCCTGACCTGCCAGCCCACTTCGCTGCAGGTGCAGGGCGACCCCGAGCTGCTTGAACAGGCGCTGGGCAATTTGCTGGATAATGCCATCGATTTTACCCCGCAGGGCGGGACGCTTCAGTTGGCTGCCGAGGAGACGCCAACCGAGATCCGGCTTACCGTAAGCGACAGCGGAAGCGGGGTACCGGACTATGCCATGGCGCGTATTTTTGAACGTTTTTACTCGCTCCCCCGCGAGAACGGGTTGAAAAGCAGCGGGCTGGGTCTGGCATTCGTGCAGGAGGTGGCGCGTCTGCATCAGGGGGACATTGCTCTGCATAACCAGCCAGAAGGCGGCGTGAAAGCCACGCTGACACTTCACCGTCACTTCACATAACTTCAAACTGGCCCCACATAGCCCCGGTACGCTCTCCACATCACAAAGGAGACGTAATGATGAAATCCCCCCTGTTCTGGAAAGTAAGCACCCTGCTGGGGTGCATTCTGCTGTTGTTAGTCCCGCTCTTTATGGTCAGTAACCTGATTTCGGAGCGTGAGAGCTACCGTAACGATGTTGAACACTCGCTTCGCCAAAGCACCAGCGGACCGCAAAAGCTGGTAGGACCGCTGATTGCCATTCCTGTCACCGAGGTTTTTTACAAACTTGAGGATGAGAAAAAGGTCGAATACAAAAAAAGCTACCTGCACTTTATCCTGCCGGAATCACTGCTCGTTGAGGGAAATCAGCGCGTGGAGTCCAGAAGCATCGGTATTTATGACGGGCAAATCTGGAACACCGATCTCAAAATAAAAGCGCAGTTTTCGACGGAGAAAATGGCGCAGCTGAAGGGCGAAACCATGACGCTGGGGCAGCCATTCCTGGTGATTGGCGTGGGTGATGCCCGGGGCATTGGTACGGTGAAGGTCGCAAAAATCAACGGTGAGGCGCTCAGCGTAGAACCGGGAACCGGCGTGTATGGCACACTTGCCGGTATTCATATTCCGCTGAGTGATAAAGCCCTTGAGCCGAAAACGCTCGCCCTTGATATGTCGTTTAACCTGGCGGGGACGGGCAGTTTTGCGGTGGTGCCTGTCGGGCGTAACAGCGAAATGACGCTGAGCAGTAACTGGCCGCACCCGGGATTTATGGGATACTATCTGCCTGTTAAACATCAGATTAGCGAGTCTGGTTTCCAGGCAAACTGGCAGAGCAGCTGGTTTGCTAACAACATGCAAAGCTGGTTCGCCGAGGGCGAGTCACCGGAGTGGAGTTCTATCCCGGCCTTTAGCGTGACGGTTGCCACGCCAGCGGATCAGTACCAGCTGACAGACCGCGCGATCAAGTACGCTATTCTACTGATTGCCCTGACGTTTATGGCCTTCTTCGTGTTCGAAACTCTCACCGGATTGCGTCTGCACCCAATGCAGTATCTGCTGGTGGGGTTGTCGCTGGTCCTCTTCTATCTCGTCTTACTTGCCCTGTCTGAGCATGTCGGGTTTACGCCGGCCTGGATTATTGCAAGCCTTGTCGGCGCGATAATGAATGGTATGTACCTGCAGGCGGTACTGAAAAGCTGGAGGCGAAGCGGGGTGTTTGTTCTGGCGCTGCTGGGGCTGGATGTCGTGATGTGGTTCCTGCTGCGTTCTGAGGACAGCGCGTTGCTGCTGGGAGCTGCCGTACTGGCGATGGCACTGTTTGCGGTCATGTACCTGACGCGTCACCTTGACTGGTATTCACTCTCTCAGCCGAAGCGTCCCGTCCCCCCCGTTGAACCTGATGCGGATACGATGCGAGTCTGGAAATAAAAAACGGCGCGAAAGCGCCGTTTTTTTTACTTCAGTTGCCGGATTACTCCTGCAGGTCGCCGCAGAAACGATAACCTTCACCGTGAATAGTGGCGATAATTTCCGGCGTATCAGGCGTAGATTCGAAATGTTTACGGATACGACGGATGGTCACGTCTACGGTACGGTCGTGCGGCTTCAGCTCACGGCCGGTCATTTTCTTCAGCAGTTCTGCACGGGACTGAATTTTGCCCGGATTTTCACAGAAGTGCAGCATCGCGCGGAATTCACTGCGCGGCAGTTTATACTGCTCACCGTTCGGGCTAATCAGTGAACGGCTATTGATATCAAGTTCCCAGCCGTTGAACTTGTAGCTGTCTACGCTACGACGCTCTTCGCTGACCGTGCCCAGGTTCATGGTGCGGGACAGCAGGTTGCGTGCACGAATGGTTAACTCGCGTGGATTAAACGGTTTAGTGATGTAGTCATCCGCACCGATTTCCAGGCCAAGGATTTTATCAACTTCGTTATCACGGCCTGTCAGGAACATTAACGCGACGTTCGCCTGTTCACGCAGTTCGCGCGCCAGAAGAAGGCCGTTTTTGCCCGGCAGGTTGATATCCATGATCACCAGGTTGATATCATTTTCAGAAAGGATCTGATGCATCTCTGCGCCATCGGTCGCTTCAAAGACATCGTAGCCTTCTGCTTCGAAAATGCTCTTTAACGTGTTGCGTGTTACCAACTCGTCTTCAACGATAAGAATGTGCGGGGTCTGCATGTTTGCTACCTAAATTGCCAACTAAATCGAAACAGGAAGTACAAAAGTCCCTGACCTGCCTGATGCATGTCGCAAATTAACATGACCGGCCTAACGTGACTAAAGTACGTAATTGCGTTCTTGATGCACTTTCCATCAACGTCAACAACATCATTAGCTTGGTCGTGGGTACTTTCCCTTTGGACCCGACAGTGTCAAAAACGGCTGTCATCCTAACCATTTTAACAGCAACATAACAGGCTAAGTGACACCAGACACCCAATAAAACTACGCTTCGTTGACATATATCAAGTTCAATTGTAGCACGTTAACAGTTTGATGAAATCATCGTAGCCGAATGCTAGCCTTTGTCACAATTTTTCAATAAACCAACTAGTTGCGTACCTTGATTTATAAACGATACGAATCCAATCAGAAAAGAGTATTCATGAGGTCATTACCATTATAAAACATAAGGATAATAGCCTTCTGTTAACATTCTAACTGATTGTTCAGCCACAAAATAGTTTAGCGTTTTTAATTTGTTCTGAAACGCTATTTCGGTGATTTGTGTTGCATTTTTGTAAATTCGCGCCGCGTAATATGTTGAAGTGCATCACATTTTTACCCGCTAACTGATTAAAAAGAGAGCATAAATGCATCTGTCGATTGTACTGGTCGCCCCAGCCAGAGCCGAAAATATAGGCGCTGCGGCGCGTGCCATGAAGACCATGGGGTTTACCGATCTTCGCATCGTGGACAGCCAGGCGCACCTCGAGCCCGCGGCCCGTTGGGTGGCGCACGGTTCAGGGGATATTCTCGATAATATAACCACTTACGACACGCTCGCCGCTGCGCTGCACGACATTTCTTTTACCGTGGCGACCACGGCACGCAGCCGGGCAAAGTTCCACTATTACGCCACGCCGGCGGAACTGGTGCCGATGTTAACGGAGAAAAGCCAGTGGCTGACGAAGGCCGCGCTGGTCTTTGGGCGGGAAGATTCCGGTCTGACGAACGAGGAGCTGGCGTTGGCGGACGTCCTGACCGGTGCGCCGATGGTGGCGGATTATCCGTCGCTGAATTTAGGCCAGGCGGTAATGGTGTATTGCTATCAATTAGCCTCCCTAATACAAATTCCTCAACTCCAGGCTGAAGGGGCAGATGAAAACCAGCTGGCCGCGCTGCGCGCTCGCGTTGACCATCTGTTATTACAACTCGGTGTAGCGGAAGATCAAAAAATGGCGGACTGGTTGCATCAGCGACTTGGGCGTCTTGAGCAGCGAGACACGGCAATGTTGCACCGTTTGCTGCATGATATTGAAAAAAAATTGGCCGAGTAAAATGCTGTCATAAGTTTTTACTATGGCGTATCCGTCTGTCTGGGTGGGGTGCGTCTGGGGGAATCGGATGAAAATAAATCTGCAAGCAGCGGGACGTGAGAGCGTCCCGAATTGTGATCAAATTAAAAATTCATTGACTTAAGGTGCCCAATCCTTTAACCCTAAAAGAATACAGCACAGACAGATAATAATGACAGAGTACACAACATCCATGAAACGCATCAGCATCACCACCATTACAACAACCATCATCATTACCACAGGAAATGATGCGGGCTGACGCGTACAGGAAAAACAGAAAAAAGCCCGCACCCAAACAGTGCGGGCTTTTTTTTCGGCTAAAGGAAACGAGGTAGAACCATGCGAGTGTTGAAGTTCGGCGGTACATCAGTGGCAAATGCAGAACGTTTTCTGCGTGTTGCCGATATCCTGGAGAGCAACGCCAGGCAGGGGCAGGTCGCGACCGTGCTCTCTGCCCCGGCAAAAATCACCAACCACCTGGTGGCGATGATTGAAAAGACCATCGGTGGCCAGGATGCACTCCCGAACTTGAGCGACGCCGAGCGTATCTTCGCTGAGCTGCTGCAGGGACTGGCGGAGGCGCAGCCGGGTTTCCCGCTCGCACAGCTGAAATCCTTTGTTGAGCAAGAGTTCGCCCAAATCAAACACGTGCTGCACGGTATCAGCCTTTTAGGTCAGTGCCCGGACAGCATCAACGCGGCGTTAATCTGCCGTGGTGAAAAATTGTCGATTGCCATCATGGCGGGCCTGCTGGAAGCGCGTGGCCACAATGTGTCGGTTATCGATCCCGTTGAAAAACTGCTGGCAGTGGGCCACTACCTCGAATCTACCGTTGATATAGCCGAATCAACCCGTCGTATTGCCGCGAGCAAAATTCCGTCTGACCATATGATCCTGATGGCGGGTTTCACCGCCGGAAACGAGAAGGGTGAACTTGTCGTACTGGGCCGTAACGGCTCCGACTACTCTGCTGCCGTGCTGGCAGCCTGTTTACGCGCCGACTGTTGTGAGATCTGGACTGACGTCGACGGTGTATACACCTGCGATCCGCGCCAGGTGCCGGACGCCAGGCTGCTGAAGTCGATGTCATACCAGGAAGCGATGGAGCTTTCCTACTTCGGCGCTAAAGTTCTTCACCCTCGCACCATCTCTCCCATTGCCCAGTTCCAGATCCCTTGCCTGATTAAAAACACCGGTAACCCGCAAGCGCCGGGCACGCTGATTGGCGCCAGTACCGATGAAGACGGCCTGCCGGTGAAAGGCATTTCTAACCTGAACAATATGGCCATGTTCAGCGTTTCCGGCCCGGGAATGAAAGGCATGATCGGTATGGCGGCCCGCGTTTTCGCGGCCATGTCCCGCAACGGTATCTCGGTTGTGCTGATCACTCAGTCCTCTTCTGAATACAGCATCAGCTTCTGCGTACCGCAGGGGGATTGTCTGCGCGCCCGTCGTGCGCTGGAAGAAGAGTTTTACCTTGAGCTGAAAGAAGAGCTGCTGGAGCCGCTTTCTATCCAGGAACGCCTGGCGGTTATCTCGGTGGTGGGCGACGGTATGCGTACGCTGCGCGGTATCTCGGCCAAATTCTTTGCCGCGCTGGCCAGGGCCAACATCAACATTGTGGCCATTGCCCAGGGGTCATCTGAGCGTTCAATCTCGGTGGTCGTTGACAACGACGATGCGACAACCGGCGTTCGCGTGGTTCATCAGATGCTGTTCAACACCGATCAGGTGATCGAGCTGTTCCTGATTGGCGTGGGCGGTGTGGGTGGCGCGCTGCTGGAGCAGGTGAAGCGTCAGCAGGAGTGGTTGAAGAAAAAGCACATTGATCTGCGCGTGTGCGGTATCGCGAACTCAAAAGCGCTGCTGACCAACGTTCATGGCCTGAACCTGGAAAACTGGCAGGCTGAGCTGAATGATGCCAAAGAGCCCTTTAATCTGGGCCGGTTAATCCGTCTGGTGAAAGAGTATCACCTGCTTAACCCGGTCATTGTCGATTGTACCTCGAACCAGGCGGTGGCCGATCAGTACGCCGATTTCCTGCGCGAAGGTTTCCACGTGGTGACGCCAAACAAAAAGGCCAACACCTCGTCGATGGATTACTATCACCAGCTGCGTCTGGCGGCGAGCAAGTCACGGCGTAAGTTCCTCTACGACACCAACGTGGGCGCGGGCCTGCCGGTGATCGAGAACCTGCAAAACCTGCTGAACGCGGGGGATGAACTGCAGCGTTTCTCCGGCATTCTTTCCGGCTCGCTGTCGTTTATCTTCGGCAAGCTGGATGAGGGCATGAGCCTGTCGGAAGCGACCCGTGCCGCGCGTGAACTGGGGTACACCGAGCCGGATCCGCGAGACGATCTCTCCGGTATGGATGTGGCGCGTAAGTTGCTCATACTGGTGCGTGAAACGGGCCGTGAGCTGGAGCTTTCCGATATCGTGATTGAGCCTGTTCTGCCTGCCGGGTTTGACGACAGCGGTGACGTGAACACCTTTATGGCCAATTTAGCGCAGCTAGACGACGCCTTTGCCGCACGCGTTGCGAAAGCCCGTGATGAAGGTAAGGTATTGCGCTATGTTGGCAATATTGAAGACGATGGTATGTGCCGCGTGAAGATTGCTGAAGTGGATGGCAACGACCCGCTGTTCAAAGTAAAAAACGGCGAAAACGCCCTCGCGTTTTACAGCCACTATTATCAGCCACTGCCGCTGGTGCTTCGCGGCTATGGCGCAGGGAATGATGTTACCGCGGCGGGTGTATTTGCCGATTTGCTGCGTACCCTGTCATGGAAGTTAGGAGTTTAACATGGTGAAAGTTTATGCCCCGGCTTCCAGCGCCAATATGAGCGTCGGATTTGATGTGCTGGGTGCGGCGGTGACGCCGGTGGATGGTTCGCTGCTGGGCGATACGGTAACGGTTGAAGCGGCAGAGAGCTTTAGCCTGAATAACGTGGGCCGCTTCGCCAGCAAACTGCCGACAGACCCGCGCGAGAATATCGTTTATCAGTGCTGGGAGCGGTTCTGTCAGGAGATTGGCAAAAATGTGCCGGTCGCCATGACGCTGGAAAAAAGTATGCCGATTGGCTCTGGCCTGGGTTCCAGCGCTTGCTCCGTGGTCGCCGGACTGGTGGCCATGAATGAGCACTGCGGCAAGCCACTGAATAATAACCGTCTGCTCGGGTTAATGGGCGAGCTGGAAGGGCGCATCTCCGGCAGCATTCATTATGACAACGTCGCCCCCTGCTTCCTCGGCGGTATGCAGCTGATGATTGAAGAAAATGGCATCATCAGCCAGCAGGTGCCAGGGTTTGATGAGTGGCTGTGGGTGCTGGCCTATCCCGGCATTAAGGTATCCACCGCTGAAGCGCGTGCGATCCTGCCTGCGCAGTATCGTCGTCAGGACTGTATCGCTCACGGACGTCATCTGGCCGGCTTTATTCACGCCTGCTACACCCGTCAGCCGCAGCTGGCAGCAAAATTAATGAAAGACGTTATCGCCGAGCCGTACCGCACTAAGCTGTTGCCTGGCTTTAACGAGGCGCGACAGGCGTCAATGGATACCGGCGCCCTGGCGTGCGGTATCTCCGGCTCCGGCCCGACGCTGTTCGCCCTGTGCGATAAGCCAGACACGGCGAAGCGCGTGGCGGACTGGCTCTCTAAACACTACCTGCAAAATCAGGAAGGCTTTGTTCATATTTGCCGTCTGGACACGGCTGGCGCACGAGTACTGGGATAACGAATGAAACTCTACAACCTTAAAGATCATAACGAGCAGGTCAGCTTCGCGCAGGCAGTGACTCAGGGACTGGGCAAAAATCAGGGGCTGTTCTTCCCCCATGACCTGCCGGAATTTCAGCTGACCGACATTGATGAACTGCTGAAGCAGGACTTTGTCACCCGCAGCACTAAAATTCTTTCTGCCTTTATCGGCGATGAAATCCCGCAGGAGCTGCTGGAAGAGCGCGTGCGTGCAGCGTTCGCTTTCCCGGCACCGGTTAAGCAGGTTGAGCCGGATGTCGGCTGCCTTGAGCTGTTCCATGGTCCAACCCTGGCGTTTAAAGACTTCGGTGGCCGCTTTATGGCACAGATGCTGACCCACATCAGCGGCGACAAACCGGTAACGATTCTGACGGCGACCTCCGGCGATACCGGTGCGGCCGTTGCCCATGCGTTCTATGGTCTGAAGAACGTTCGCGTGGTGATCCTCTACCCGAAAGGCAAAATCAGTCCGCTGCAGGAAAAACTGTTCTGTACGCTCGGGGGCAACATTGAAACCGTGGCGATTGACGGCGATTTCGATGCCTGTCAGGCGCTGGTTAAGCAGGCCTTCGATGATGAAGAGCTGAAAGTGGCGCTGGGTCTGAACTCGGCGAACTCCATTAACATCAGCCGTCTGCTGGCGCAGATCTGCTACTACTTCGAAGCGGTTGCACAGTTGCCACAGGAGGCGCGCAATCAGCTGGTCGTTTCTGTACCAAGCGGCAACTTTGGTGACCTGACGGCGGGCCTGCTGGCGAAATCGCTCGGTCTGCCGGTAAAACGCTTTATCGCCGCCACCAACGCCAACGACACCGTGCCGCGCTTCCTGAAAGACGGTAAATGGGCGCCGAACGCCACGCAGGCGACGCTTTCGAATGCGATGGACGTAAGCCAGCCGAACAACTGGCCGCGTGTGGAAGAGCTGTTCCGCCGTAAGGTCTGGCGTCTGGGCGATCTGGGTTACGCCGCGGTGACGGATGAGACCACCAAAGCCACCATGCGTGAGCTGAAAGCGGTGGGGTACACCTCTGAACCGCATGCGGCGATCGCTTACCGTGCGCTGCGCGATCAGCTGAATCCGGGGGAGTATGGCCTGTTCCTGGGAACGGCTCATCCGGCGAAGTTCAAAGAGAGCGTGGAAGTTATTCTGGGTGAAACGCTGCCGCTGCCAAAAGAGCTGGCCGAGCGTGCGGACCTGCCGCTGCTTTCGCATGAACTGCCCGCGGATTTCGCCGCGCTGCGTAAGTTGATGATGACGCGCGGATAACGGTTCTGTCCTCCTATGCAGGCCGGGTAAGGTGAAACTTACCCGGCTTTTTTTATGGAGAAATTAAGGAGAAAAATAGCAGTAAAAAAGCAGAAATTCCCAATAAATGCGGTCACTTAGCGATTAGGATTGCAGAGAATAACATCCCCCGTCCTCCTCACGTATTCTCCTTACATCGGCCCACATCGGGTAAATGAATAAGGAGTCACCTATGTCTAAACTGAAACCTGCTCTGCTGGTGCTTTCAATGATGCTGGTCGCTCCGATGGCGGTTCAGGCCTCTGAAATCACCCTCGTCCCTGCGGTAAAACTGCAGATTGGCGATCAGGATAATCGTGGTCACTACTGGGATGGTGGCCGCTGGCGCGACCATGACTGGTGGAAGGCTCACTATGACTGGCGCGATAATCACTGGCGCCCACATGACGAGCATCACGATCGTCATCATGATGACCACCATCACGATCGTCACGACGACCCGCGTCCTGGCCCGGACTGGAAACACCATTAATGCAAAACCCCGCCATCTGGCGGGGTTTGTTTTACTGCTCGTGGCGCTTAAACACCAGTTCGCCTTTTCCTGACGCTTCTTCATCGAAGAAGTAGCCTTCGCTGTTGAAGCCGGTCAGTTGCTCCGGCTTCGTCAGGCGGTTCTGAATGATGTAGCGGCTCATCAGCCCACGCGCTTTTTTGGCGTAGAAGCTGATGACCTTGAACTTGCCGTTTTTCTCATCGAGGAAAACGGGCTTGATAATTTCCGCATCCAGCTTTTTGGGCTTCACCGATTTGTAGTATTCATCGGAGGCCAGATTGATCACCACATTATCGCCCTGAGCATGCAGCGCAGCGTTCAGTTTGTCGGTGATGATATCACCCCAGAAATGGTACAGATCTTTGCCTTTAGGGTTTTCCAGGCGGATACCCATCTCCAGACGATATGGCTGCATCAGGTCCAACGGGCGCAGCACGCCGTACAGACCTGACAACATGCGCAGATGCTGCTGGGCGAAGTCGAAATCGGCTTCGCTAAAATCTTCCGCCTGCAGGCCGGTATACACATCACCTTTAAACGCCAGAAGCGCCTGGCGGGCGTTGTTCGGCGTGAAGTCCGGGTGCCACTCGTGGAAACGGGTCGCGTTAAGATCCGCCAGTTTGTCGCTGATGCTCATCAGCGAGGCAATTTGTGGCGCAGAGAGCTTACGCGCGACGTGAATCAGCTGTTGCGAATAGTCCAGCAGTTCAGGCTGGGTATAGCGCTCGGTGGCGAGCGGGCTCTGGTAATCGAGCGTTTTAGCAGGTGAAATCAGAATCAGCATATCCAGTCCTTGCAGGAAATTTAGAGCGACTTTAGCAAAAAATCGCCCTCAATTGATCGATAGCTGTTATTGCCGTGGCAAATCATCCCAGGTGCCAGGCGCAATTTGCGCCTGGATGTCGGGATAACGCGAGGCATCAAAGACCGGCGGTACGCCCAGTTTGCGCTGACGAAGATAGTCCCGTGCGATAAGCGTAACCACGGGTGAGAGCAGCAGGATCGCCGTCAGGTTAGTGATGGCCATGAGCGCCATAAAGACATCCGCCAGTTGCCAGACCAGTGGCATGCTGAGCAGCGAACCTGCTAACACCATCAGTATCACCCCGAGGCGCAGCAGCGTGATCATACGGCGGGAGTCCACTTTCAGGAAAATAAGGTTATTTTCGGCGTAGAGGTAATTCACAACAATCGAGCTGAAGGCGAATAACAGCAGGATGAGCGAGACAAACCCGGCTCCCCAGCCGCCCGTCAGATTCACCAGTGCCTGCTGAAGCAGTTGTATGCCGGCTGTTTCCGATGAGTGAGGTACCGGGCCAGCCAGCAGCAGGATCATGGCGCTGGCGGAACAGATAATAATGGTGTCCGTAAAAACGCCAATCATCTGAACAATGCCTTGTGCCGCCGGGTGGGGCGGCCAGGACGCGGCGGCGGCGGCGGCATTGGGGGTTGACCCCATACCGGCTTCATTGGAGAACATTCCGCGCTGAAAGCCCGACATCAGCGCCTGGCTGAAGGTATAGCCCAGTGCGCCCGATGCCGCCTCGCGCCAGCCAAATGCGCTTTTGAAGATGGTTGCAATCACTTCCGGCACCTGCTCGATATGCCGTGCGGCGACGAACAGGCTGGCGGCAACCCACAGCAGCGCCATGACAGGCACCAGCCACTGCATCAGGCGGGCGACACCTTTTAGGCCGGTCGAAATGGTCAGCAGGATACAGAGGGCTAAAACAAGTCCGGTGATCCACTCCGGACACGCAAAGGCATAGCGCAAGGCATGGGCGACAGAATTCGCCTGAACGGTATTGAAAATCAGACCGTAGGCGAGCAGTAAAAACAGCGAAAACAGCACGCCCATCCAGCGCATTCCTAAGCCACGCGCCATGTACCAGGCCGGGCCGCCGCGAAACTGTCCGTTTTTATCTTTTTCTTTGTAGAGTTGGGCGAGGGCGCTTTCGGCAAAGGAGGTGGCCATCCCGATAAGCGCCGTGACCCACATCCAGAAAACGGCGCCCGGGCCACCAGCGCTGATGGCCAGTGCCACCCCCGCCATATTACCGCTGCCGAGGCGTGCGGCAATGCTGGTGCAGAGGGCCTGGAAAGAGGTTAATCCGCCCGGCTGGGGCGTGACGCTGTTTTTCAGACTTCTGCCAAATTTGCGAATATAACGAAACTGGATAAACCCGCTGCGTAGCGTAAACCAAATACCTGCACCCAGCAGCAGGTATATCATTATCGAACCCCAAAGGACTTCATTAATAAAGAAAAGGAAATCAGGCATTAACGTCCCTCTTGTTGATGCCAAAATGAATATGTAAGCGCTACCACTGATTGGACATGCTGTTACTTAGCAGCCTGTTAATATTCTGAGTTTATCATACTCTGTCTAAGCGCACTGTCTGCGGTTGCGCTACCCCTCCGTCGTGTTATCATCAGGGCAGACCGGTTACATCCCCCTAACAAGTAAACCTGTCATTTTTCCGCTGCAGGCATGCTGTCGGTAGCGTGAATTATCCAGGGCACGTTAAAAGAGAAACACTATCATGACGGATAAATTGACCTCCCTTCGTCAGTTCACCACTGTCGTAGCTGACACCGGAGATATCGCGGCAATGAAGCTGTACCAGCCGCAGGATGCCACCACCAACCCTTCTCTGATCCTTAACGCCGCACAGATCCCTGAGTATCGCAAACTGATTGACGACGCAGTGACCTGGGCGAAAGCACAGAGCAACGACCGTGCGCAGCAGGTTGTTGATGCCACTGATAAACTGGCCGTGAACATTGGTCTGGAAATTCTGAAACTGGTTCCTGGCCGCATCTCTACCGAAGTTGACGCACGTCTCTCCTACGACACCGAAGCGTCTATCGCCAAAGCAAAACGTCTGATCAAAATGTACAACGATGCCGGCATCAGCAATGACCGCATCCTGATCAAACTGGCGTCAACCTGGCAGGGTATTCGTGCAGCTGAACAGCTGGAAAAAGACGGTATCAACTGTAACCTGACGCTGCTGTTCTCCTTCGCACAGGCGCGTGCATGTGCGGAAGCCGGCGTATACCTGATTTCTCCATTCGTTGGCCGTATTCTGGACTGGTACAAAGCCAACACGGATAAGAAAGAGTACGCGGCATCTGAAGATCCAGGCGTCGTTTCCGTGACCGAAATCTACGAATACTACAAACAGCACGGTTATGAGACTGTGGTGATGGGCGCAAGCTTCCGTAACGTAGGTGAAATCATCGAACTGGCTGGCTGTGACCGCCTGACCATCGCCCCGGCACTGCTGAAAGAGCTGGCTGAAAGCGAAGGTGCTATCGAGCGTAAACTGTCCTACACCGGTGAAGTGAAAGCGCGTCCGGAGCGCATCACTGAATCTGAGTTCCTGTGGCAGCATAACCAGGATCCAATGGCTGTAGATAAACTGGCGGACGGTATCCGTAAGTTTGCTATCGACCAGGAAAAACTGGAAAAAATGATCGGCGACCTGCTGTAATCATTCTGCGTGACCGGGTCCCCGGTCACGCTACTTCTTTCGTACTCTGTCTGAATTTCCCCTCTGCGTGTATCATTCCCTTTAATCAGTACTTTTTTGAATGGAATGGATATGAATACCTTACGCATCGGCTTAGTGTCGATTTCTGACCGCGCCTCCAGCGGTGTTTATCAGGATAAAGGCATCCCCGCGCTGGAAGAATGGCTGGGCAGTGCGTTGACAACCCCCTTTGAGATCCAGACCCGCCTGATCCCTGACGAGCAGCCAATTATCGAACAGACACTCTGTGAGCTGGTGGATGAGATGAGCTGCCACCTGGTATTGACCACGGGAGGCACCGGACCTGCGCGCCGGGACGTCACTCCGGATGCCACGCTGGCGGTTGCCGATCGTGAGATGCCTGGCTTCGGTGAGCAGATGCGCCAGATCAGTCTACACTTTGTCCCGACGGCGATCCTCTCCCGTCAGGTCGGGGTGATCCGCAAGCAGGCATTGATTCTGAATTTGCCGGGCCAGCCGAAGTCCATCAAAGAGACGCTTGAAGGACTGAAAGCGGAAGATGGCAGCGTGATCGTGCACGGGATTTTTGCAAGTGTACCGTATTGTATACAGTTACTTGACGGTCCGTATGTAGAAACCGATGAGAAAGTGGTAGCAGCTTTTCGTCCGAAAAACGCCCGTCGCGAGACAATCTCCTGAAATTAATCAATATGTGACATTAGCTGAAGCGACGGTGGCGTGGTAAGGGTTTTACGGTATAGTAATTTTTTCTTTACGTTTGCTGTAAAAATAAATCCACAACACAAGCCAAATGGTTCGCTATGTCACATAACACCCGACCTCTGAATCGACAGGACTATAAAACCCTCACGCTCGCGGCCTTAGGCGGTGCGCTGGAGTTTTACGACTTTATCATCTTCGTCTTCTTCGCCGCCGTGGTGGGGGAGCTTTTCTTCCCGGCAGATATCCCGGAGTGGTTGCGCCAGGTGCAAACCTTCGGCATTTTTGCCGCCGGGTATCTGGCGCGACCGCTGGGTGGCATTGTGATGGCCCACTTTGGTGACCTGGTCGGGCGTAAGAAGATGTTCACGCTCAGCATTTTACTGATGGCCGTGCCGACGCTGGCCATTGGCCTGCTGCCCACTTACGCCTCATTGGGCATTGTTGCTCCGCTGCTGCTGTTGCTGATGCGCATTCTTCAGGGGGCGGCAATTGGCGGCGAAGTGCCGGGGGCCTGGGTGTTCGTGGCGGAGCATGTGCCGGCGCACCGCATCGGCATCGCCTGTGGGACCTTAACGGCGGGGGTGACTGTCGGTATCCTCCTCGGTTCAGTGGTGGCCACTATCGTGAATACCAGCATGACGCAACAAGCGGTTCACGACTGGGGATGGCGCGTACCGTTCCTGCTCGGCGGGGCGTTTGGCCTGGTGGCGATGTATCTTCGCCGCTGGCTGCAGGAGACACCCATTTTCCTTGAGATGCAGCAGCGCAAGGCGCTGGCGCAGGAGTTGCCGGTAAAAGCCGTGGTGGTGCGCCACCGAAGCGCGGTTGTGGTGTCGATGCTGCTCACCTGGCTGCTGTCGGCGGGCATCGTGGTCGTTATCTTGATGTCTCCGGTATGGCTGCAAAAGCAGTACGGTTTTGCGCCGGCGGTAACGTTGCAGGCAAACAGTATCGCCACCATTATGCTCTGCTTTGGCTGTCTGGCCGCGGGGCTGGCCGTCGACCGTATCGGTGCCGGCCTGACTTTCATCATCGGCAGTCTGCTGCTGGCTGCGTCGAGCTGGGCGTTTTACCACCTGGCAGGCAGCCATCCTGAACAGCTTTTCCTGCTCTACGGTACGGTCGGGCTGTGCGTGGGGGTTGTCGGTGCTGTGCCGTATGTGATGGTGCGAGCTTTTCCGCCAGAGGTCCGCTTCACCGGGATCTCTTTCTCCTATAACGTCTCTTACGCCATCTTTGGCGGGCTGACGCCGATTGCGGTCACGGTGTTGATGGGAGTATCCCCGATGGCACCTGCCTGGTATGTGCTCGCGTTGTCGGTGATGGGGCTGGTGTTAGGCATTTGGCTTCGGCAGAAACAGGGATGTCGTGCCCGCGAGGCGGACACGACAGATGGATCAGTGTTTTTCACCAATCGGTAGGATGGTGCGGTCAAACTGCTCGTTCAGCACTTCACCCATTGCCAGGTAGATAGCGCTTGCGCCGCACACCAGACCAATCCAGCCGGCAATATGCACGATGCTTTCGTTATCCACGAGGTGGCCGATCGCCAGCAGGGCGAACAGCACGGTCAGGCTCAGGAAAACAAACTGCAGTGCGCGGTTGCCTTTCAGGGTGCCGAAGAACATAAACAGCGTGAAGACGCCCCACAGACCGAGGTAAACGCCCAGGAAATGTGCGTTTGCCGCGTCTGCCAGGCCCATTTTAGGCATCAGCAGGATCGCGACCAGGGTCAGCCAGAAAGAACCATAAGAGGTGAATGCGGTTAAGCCGAAGGTGTTGCCTTTCTTATATTCCAGCAGGCCCGCGAAGATTTGCGCGATACCGCCGTAAAAAATGCCCATCGCCAGGATAATGCCATCCATCGGGAACATCCCGATGTTGTGCAGGTTCAGCAGGATAGTGGTCATGCCAAAACCCATCAGGCCCAGCGGAGCCGGATTAGCCAACTTAGTGTTGCCCATAAGTCCTCAAAAAAATCATCATTAATATGGTGAAATGGTTAAACCCGCGTCAGTTCTCCCTGACGGGGCGCGGCATCATAATGGGCGCAATCAATGCCGTCTATGATCTCATCAGGGTGAAATTAAAAATTTTTTTTACCGTTCCCCCTTGATGGACGCTGGCGCGACCCCATCTTGTAGTCAACCGCAGTGTGTGGACCTGAAAAAAATCAATTGTGGGCAGTTGAAAAAGCACGTTCTGCCCTTATTACAGGTACACAACCACATGTTGACTGAATTTTAAGTGGAGACGTTTAGATGGGTAAAATTATTGGTATCGACCTGGGTACTACCAACTCTTGTGTAGCGATTATGGATGGCACTACCGCACGCGTGCTGGAGAACGCCGAGGGCGATCGCACCACGCCTTCTATCATTGCTTATACCCAGGATGGTGAAACTCTGGTTGGTCAGCCGGCTAAACGTCAGGCAGTGACAAACCCGCAAAATACCCTGTTTGCGATTAAACGCCTGATTGGCCGCCGCTTCCAGGACGAAGAAGTTCAGCGTGACGTTTCTATCATGCCTTACAAAATCATCGCAGCAGATAACGGCGATGCATGGCTTGATGTGAAAGGCACCAAAACGGCACCACCGCAGATCTCTGCTGAAGTGCTGAAAAAAATGAAGAAAACCGCAGAAGATTACCTGGGTGAACCGGTAACTGAAGCTGTTATCACCGTTCCTGCTTACTTCAACGATGCTCAGCGTCAGGCAACGAAAGATGCTGGCCGTATCGCAGGTCTGGAAGTAAAACGTATCATCAACGAACCAACCGCAGCGGCACTGGCTTACGGTCTGGATAAAGAAGTTGGCAACCGTACTATCGCGGTTTACGACCTGGGTGGTGGTACTTTCGATATCTCTATTATCGAAATCGACGAAGTTGATGGCGAAAAAACCTTCGAAGTTCTGGCAACCAACGGTGATACCCACCTGGGTGGTGAAGACTTCGATACCCGTCTGATCAACTACCTCGTTGACGAGTTCAAGAAAGATCAGGGCATTGACCTGCGTAACGACCCGCTGGCAATGCAGCGCCTGAAAGAAGCCGCTGAGAAAGCGAAGATCGAACTGTCTTCCGCTCAGCAGACCGACGTGAACCTGCCGTATATCACTGCAGACGCGACCGGTCCTAAACACATGAACATTAAAGTGACCCGTGCGAAACTGGAAAGCCTGGTAGAAGACCTGGTGAACCGTTCCATCGAGCCACTGAAAGTCGCTCTGCAGGATGCTGGTCTGTCCGTGTCTGATATCAACGACGTTATCCTCGTTGGTGGCCAGACCCGTATGCCAATGGTTCAGAAGAAAGTGGCTGAATTCTTTGGTAAAGAGCCACGTAAAGACGTTAACCCGGACGAAGCAGTGGCTATCGGTGCTGCCGTTCAGGGTGGTGTGTTGACAGGTGATGTGAAAGACGTTCTGCTGCTGGACGTTACCCCGCTGTCTCTGGGTATCGAAACCATGGGCGGTGTGATGACGGCGCTTATCACCAAAAACACCACTATCCCTACTAAGCACAGCCAGGTGTTCTCTACTGCTGAAGACAACCAGTCTGCAGTAACCATCCATGTGCTGCAGGGTGAGCGTAAGCGTGCGGCGGATAACAAGTCACTGGGTCAGTTCAACCTGGATGGCATCAACCCGGCGCCACGCGGTATGCCGCAGATCGAAGTAACCTTCGATATCGATGCTGATGGTATCCTGCACGTTTCCGCGAAAGACAAAAACAGCGGTAAAGAGCAGAAGATCACCATTAAGGCCTCTTCCGGTCTGAACGAAGAAGAGATCCAGAAAATGGTTCGTGAAGCAGAAGCGAACGCGGAATCTGACCGTAAGTTCGAAGAGCTGGTTCAGACCCGCAACCAGGGCGACCATCTGCTGCACAGCACCCGTAAGCAGGTTGAAGAAGCCGGCGATAAACTGCCAGCTGAAGACAAAACGGCTATCGAAGCTGCACTGAGCGCGCTGGAAACGTCTCTGAAAGGAGAAGACAAAGCGGATATCGAAGCGAAGATGCAGGAGCTGGCACAGGCTTCTCAGAAGCTGATGGAAATCGCTCAGCAGCAGCACGCCCAACAGCAGGCTGGCGCTGATGCTTCTCAGAACAACGCGAAAGACGACGACGTTGTCGACGCTGAGTTCGAAGAAGTGAAAGACAAAAAATAATCGCCCTGATGCAGGGTAATTAATCGGCACGGGCGTAGGAGAACTCTCCACGCCCGTGCTCGCATGTTAAGGGGCTTAAAAAAACCAATGGCAAAGCAAGACTATTACGAGATTTTAGGCGTTCCGAAAACTGCGGAAGAGCGTGAAATCAAAAAGGCGTATAAGCGCCTGGCCATGAAATTCCACCCGGACCGCAACCAGGGTGACAAAGAGGCTGAAGCCAAATTTAAAGAGATCAAAGAAGCCTACGAAGTCCTGACCGATGCACAGAAACGTGCGGCCTATGACCAGTACGGTCACGCAGCCTTCGAACAAGGCGGCATGGGCGGCGGTGGTTTCGGTGGCGGCGGCTTTGGCGGCGGCGCTGACTTCAGCGATATCTTTGGCGATGTTTTCGGCGACATTTTTGGCGGCGGTCGTGGCCGTCAGCGCGCGGCGCGCGGCGCCGACCTGCGCTACAACATGGATCTGACGCTGGAAGAGGCCGTACGCGGCGTCACCAAAGAGATCCGTATTCCGACGCTGGAAGAGTGTGACGTTTGCCACGGCAGCGGCGCGAAAGCAGGCACCCAGCCGCAAACCTGTCCAACCTGTCACGGTTCCGGTCAGGTACAGATGCGTCAGGGCTTCTTCGCCGTGCAGCAGGCGTGTCCGCACTGTCATGGTCGCGGTACGCTGATTAAAGACCCCTGCACAAAATGCCACGGTCATGGTCGCGTTGAGAAAACCAAGACGCTGTCCGTTAAAATCCCGGCAGGCGTGGACACGGGCGACCGTATCCGTCTGGCAGGTGAAGGTGAGGCCGGCGAGCACGGTGCACCAGCAGGCGATCTGTACGTTCAGGTTCAGGTCAAGCAGCACGCCATCTTCGAGCGTGAAGGCAACAACCTGTACTGTGAAGTGCCCATCAACTTCGCCATGGCGGCACTCGGTGGCGAAATTGAAGTGCCAACGCTTGATGGTCGCGTCAATCTGAAGATTCCAGGCGAAACCCAGACCGGCAAGCTGTTCCGCATGCGTGGTAAAGGTGTTAAATCCGTTCGCGGTGGTGCGCAGGGCGACCTGCTGTGCCGCGTGGTGGTTGAAACCCCGGTTGGCCTGAACGACAAGCAGAAACAGCTGCTGAAAGAGCTGCAGGAAAGTTTTGGCGGCCCGACGGGTGAGAAAAACAGCCCGCGCTCCAAAAGCTTCTTCGATGGCGTCAAAAAATTCTTCGACGATTTGACCCGCTGATCCGTTAGCTGGTGTTCATCTCAAAAAGCCCGGAAGCGATTTCGGGCTTTTTCTTTTTGTAGCTGTCCTCATGGCTATCATTCGGTAAAACTGAATATATACTCAACATTAATCTGCTTTTGCCGAGCTGTTTGGCCTGGTATTATGGTTTTACCGAAGTATTGCTGTAAGAGAGAGCCTACGTGAAATTAATACACCGTTTTTTTAGCAGTGAAGCATCAGGTGGCATCATCCTGATTATTGCCGCTGCGGCCGCGATGGCGCTGGCCAATATGGGTTTCACACGCGACTTTTACCACGCGTTTCTGGAAACTCCCGTCGAGCTGAAAGTCGGGGCGCTGGAAATTAACAAGAACATGCTGCTGTGGATCAACGATGCACTGATGGCCGTGTTTTTCCTGCTGGTAGGGCTGGAGGTTAAGCGTGAGCTGGTCCTGGGTTCGCTTGCCAGCCGTCAGCGTGCCGCGTTCCCGGTGATTGCCGCATTCGGGGGGATGGTCATTCCGGCGTTGCTCTTCCTGGCGTTCACCTGGCAGGATCCGGTATCGCGTCACGGCTGGGCCATTCCGGCGGCAACGGATATCGCGTTTGCCCTGGGTGTGCTGGCCTTGCTGGGAAGCCGCGTGCCGGTGGCACTGAAAATCTTCCTGATGGCGCTGGCGATCATTGATGACCTGGGCGCGATTGTCATTATTGCGCTGTTCTACACCAGCGACCTGTCGATCCTGTCGTTGAGCGTTGCCGCAGGAGCGATTGCGGTACTGGCGCTGTTGAACATTTGCAACGTGCGCCGCATCGGGATCTACGTGCTGGTGGGGATGGTGCTGTGGACCGCGGTACTGAAATCAGGCGTGCACGCTACGCTCGCCGGGGTCATCGTCGGCTTCTTCGTTCCGCTTAAGCCGCAGGAGGGGAAATCGCCTGCTAAACAGCTGGAGCATGTACTGCACCCGTGGGTCGCCTTTATGATCCTGCCGCTGTTTGCTTTCGCTAATGCAGGCGTTTCGCTGGAAGGGGTAACCCTTGAGGGACTGACCTCAATGTTGCCGCTGGGCATTATTGCCGGACTGTTTATTGGTAAACCGCTGGGCATTAGCCTGTTCTGCTGGCTGGCGCTGAAGCTGAAGCTGGCGTCACTGCCGCACGGTACCACGTTTAAGCAGATCATGGCGGTGGGCGTGCTGTGCGGCATTGGGTTTACCATGTCGATCTTTATCTCAACGCTGGCTTTTGGTGCCCATGCGCCTGAGCTTATCGTCTGGGCGAAGCTGGGTATCCTTATCGGATCGTTACTGGCCGCAGTCACTGGCTATACCTTATTGAAGGTCAAACTGTCCGGACCGGTCGTTCAGGCATAACAGGAAACCGGGAGAAGAACACCTTCTCCCGCTACACGATCAGGGAGCGAAGACACGATGTCTCATTTGAATTACAACCACCTTTACTACTTCTGGCACGTCTATAAGCAGGGCTCGGTCGTGGGGGCGGCAGAGGCGCTCTACCTGACGCCGCAGACCATCACCGGGCAAATCAAGGCACTGGAAGAGCGGCTGCAGGGCAAGCTCTTTAAGCGCAAGGGCCGTGGGATTGAGCCAAGTGAGCTGGGCGAACTGGTTTTCCGCTACGCGGATAAGATGTTTACCTTAAGTCAGGAGATGCTGGATATCGTTAACTACCGCAAAGAGTCAAACCTGCTCTTTGACGTCGGCGTGGCGGATGCGTTGTCAAAACGGCTGGTCAGCGGCGTGCTGGATGCGGCGGTGGTCGAAGATGAGCAAATCCATCTGCGCTGTTTTGAGTCCACGCACGAGATGCTGCTGGAGCAGCTGAGCCAGCATAAGCTGGATATGATTATCTCGGACTGCCCGATCGACTCTACGCAGCAGGAAGGGCTGTTCTCTGTGAAGATTGGCGAATGCGGGGTCAGCTTCTGGTGCATTAACCCGCCGCCGGAAAAACCGTTTCCTGCCTGTCTGGAGGAGCGTCGTTTGCTGGTGCCAGGCCGGCGCTCCATGCTTGGGCGCAAACTGCTGAACTGGTTTAACTCTCAGGGACTGAAGGTGGAGATCCTCGGCGAGTTTGACGATGCGGCGCTAATGAAAGCCTTTGGTGAGGCGCATAACGCCATCTTCGTTGCACCGACGCTGTACGTGCACGATCTCTATTCAGATAACAAGATTACGGAGATTGGCCGGGTCGATAACGTGATGGAGGAGTATCACGCGATATTTGCAGAAAGGATGATTCAACACCCAGCGGTACAGCGCATCTGTAACCGCGACTACTCGGCGCTGTTTACGCCACCGGCAATCTGAAGATATAAAAAAACCCGCGTTAAGCGGGTTCTTTTAAAACAAGCAACAACAAGTGGCGATTAAGCCAGTTTGTTGATCTGCGCGGTCAGGTTTGCTTTATGACGCGCTGCTTTGTTTTTGTGGATCAGACCTTTAGCAGCCTGACGATCCACGATTGGTTGCATTTCATTAAATGCGTTCTGCGCAGCAGCTTTGTCGCCAGCTTCGATAGCTGCGTATACTTTCTTGATGAAAGTACGCATCATAGAGCGACGGCTTGCATTGTGCTTACGAGCCTTTTCAGACTGGATAGCACGTTTCTTAGCTGATTTGATATTAGCCAAGGTCCAACTCCCAAATATGATCTATGTGGACAATTCAAAGGCCGAGGAATATGCCCTCTATACCTTCTTTTGTCAATGGATTTGTGCAAATAAGCGCCGTTGATTGGCGACGCTACGTTACGTAGTGATGGCGCAGGATTCTACCAGCTTGTCGCTCGTGAATACAGCTTTTCGGCACAAAAAACGCAGTTCACGGGCAGATTTTTTTGCTGTGAAAGGTCAGCCTGATGAAATCATTACGGCTTTCTGTTTTGCGCGAACAATCGCCGGTTAACCTTAACCGCTGTACAAGGTATACTTTGGCGATTTTCACTGTTTTGAGCCAGACATGAAGCTGATACGCGGCATACATAATCTCAGCAGAGCACCGCACGGGTGCGTGCTGACCATTGGTAATTTCGACGGCGTGCATCGTGGTCATCAGGCGCTGCTGCAGGGATTGCGTAAAGAAGGGGAGGCGCGTGGCCTGCCCGTTGTAGTGATGATTTTTGAGCCGCAGCCGCTGGAGCTGTTTGCCGGCGATAAATCACCGGCTCGCCTCACTCGCCTGCGCGAGAAGTTGCGCTACCTGGCAGAGTCCGGGGTGGACTACGTATTGTGCGTGCGTTTCGATCGCCGCTTTGCCGCGCTCACAGCACAAAATTTCGTCAGTGACCTGCTGGTCAGGCGCCTTGGCGTGCAGTTTCTGGCCGTGGGGGATGATTTCCGCTTTGGCGCTGGTCGTCAGGGCGATTTCTTGCTATTACAGAAGGCTGGCCTCGAGTACGGCTTTGATGTCACCAGCGCAATGACCTTTTGCGAAGGTGGCGTCCGGGTTAGCAGCACTGCGGTGCGTCAGGCGCTGGCCAACGATGAACTGGATACGGCGGAAACGCTGCTGGGACATCCGTTTAGCATTTCAGGCCGTGTGGTCCATGGCGATGCGCTGGGCCGCACCATAGGTTTCCCGACGGCGAATATACCGCTACGTCGTCAGGTCTCCCCGGTTAAAGGGGTATATGCGGTGGAAGTGGCTGGTCTGGGCGATAAACCGTATTTCGGTGTCGCCAATATTGGCACACGTCCTACAGTCGCCGGTGTCCGTCAACAATTAGAAGTGCACCTGCTGGACGTTGTAATGGACCTTTATGGTCGCCATATAGATGTGATACTGCGTAAAAAAATACGCAATGAGCAGCGATTTGCTTCGCTGGATGAACTAAAGGCGCAAATCGCGCGAGATGAATTAACGGCCCGCGAGTTTTTTGGGCGAGTAAACCCGGCTTAAATGCCTACGTGAAAAATACGGAACCGAGAATCTGATGAGTGACTATAAATCAACCCTGAATTTGCCGGAAACAGGGTTCCCGATGCGCGGCGATCTCGCCAAGCGCGAACCGGGAATGCTGGCGCGTTGGACCGATGATGACCTGTACGGCATCATCCGTGCAGCCAAAAAAGGCAAAAAAACCTTCATTCTGCATGATGGCCCTCCATATGCGAATGGCAGCATTCATATTGGTCACTCTGTAAACAAGATTCTGAAAGACATTATCGTGAAGTCCAAAGGCCTCGCGGGATATGACTCGCCTTACGTTCCGGGCTGGGACTGCCATGGTCTGCCAATTGAACTGAAAGTTGAGCAAGAGTTTGGTAAGCCGGGTGAGAAGTTCACCGCGGCAGAATTCCGCGCAAAATGTCGCGAATACGCGGCCACGCAGGTTGACGGTCAGCGTCAGGACTTTATCCGCCTGGGCGTGCTGGGTGACTGGTCACGTCCGTACCTGACCATGGACTTCAAAACCGAAGCCAACATCATCCGTGCGCTGGGTAAAATCATCGGTAACGGCCATCTGCACAAAGGCGCGAAGCCGGTGCACTGGTGCGTGGACTGCCGTTCTGCGCTGGCAGAAGCGGAAGTGGAGTATTACGACAAAACCTCTCCGTCTATCGACGTGGCCTTCCACGCGGTCGATCAGGAGGCGGTGAAAGCCAAATTTGGCGTGACCTCTGTCAACGGCCCCATCTCGCTGGTTATCTGGACCACCACCCCGTGGACGCTGCCAGCAAACCGCGCGATCTCCCTGTCCGGTGAGTTCGAGTACGCGCTGGTGCAGGTTGACGGTCAGGCGCTGATCCTGGCGAAAGATCTGGTCGAAAGCGTGCTGAAACGCGCGAACATCGCCGACTACACCGTGCTGGGCACCGTGAAAGGTGACGCGCTGGAGCTGATGCGCTTCAAACACCCGTTCCTGGACTTCGATGTGCCGGCGATTCTGGGCGATCACGTGACGCTGGATGCGGGTACCGGTGCGGTACATACCGCCGGTGGCCACGGTCCTGACGACTACAGCATCAGCCTGAAATACGGTCTTGAAATCGCTAACCCGGTGGGTCCTGACGGTTCTTACCTGCCAGGCACCTACCCGGCGCTGGACGGTATCAACGTCTTCAAAGCGAACGACATCATCGTTGACATGCTGCGCACCAGCGGCGCGCTGCTGCACGTTGAGAAAATGCAGCACAGCTATCCGTGCTGCTGGCGTCACAAATCTCCGATCATCTTCCGTGCGACCCCACAGTGGTTCATCAGCATGGATCAGAAAGGCCTGCGCGAGCAGTCCCTGAAAGAGATCAAAGGCGTGCAGTGGATCCCGGACTGGGGTCAGGCGCGTATCGAATCCATGGTCGCTAACCGTCCTGACTGGTGTATCTCCCGTCAGCGTACCTGGGGCGTGCCAATGTCTCTGTTCGTGCACAAAGAGACACAGGAACTGCACCCGAACACCCTGGCGCTGATGGAAGAAGTCGCGAAGCGTGTTGAAGTTGACGGCATTCAGGCATGGTGGGATCTCGATTCCCGCGACATCCTGGGCGCTGATGCAGACAACTACGAGAAAGTGCCTGATACCCTGGACGTGTGGTTTGACTCCGGTTCAACGCACGCGTCTGTTGTTGACGTGCGTCCGGAATTTGCCGGCCACGCGGCAGATATGTATCTGGAAGGTTCTGACCAACACCGCGGCTGGTTCATGTCATCGCTGATGATTTCCACCGCCATGAAAGGTAAAGCACCGTATCGCCAGGTGCTGACCCACGGTTTCACCGTGGATGGTCAGGGCCGTAAGATGTCTAAATCGATCGGTAACACCGTCTCTCCGCAGGACGTGATGAACAAACTGGGCGCGGACATTCTGCGTCTGTGGGTTGCTTCTACCGACTATACCGGCGAAATGGCGGTGTCGGACGAGATCCTGAAACGTGCTGCCGACAGCTATCGTCGTATCCGTAATACCGCGCGCTTCCTGCTGGCGAACCTGAACGGGTTCGATCCGGTAAAGGATATGGTGAAACCGGAAGAGATGGTGGTGCTGGATCGCTGGGCAGTAGGCTGCGCGAAGGCGGCACAGGAAGATATCCTGAAGGCTTACGAATCTTACGATTTCCACGAAGTGGTGCAGCGCCTGATGCGCTTCTGCTCCATCGAGATGGGCTCGTTCTACCTCGACATCATCAAAGACCGCCAGTACACCGCGAAAGCGGACAGCGTGGCGCGTCGTAGCTGCCAGACTGCGCTGTTCCACATCGCAGAAGCGCTGGTTCGCTGGATGGCACCGATCATGTCCTTCACCGCAGATGAAATCTGGGGTTACCTGCCAGGCGACCGTGAGAAGTATGTTTTCACCGGCGAGTGGTATGAAGGTCTGTTCGATCTCTCCAGCACCGAAGCGATGAACGATGCCTTCTGGGACGATCTGCTGAAAGTGCGTGGCGAAGTGAACAAGGTTATCGAGCAGGCGCGTGCTGACAAGAAAGTCGGCGGCTCGCTGGAAGCGGCAGTTACCCTGTACGCCGAGCCAGAGCTGGCGGCGAAACTGACGGCGCTGGGCGATGAATTACGATTTGTCCTGTTGACCTCCGGTGCGAAAGTTGCGGATTATGCCCAGGCGTTTGCTGATGCACAGCAGAGCGAACTGCTCAAAGGACTGAAAGTCGCATTGAGCAAAGCCGAAGGTGATAAATGCCCGCGTTGCTGGCATTACACCACTGATGTCGGCCAGGTGGCGGAACACGCAGATATCTGCGGACGCTGTGTCAGCAACGTCGCCGGTGACGGCGAGAAACGTAAGTTTGCCTGATGAGTAAAACTCTCTGTTCAACAGGACTGCGCTGGCTGTGGCTGGTGGTGGTAGTGCTGATTATCGATCTGGGTAGCAAGTTCCTGATCCTCCAGAATTTTGCTCTGGGGGAGACGGTGTCGCTGTTCCCGTCGCTTAACCTGCATTACGCACGTAACTACGGTGCGGCGTTTAGTTTCCTTGCTGACAGCGGTGGCTGGCAGCGCTGGTTCTTTGCAGGTATCGCTATCGGTATCTGTGTGGTGCTATCGCTGCTGATGTACCGTTCGAAGGCAACACAAAAGCTAAATAACATCGCCTATGCGCTGATTATCGGTGGCGCGCTGGGCAACCTGTTTGATCGCCTGTGGCACGGCTTTGTGGTCGATATGATCGACTTCTATGTCGGCGACTGGCACTTCGCGACTTTTAACCTCGCCGACAGCGCAATTTGCATCGGCGCGGCGTTAATCGTGCTGGAAGGCTTCTTGCCGAACGCGGCCGCGAAGAAACAGGCTTAAATGTAAATGCCGGGTGGCGCATGCGCCCCCGGCCTACAGAATGTCTGGCCTCCCGTCTCTCACCGGTGGGTCAAAACAAGCGAGCAATTTGCATGTCTAAATCCGTACAGAGCAACAGCGCGGTTCTCGTTCATTTCACGCTGAAACTGGATGATGGCTCCACGGCTGAATCCACCCGCAATAACGGCAAACCCGCCCTGTTTCGTCTCGGCGACACCTCCCTGTCTGAAGGTCTTGAGCAACAGCTGCTTGGCCTGAAAGAAGGCGAGAAAAAGGCATTTTCGCTGGAGCCAGATGCCGCGTTTGGCGTGCCAAGCCCGGACCTTGTTCAGTACTTCTCGCGCCGCGAGTTTATGGATGCAGGTGAGCCGGAAATCGGGGCGATCATGCTCTTTACCGCTATGGATGGCAGCGAAATGCCTGGCGTGATCCGCGAAATCAATGGTGACTCCATCACCGTTGACTTCAACCATCCGCTTGCCGGGCGCACCGTCCATTTTGATATTGAAGTGCTGGAGATCGATCCGGTACTGGAGGCCTGAAATGCAGATCCTGTTGGCTAACCCGCGCGGCTTTTGCGCCGGTGTAGACCGCGCTATCAGCATTGTTGAAAACGCGCTCGAGATTTACGGCGCGCCGATTTATGTGCGTCACGAAGTGGTGCATAACCGTTATGTCGTCGACAGCCTGCGCGAGCGTGGCGCGATTTTCATTGAGCAGATCAGCGAAGTGCCTGACGGCGCAATCCTGATTTTCTCCGCGCACGGGGTTTCTCAGGCGGTGCGTAACGAAGCGAAAAGCCGCGATCTGACCGTTTTCGACGCCACCTGCCCATTAGTGACCAAAGTGCACATGGAAGTGGCGCGCGCCAGCCGTCGTGGTGAAGAGTCGATCCTGATTGGCCATGCCGGCCACCCGGAAGTCGAAGGTACCATGGGCCAGTACAGCAACCCGGAAGGGGGGATGTACCTGGTGGAGTCGCCGGAAGATGTGTTTACGCTGAACGTCAAAAATGAAACGCGTCTCTCGTTTATGACCCAGACGACGCTCTCCGTTGACGATACGTCGGACGTGATTGACGCCCTGCGCCAGCGCTTCCCGAAAATCGTCGGCCCGCGTAAGGACGACATTTGCTACGCCACCACCAATCGTCAGGAAGCGGTGCGTGCTCTTGCTGAACAGGCGGACGTGGTGCTGGTTGTCGGTTCGAAAAATTCCTCTAACTCCAACCGTCTGGCTGAACTTGCGCAGCGAATGGGGAAAGCGGCCTATCTGATTGATGATTCCAGCGATATCCAGGAAGCGTGGGTGAAAAACGTGGCCTGTGTCGGGGTAACCGCAGGCGCCTCGGCTCCGGATATCCTGGTGCAGAACGTGATTTCCCGTCTGCAGGAACTGGGCGGCGGCGAAGCGGTCCCGCTGGAAGGACGCGAAGAGAATATTGTTTTCGAGGTCCCGAAAGAGCTGCGTATCGACGCACGCGAAGTCGAGTAAGTTTCCTCGCGCATGACCCGAATGCCGGCCACGTCAGTGGCCGGCATTTTTATTGCTGATTAACTGTGATTCACCTGACACATTGCGTCTTTGATGCGCAGGTTAATCGTTTAAATTGTTATGCTGGGCGGGTTGTTCTCCTCGGGCCGGAGAAGACGATGACTTCAGATATTATCCTGCCGCCTCTGGTGGCCTGGGCCAGTGGTACACTTGCCCGCGGCGCACTTATTCTTAAATCCACACGCCTTGCCGATCTCAATGGTTTGTTTGCCGATCGAGACGCCTGGGCACAATGCGATCCGCATCAGACGGTGTATGACGTCGAAATGCTGGAATCGCCTGCACAGGAAGGGGCGTTGTTTGTCGGCGTTACCCATTTACATGCAGGTAAAATTGGCCGGGAATTTTTTATGACCCGCGGCCATTTTCATCAACGTCGTGAACAGGGCGAAGTCTATTTTGGCCTGCGGGGACGTGGCCTGCTTTTACTCCAGACGACATCCGGCGAAACCCGTCTGGAGTGCGTGATGCCGGGATCCGTCCATATTATTGCGCCTTTTACCGCCCACCGTTTAATCAATACCGGTGAGACCACGCTCTCTTCACTCGCGGTCTGGCCCGCCGTCGCCGGACACGACTATGCCGCGTTACCCCACGGTTTTGCCGTGCGGGTATTGGCCACTGACGGTGGCTGGGAGGTTCAGAATGAATAACTTTGGGCTGGACATGACCATCACCCGGCACCCGCTGGGGTTCAGCTACGGTGAGGACGTCACTGGCCCGATGCCAGAGATCCGTACGCTTGATGAGATCCGCGCGTCGTTACGGGATCCTGACTGCTCAGGGCCGGAAGACGTTTATGCTATCGCGATGGATGTCGCCCGTCTGGCAGACCGGCAGGAGCTGAAAAAACGCATGCTGCTGTTTGGGGTCGTGACCTACGCGACGGGAACGCTGGGTGAAGAGCCGATCCGCAGCCAGGGGCATGTTCACCGTAAAAGCAGTCACAGCGGCTGGTCTCCGCCCGAGCTGTATGAAATCTGGCAGGGGCGCGCCATTATCTATATGCAGGAGTATGTTGCGGACGATCCCGGGCGCTGTTTCGCCGTACTGGCCGGGCCGGGCGAAAAGGTGCTGGTTCCGCCTGGCTGGGGGCATGCCACTATCTCTGCCTCGCCGGATGAACCACTGACCTTCGGTGCGTGGTGCGACAGGGAATATGGTTTTGAATATGATGCTGTGCGGGCGCGTAAAGGACTGGCCTGGTATCCGCTGCTGCAGGGGAGCCATATCATCTGGCAGCACAACACGCATTATCTGCCGGGGCGGCTACAGATGATCACACCGCGTCGCTACAGCGAATTCGGCCTGACGGATGAGCCTGTCTATACGCAGTTTATTGCCGATCCTGCTCGCTTTCAGTTTATCTCTCGCCCGGATAAAGTGGCTGAACTGTGGCATAACTTCCACCCATAAAAAACCGGGGCATTGCCCCGGCTGTCTTATCCGGCAAACAGACCTGATGCGACGCCCAGCGCCGCCAGCGCAAGCAACACAATCATGGCCCTGACCGGGGAGACGCCACGTTTTGCCATCAGATACCAGGTGCCCAGAACCACCAGAAGCGGTAATAGCTGCGGAAAGATACCGTCAAGCATCTGCTGAACATGGATGTTAACCCCGTCACGGGTGATAAATTCCAGCTCGGTGCCCAGCTTAACGTAGCTTGCCGCCACGCCGCCCATCACAAATACACCCAGCAGAGACAAAGCTTCGCGCAGTCGCGTTGACTTGCTGCTCACCAGCATCTCGACCGATCCTGAGCCCATCTGGTAGCCTTTCAGAAACAGAAACCAGGATCCCGGGATAATGATGGCCAGCCAGGCGACGGTGTAGAACAACGGGCCAAGAACATTTCCTCCGGCGGCAAGTGCCATACCGATGCTCAGCAAAATGGGGATCAGCATGCCGGGGATCATTGAGTCACCAATCCCCGCGATTGGTCCCATCAGCCCCACCTTCAGGGTATTGATCGTTTCGCCATCAATGGGCTCGCCGTTGGCTTTTTTCTCTTCCAGCCCAAGCGCCATACCGTTTACGATGGCACCGATCTGCGGCTCCGTGTTGTAAAACGAGGCGTGGCGGCGCAGCATCTCGGTGCGCTGGGCGGCATCCGGGTAGAGTTTTTTGGCGACCGGTAACATGCTCAGACAGAAGCCGAACGATTCCAGACGCTCGAAGCTCATCGAAGAGAGGTTATGCATCATCCACGCTCGCCAGCAGCGGCGCAGATCTTTTCGGGTCAGTTTACGGTCTTCCATCAGAATTCATCCTCATCGTCGGCGGGCCTACCCGGCGTGACAGCCTGCGGCGCTTCCGGCTTGTAGTTGTAATGAATTAACGCCAGCAGGGCGCCCACAATCACCAGCGCCACCATGTTGAGCTTCAGGAACACAATGCATATGAAGCCCACCAGGAAGTAGATCAGCATGCTGTAGCTTTTGATGATCTGCTTAAGCAGGATGGCGATCCCAACGGCCGGTAAGATGCCCCCCAGCACGTTCATGGTCGAAAGCACGATGCCGGGCAGACTGTCCATAAACTCGCTGATGTACTGCGCGCCAAAATAGACGGCGATAAACGTCGGCACAAAGCGCAGAACAAAGTTCATCACCTGCGGCCAGACCGCGCTGTTAAGATAAATTCCGCGCTCATCCCCGCGCTCAAGCGCCACGTCGGCGCGGTGGTTCCAGAACGAGTTCAATACCATCATGGCGTTAAACAGTATCGTTCCGGCAATGCCAATGGTCGCCGCCAGCGCCACGGCCACCTCTGGCCCTTTGCCCGACAGAATCCCCAGCGCGATAGCAGGATAAGCGACAAAATTGAGGTCGGCAGGCATTGAACCGCCGGGGGTGACCATCGCGATATAAACGGCCTGCACCGCCACACCAATCATGATCCCGGTTTTAACGTCGCCCAGAATCAGGCCCACCAGCATCCCCGAAACCAGCGGGCGGGAGATGAGATACCAGCCGCCCGTCAGGCCAAACAGCCAGGGACTACTGAGTGCACCGAGATAGCAAAGCAGACCGATGAGAGAAGCTTCGAAAATCATCATGCGCTCCTTATTTCAGTTTTTGCCGGGCGTCCTGCCAGCTGTAAAAACTGGCATCGGGCACCAGACGAAACTCGATGGCATGTCCCTGTTCAGTCAGCCAGTCAAAGGCTGCTGCCTCCTCTGGCGTTACGGACTGATTAGGGCCAATGGTGGTGGTGTTGGCGCGGGCACTCATTGGCCCGACGTTAATTTTGCCATTGCCGTTCTTCAGGCTTATGCCTGCCTGTTCAAGGCGTTGCAGGGTGACAGGCGATTTGCCAATCACGAAGTAGCGCTTATCGCTGGCAATCACTTTCGGCAGCTTTTCGATGGCGGTCAGGGTATCGAACAGCCACACTCTGGTATCTGACACCGCGCCTTTCATTACCGACGAGAGCAGCGGATCGGCCGCGACGGCATCGTCAATTGCCACGATGCCATCACAGGGCAGCTCTTTGGCCCAGCGCGTGACGAGCTGCCCGTGGATCACCCGGTCGTCAATACGTACAAACGAAATGCTCATATAAGCTCCTTAGAAATCGTCGTTCTGGGCGGATTCCACCCGTTTTGCCTGAACCAGGGTGGGCTGCGTTAATTCGATGAGCTGCGCGGCGGCGGCATGGACATCCCGGGCCATCAGAATGTCGTCGGTGAGCAAGAGCATGGGGAAGTTGACTCCCGCCACCACGGCGACCGGTGGATGCGTCTGGGGATTAAACGCGTATTCGCAGGCCACATTCCACGGTGTTCCGCTCTGCATATCGCACAGGACGACGATGCCGTCTGCGCCCGCACCTGCGCGGTGGTATGCCGCAGCGAAATCACGGCGAAACCCCGCTATGCCAGCCTGTGCATTCAGACATACCGCCTGTCGATGAGGAAGATCGCCATACACCATTTTTCCGCTTTCCAGCAGGGCGGTGGCCAGCGGGCCGTGTGTCGCCACAATAATGTGAATCATGGTTAACCTCTTACCCAGGCTTTAATGGTGGCAATGGATTTACCGCAGCTCGGCCCTGACGGAGAAATACGGTATTCGCCTGCGTCAGCGGGGACGATAAACGTTTCTGCGTAGTGCACGACGAACGGGGCGAATGCGCCGCCGGGGCTGTCTACCGTCGCCTCTTCACCTTCAACAAGATTAAGGACATTCACGCCTCCGTGGGGGGAGTGCGTCACCGGTTCAATGAACCAGTGGCGACGCGTTTCGATGAATTCACGCTCGTGAAGCCCGGTCCGCTCTTCGCGCCAGCCGGTGCCTTCGCCGAGGGGTTCACACTGATTCACAAGATGCTGTTCTATCCACTGCGTATCGCGTTGCCAGTCGATCACCTTTTCGCCATGTGCCAGATGAACCGGGCGGGGCTGCCCATCCATTCCCAGTCGTCCCCAGTCCCAGAGCTTGAAGGTGAAAATGTAAGGCGTGGCGCTGATCTCAAGTACCACGGTTCCTGCTCCAGAACAGTGAACCGTACCGGCGGGGATCAAAAAATGATCGTGTTTGTTCGCCGCAAGATGATTGACGAAGCGGGCGTCGTCGAACGGCTTTTCACCGCGGCTGGCCCGTCTGAGGTCGTCCATCATCTCTTCGGGCCGGGTACCCGTTCGGGTCCCCAGATACACCTGAGCCCCTGGCTCTGCCTCAAGGATGTAATAACTCTCATCCTGGGTGTAATGCATACCAAAATGCTGCTGTATGTACTCCGTGGTCGGATGCACCTGAAAACTCAGGTTCTGCCCGCCGAGGGTATCTAGCAGATCAAAGCGGATGGGAAATTCCGCACCAAAACGGGCATGCACTTTTTCACCCAGCAGCGCCCGGGGATGCAGCAGCACCAAATCCTGAGAGGGGATCTCGATCCGCACCGCGCCGTAACGAAGCAACAGGCTGTTTTCCTCGGGCACGCAGTCAAAACACCATGCGTAGTTAGGCGCAGAGGGATCGAGATCGAATTTCTGTTTCATCCATTGTCCGCCCCAGACGCCGGGGTCGAAAAAGGGCACTACACGAAAAGGACGTTGGGTGGTGTGTTGCAACCCGGCGCGCAGCGCATCGCCGCCGACCATCGCCGGATTATCCGCCTGGGTGGTATCCAGGAGATAATCAGTACGCCGTAGCAGCGGGGTTTTGTGACGATCGAATACGCGCCACTCGATGAAAAAGGCGCGTTTATAGCGACGCAGAATATCCTCGTGTTGGTTAGCCGCGCCCCAGTTAGCCAGTTCACCGCTGCGCATGCGCTGCTGGATCTCCCAGCGCGGTAAATCGGCGTAGACCAGAATATCGCCTGCAGTAACCAGCGCGGCACCCGGCCCGTAAATAACGATTATCCCTTCGCGGCACCGTTCGACCTGCGCCTGCAACGCCTCGCGTTTCACCGGGTCGATGAATTCCTCGAGCTGGTGACAGGAGAGCACGCCGAAGACGCGGTCGTCAGTGAGATGTCGGGCCAGCAACCCGCTTAAAGCATGTTCGTCGAGACGAATCTGTTCGGCATTGAGCGTCAGCGTGGCTCCCAATGCTGGCAGCAGTTTTGTCTCCAGTTCCTCCAGCCTGACGCCGGGGTAGCAGTCAATGACCAGCACGATTCGTGTATATTGACCCGCTCTGTGGGTAAGCTCGCGCACAATCGCGTCCCAGCCCTGCCAGGCACAATCGTCATACCCCTCTACTGCGACTTCCGGGAATTTATCGTAAGTTGCCATCTTTTCTCTCCGTCTTCGTTGCTTAAGGTTATTCGATTAACCTTGTTTGGGAAGGGTGATTAACGCGATTAACCCGCCAGTTCTGGCGATAAGTGGCGAAAAGGCGGCCATTATGTGAAGAGGCTCACGCGCAAAAGTGCAAAATTGAGGTTATTCGATTAATCTGATGTGAACGACAAGGAGCGATCATGACGGGTATCACGCTGGCTGATGTGGCAAAACGCGCCGGGGTTTCAACCGCCACCGTATCAATGGTGCTGTGTAATAAAGGGCGGATCTCGCAACGGACCCGGGAGCGCGTACTTCAGGCGCTGGATGAATCGGGCTATGTTTACAATCAGACGGCAGCCAACCTGCGAAACCGCAGCAGTAATCAGGTGGGGCTCCTGTTGCATGACATCACGAACCCTTTTTATGGCGAAATGACGGCAGGTCTAAGCCATGAGATGGAACGCCACGACCTTCTGCTGTTTCTGGCAAACAGCGAAGAGTCGTCCGAGCGACAGCAAAAGTTTGTGGATTCGCTGATGCGTAACAACGTCTGTGGCATGGTGCTGTGTGCCGCGCGAGAAACCCCGCAGGCCTTTTTCGATGGTCTTAAGCGACGCAATATTCCGGCAATTATGGTCGTGCGACCGCTAAACGATCCGGACTTTGATTTTGTGGGAACCGATAACTTCCTTGGCACGCAAATGGCGACAGAGCATCTTCTGAGGATGGGGCATCGTCAGATTGCCTTTATCGGCGGTAGCCTGAATTCGGGGTCTCGCGCTCAGCGTATCGGCGGATTTACCAGTAAATTACTGGAGTATGGTGTGACGCCGAATCCCGAATGGATCGTCACCTCACAGGCAAGCCAGAGTGATGGCGCGCGCGTGGCGGAAGCGTTGTTGATGAACCATCCGCAGATTACCGCGGCAGTGTGTTACCAGGACATTGTTGCCCTTGGCGTTATGCAGTGTTTACGCAAAATGGGACGCGAGCCGGGACGTCATTTTGCCCTGGTGGGCTTTGACGATATTACCGAGGCCGGGCTGGTACAGCCTGCACTGACTACCGTCTCCGTTGCCGCGAAGGAGATAGGGCGTAAGGCCGGCGAGCTGCTTTTCAGCCGGATACAGGGGAACCGGGAGCCGGCGAAACGCATTATTTTACCGCCCGCGCTGGTGGTCCGCGAATCGTGCGGTTTTCGCTGAAGATTATGCCTTTTGCTGATATTTCTTCCTGTTTATCATTAAATTCTAATTATCGTCGTTTTCAGTTGGCAGCATCTGCAAAGGCTGGTTAATCTGAAAACGGTTTACATCATTTTAACGTAAGAGAATAACTATGCATGATGCACAGATCCGTGTCGCCATTGCGGGCGCGGGTGGACGTATGGGTCGCCAGCTGATTCAGGCGGCACTACAGATGGATGGCGTGGCACTGGGCGCGGCGCTGGAGCGTGACGGCTCATCGTTGCTTGGCGCTGACGCGGGTGAGCTGGCGGGCGCGGGTAAGACAGGCGTTACCGTGCAGAGCAGCCTGGAGGCGGTAAAAGATGACTTTGATGTGTTCATCGATTTTACCCGTCCGGAAGGCACGCTCACGCATCTGGCATTTTGCCGTCAGCACGGTAAAGGAATGGTGATCGGCACCACCGGTTTTGATGATGCCGGGAAGCAGGCCATTCAGGATGCCTCACACGAGATTGCGATTGTCTTCGCCGCAAACTTTAGCGTGGGGGTGAACGTCATGCTGAAGCTGCTGGAGAAGGCAGCGAAGGTCATGGGCAGTTATACCGACATTGAGATTGTTGAAGCGCACCATCGTTATAAAGTCGACGCGCCATCCGGTACGGCGCTGGCGATGGGGGAAGCGATTGCTCATGCACTGGATAAAGATTTGAAAGACTGCGCGGTCTACACCCGTGAAGGGCACACCGGTGAACGTGTTCCCGGCACGATTGGTTTTGCTACCGTCCGCGCGGGCGATATCGTCGGCGAACATACGGCGATGTTCGCCGATATTGGGGAACGCGTCGAGATTACGCATAAGGCATCCAGCCGGATGACGTTTGCAAATGGCGCTGTACGCTCCGCCTTGTGGTTAAAAGGCAAGGGAAATGGTCTTTTTGATATGCGAGATGTGCTTGATCTCAATAATTTGTAACCGTTATTACCCATCGTGATGTGGTTATTGCAGTCGTAATGCTTTGATTGCATAGGGCAATATTTTATTGCCCTTTTATTTTATGTGTTTCATAGTAATTTTATTAATTTGCACACTAAAATTCATCTCTTCCACGTGTTTTGTGTTATCTGAATGTAAATTTTGACCGTCTGGTCCACTTTTTGATGCCACGAAGCGGTCTTTCCCATTAAACTTGCCGCGCAAGCGTTTCCCGCAGTGATTTACCTGATCTTTTTGCCGCTTAAGCTCTCCTGGCTCTCTCAGGCTCGCAAAAGAATATGACAAATCTCCGTTTTAAGTTGACTTTTAGCCACCAAATCCCCAGAATGCCGCCGTTTGCCAAAAATCCGCTGGCAACACATTTGCATTGATTCATGACGCGGTTATGAATTAATATGCAAATAAAGTGAGTGAATATTCTCTGGAGGGTGTTTTGATTAAGTCAGCGCTATTGGTTCTGGAAGACGGAACCCAGTTTATCGGTCGGGCCATAGGGGCAACGGGTTCGGCGGTTGGGGAAGTCGTTTTCAATACTTCAATGACCGGTTATCAAGAAATCCTCACTGATCCTTCCTATTCTCGCCAAATCGTTACTCTTACTTATCCTCATATCGGCAATGTCGGCACCAATGCTGCTGACGAAGAATCCTCTCAGGTACATGCGCAAGGCCTGGTCATTCGCGACCTGCCGCTGATTGCCAGCAACTACCGCAATACCGAGGACCTCTCTTCCTACCTGAAGCGCCATAACATCGTGGCGATTGCTGATATCGATACCCGTAAGCTGACGCGTCTGCTGCGCGAGAAGGGTGCACAAAACGGTTGTATCATCGCAGGAGATAACCTCGATGCAGCCCTGGCGCTGGAAAAAGCGAAAGCTTTCCCGGGTCTGAACGGCATGGACCTGGCGAAAGAAGTGACCACAGCAGAAGCCTACAGCTGGACGCAGGGAAGCTGGACGCTGGCGGGAGACCTGCCGGAAGCGAAAAAAGAGAGCGACCTGCCATTCCACGTAGTGGCGTACGATTTTGGTGCCAAGCGCAACATCCTGCGTATGCTGGTCGACCGCGGCTGCCGCCTGACGGTCGTCCCGGCGAAAACCTCTGCTGAAGAGGTACTGAAGATGAATCCGGACGGTATCTTCCTGTCCAACGGTCCTGGCGACCCGGCACCGTGCGATTACGCTATCGACGCCATCAAATCCTTCCTGGAAACCGATATCCCGGTATTCGGCATCTGTCTGGGTCATCAGCTGCTGGCGCTGGCGAGCGGTGCTAACACCGTGAAGATGAAGTTCGGTCACCACGGTGGGAACCACCCGGTGAAAGATATCGATAACAACACGGTAATGATTACGGCACAGAACCACGGCTTCGCAGTGGATGAGGCGTCAATGCCGGCTAACCTGCGCGTGACCCACAAGTCTCTGTTCGATGGCACCCTGCAGGGGATTCATCGTACCGATAAACCAGCGTTCAGCTTCCAGGGTCACCCTGAAGCCAGCCCGGGCCCGCACGATGCCGCGCCGCTGTTCGATCACTTCATCGAACTTATTGAGCAATACCGTAAGACCGCTAAATAATCAGGAGCCGAGAAGACCATGCCAAAACGTACAGACATAAAAAGCATCCTGATCCTTGGCGCTGGCCCGATTGTGATCGGCCAGGCCTGCGAATTCGACTACTCCGGTGCCCAGGCGTGTAAAGCCCTGCGCGAAGAGGGTTACCGCGTTATCCTGGTGAACTCTAACCCGGCCACCATCATGACCGACCCGGAAATGGCAGATGCAACCTACATCGAGCCGATTCACTGGGAAGTGGTACGCAAAATCATCGAAAAAGAGCGTCCGGACGCGGTTCTGCCTACCATGGGCGGCCAGACGGCGCTGAACTGCGCGCTGGAGCTGGAGCGTCAGGGCGTGCTGGAAGAGTTCGGCGTGACCATGATTGGTGCGACAGCCGACGCCATTGATAAAGCTGAAGACCGTCGTCGCTTCGACGTGGCGATGAAGAAAATCGGCCTCGACACCGCGCGTTCCGGTATCGCACATACCATGGAAGAAGCGCTGGCTGTTGCGGCTGACGTTGGTTATCCGTGCATCATCCGTCCATCCTTCACCATGGGTGGCACCGGCGGCGGTATCGCCTACAACCGCGAAGAGTTCGAAGAGATTTGTGAACGCGGTCTGGATCTCTCCCCCACCAAAGAGCTGCTGATTGATGAATCGCTGATTGGCTGGAAAGAGTACGAGATGGAAGTGGTGCGTGATAAAAACGACAACTGCATCATCGTCTGCTCCATCGAAAACTTCGATGCGATGGGTATCCACACCGGCGACTCCATCACCGTAGCGCCAGCCCAGACGCTGACCGACAAAGAGTATCAAATCATGCGTAACGCCTCGATGGCGGTACTGCGTGAAATCGGCGTAGAAACGGGTGGCTCTAACGTTCAGTTTGCGGTGAACCCGAAAAACGGTCGCCTGATTGTTATCGAAATGAACCCGCGTGTTTCTCGCTCCTCCGCGCTGGCCTCGAAAGCCACCGGCTTCCCGATTGCGAAAGTGGCCGCGAAACTGGCGGTAGGATATACCCTCGATGAGCTGATGAACGACATCACCGGTGGCCGCACTCCAGCGTCCTTCGAGCCGTCCATCGACTACGTTGTGACCAAGATCCCTCGCTTTAACTTCGAGAAGTTCGCCGGCGCAAACGACCGTCTGACCACACAGATGAAATCTGTTGGCGAAGTGATGGCGATTGGGCGTACTCAGCAGGAATCCCTGCAGAAAGCGCTGCGCGGCCTGGAAGTGGGGGCCACGGGTTTTGACCCGAAAGTGAGCCTGGAAGACCCTGAAGCGCTGACCAAAATTCGCCGCGAGCTGAAAGACGCAGGCGCAGAGCGTATCTGGTACATCGCCGATGCGTTCCGTGCGGGCCTCTCTGTTGATGGCGTGTTCAACCTGACCAACATCGACCGCTGGTTCCTGGTGCAGATTGAAGAGCTGGTACGTCTGGAAGAAAGAGTCGCGGACCTGGGCATTAATGGCCTGGACGCTGACTTCCTGCGCGTACTGAAGCGTAAAGGCTTCGCCGATGCGCGTCTGGCCAAACTGGCGGGCGTACGTGAAGCGGAAATCCGCAAGCTGCGTGACCAGTATGACCTGCACCCGGTCTACAAACGCGTGGATACCTGTGCAGCGGAGTTCGCGACCGACACCGCTTACATGTACTCCACGTATGAAGATGAGTGTGAAGCGAATCCGTCCGTCGACCGCGACAAGATTATGGTGCTGGGCGGCGGTCCTAACCGTATCGGCCAGGGCATCGAGTTTGACTACTGCTGCGTTCATGCCTCCCTGGCACTGCGCGAAGACGGTTACGAGACCATCATGGTCAACTGTAACCCGGAAACCGTGTCGACCGACTACGATACCTCCGACCGCCTCTACTTTGAGCCGGTAACGCTGGAAGATGTGCTGGAAATCGTGCGTATCGAGAAGCCTAAAGGCGTAATCGTGCAATACGGTGGCCAGACCCCACTGAAACTGGCGCGCGCGCTGGAAGCCGCTGGTGTGCCGGTAATCGGTACCAGCCCGGATGCAATCGACCGTGCAGAAGACCGTGAACGTTTCCAGCAGGCGGTTGACCGTCTGAAGCTGAAACAGCCGGCCAATGCCACCGTCACCGCTATCGAGATGGCTGTTGAGAAGGCGAAAGAGATTGGCTACCCGCTGGTGGTACGTCCTTCGTACGTGCTGGGCGGCCGCGCGATGGAAATCGTCTACGACGAAGCTGATCTGCGTCGTTACTTCCAGACGGCAGTGAGCGTGTCCAACGATGCGCCGGTTCTGCTCGACCGCTTCCTCGACGATGCCGTTGAAGTGGATGTGGATGCCATCTGTGACGGCGAAATGGTGCTGATTGGCGGTATCATGGAGCACATCGAACAGGCAGGCGTTCACTCCGGTGACTCCGCATGTTCCCTGCCAGCGTACACCCTGAGCCAGGAAATTCAGGACGTGATGCGCCAGCAGGTGCAGAAGCTGGCCTTCGAACTGCAGGTTCGCGGTCTGATGAACGTCCAGTTCGCTGTCAAAGACAACGAAGTCTACCTGATTGAAGTGAACCCGCGTGCAGCACGTACCGTACCGTTCGTCTCTAAAGCTACCGGTGTTCCGCTGGCGAAAGTGGCGGCGCGCGTGATGGCGGGCCAGACGCTGGCACAGCAGGGCGTGACGAAAGAAATTATCCCACCGTACTACTCGGTGAAAGAAGTGGTACTGCCGTTCAACAAATTCCCGGGCGTCGACCCGCTGTTAGGGCCAGAAATGCGTTCTACCGGGGAAGTGATGGGCGTGGGCCGCACCTTCGCAGAAGCGTTTGCGAAGGCGCAGTTAGGCAGTAACTCCACCATGAAAAAATCTGGCCGTGCGCTGCTCTCTGTTCGCGAAGGCGATAAAGAGCGCGTGGTTGACCTGGCGGCTAAGCTGCTGAAACAGGGCTTCGAGCTGGATGCAACCCACGGCACGGCCATTGTGCTGGGTGAAGCGGGCATTAATCCGCGTCTGGTGAACAAGGTGCATGAAGGTCGTCCGCACATTCAGGATCGCATCAAGAATGGCGAATACACCTACATCATTAACACCACCGCAGGTCGTCAGGCGATTGAAGACTCCAAGCTGATTCGCCGCAGCGCGCTGCAGTACAAAGTGCATTACGACACCACCCTGAACGGTGGTTTCGCCACCGCGATGGCACTGAACGCTGATGCCACCGAGAAGGTGATTTCCGTTCAGGAAATGCACGCTCAGATTAACAAGTAAGCCAACATACCCGGCAGTATTCGCTGCCGGGTATTATTCCCACCTTCAGAACCTTCTGGTTTTCCAACCGCATTCAGTCAGTTAGCCTAAAATGGTTAGGTCGATAACGAAATTCAACTGAGAGCAGGGGAAAACACCATGCAAAATAAACTACTGATTGCATCCGTTCTGGCTGCCACCGCCATGTTTACCGTTGCGGGCTGTTCATCTAATCAGGCAGTAAAAACCACGGATGGCCGTACGATAGTGACTGACGGTAAGCCGCAGGTCGATGATGACACCGGTCTGGTTTCCTATAAAAACGCCGAAACGGGTCAAACTGAACAGATCAACCGTGACCAGGTGAAATCCATGGGCGAACTGGATAACTAGTTCAGATTTCTGACGTTAGCCCGTCAATAATATTCACTATTAGCCTGTTGAATTACTGACTACACTCTTTTGGTAAAAGAAGGCAGTAAAACAACAGGCTAATTAATGATTCTGATAATTTACGCACATCCGTATCCGCATCACTCGCATGCAAATAAACGGATGCTTGAGCAGGTAAGGACGCTTGATAACGTAGAGATACGTTCCCTCTATCAACTTTATCCCGATTTTAATATCGATATCGCCGCCGAACAGGAGGCGCTCTCTCGTGCCGATTTAATTATCTGGCAGCATCCGATGCAATGGTACAGCACCCCTCCGCTCCTCAAACTGTGGATCGATAAAGTCTTTTCCCACGGCTGGGCGTATGGCCACAACGGTCACGCGCTTAAAGGTAAAAGCCTGATGTGGGCCGTGACCACCGGCGGGGGAGAAAGCCACTTCGATATTGGTGCTTTCCCGGGCTTTGAGGTGCTGTCACAGCCGCTGCAGGCGACGGCGCTCTATTGTGGGCTGAACTGGCTCCCTCCTTTTGCGATGCACTGTACGTTCGTTTGCGATGATGAGACGTTGCAGGCGCAGGCACGCCATTATAAACAACGGTTACTTGAGTGGCAGGAGGCGAACAATGGATAGCCATACGCTGATACAGGCGCTGATTTACCTCGGCGCGGCTGCGCTGATTGTACCCGTGGCGGTACGTCTGGGGCTGGGTTCGGTGCTGGGCTACCTGATTGCCGGCTGTGTCATTGGACCGTGGGGCTTCCGTCTGGTGACCGATGCCGAGGCGATTCTCCATTTCGCTGAGATCGGCGTCGTGCTGATGCTGTTTGTAATTGGCCTGGAGCTGGATCCCCGGCGGTTATGGAAACTGCGCGCTTCGGTATTTGGTGGGGGAGCGTTGCAGATGGTGGCCTGTGGTCTGCTGCTGGGTGGGTTCTGTATCCTGCTGGGCATGGACTGGAAAGTCGCGACTCTCATCGGCCTGACGCTGGCACTCTCCTCTACGGCCATTGCCATGCAGGCAATGAACGAGCGTAACCTGACGGTCTCTCAGATGGGGCGCAGCGCGTTTTCGGTGCTGCTGTTCCAGGATATTGCCGCCATCCCGCTGGTGGCGATGATCCCGCTGCTGGCCGCAAGCGGTGCTTCAACGACCATGGGGGCTTTTGCGCTTTCCGCGCTGAAAGTGGTTGGTGCCCTGGCGCTGGTTATTCTGCTTGGCCGCTACGTGACCCGTCCGTTGCTGCGCTTTGTCGCTCGCTCCGGCCTGCGTGAAGTTTTCAGTGCCGTTGCGCTGTTCCTGGTGTTTGGCTTTGGTCTGCTGCTCGAGGAAGCCGGCTTATCGATGGCTATGGGGGCGTTCCTGGCAGGGGTGCTGCTGGCCAGTTCTGAATATCGCCATGCGCTGGAAAGTGATATCGAGCCGTTTAAGGGATTATTGCTGGGGCTGTTTTTCATCGGCGTGGGGATGTCTATCGACTTTGGCACGCTGGTAACGCATCCGCTGCGGATCCTCATCCTGCTGGTCGGTTTCCTGGTCATTAAGATGGGCATGTTGTGGCTGATAGCGCGTCCATTAACGGTGCCTAACAAGCAGCGTCGTTGGTTTGCCGTACTGCTGGGGCAGGGGAGTGAGTTTGCATTCGTGGTCTTTGGCGCGGCGCAGATGGCCAACGTACTGGATGCTGAGTGGGCGAAAGCGCTGACGCTTGCCGTCGCACTGTCGATGGCCGCAACGCCTGTTCTGCTGGTGGTGCTGGCGCGTCTGGAAAAAACGGGGAGCGAGCAAGAACGCGAAGCCGACGAGATCGACGAGGAGCAGCCACGGGTGATCATCGCCGGGTTTGGTCGCTTCGGGCAGATCGTGGGCCGTTTGCTGTTGTCGAGCGGGGTCAAAATGGTGATCCTCGACCACGATCCCGACCATGTTGAGACCCTGCGGAAATTCGACATGAAAGTGTTTTACGGGGATGCAACGCGTGTCGATCTGCTGGAGTCCGCCGGGGCGGCGAAAGCCGAAGTGTTGATTAACGCGATCGACGATCCGGAGACCAGCATGCAGATGGTGGAGCTGGTCAAGGAGCACTTCCCCGAGCTGACCATTATCTCCCGCGCCCGCGATGTGGATCACTACATCCGGCTGCGTCAGGCAGGGGTGGAGGCGCCAGAGCGTGAAACGTTCGAAGGTGCGCTCAAGTCTGGCCGGATGGCGCTGGAAAATCTGGGGCTAGGGGCCTATGAAGCACGTGAGCGTGCGGACCTTTTCCGCCGCTTTAATACCGAGATGGTGGAAGAGATGGCGGCGATGGCGGGCAGCACGGCCACCGAGCGTGCAGCGGTGTTTAAACGCACCAGCGCGATGCTGACGGAAATCATTAACGAGGACCGCAATCACCTGTCGCTTATCCAGCGTCACGGCTGGCAGGGCACGGAAGAGGGCAAGCATACCGGCGATCCGGCGGACGAACCGGAGAGTAAACCTTCCGCGTGAAGTGGAGTTGCCAGCAATATTAAAAAATTTCTCTATCTTTACTCAGCCGCCAGTCGACGAAAGATTAAGCTTTCCGTATAGTGGCGGCAATTTTTTGCATCCGGGAAATTTTCAATGATCAGTCTGATTGCAGCGCTGGCGGTGGACCGTGTTATCGGTATGGAAAATGCCATGCCGTGGAACCTGCCTGCCGATCTCGCATGGTTTAAACGTACTACGTTAAACAAGCCGGTAGTGATGGGCCGCCTGACCTGGGAGTCGATTGGTCGTCCATTACCGGGCCGTAAAAATATCGTTATCAGTAGCCAGCCTGGCACTGACGATCGCGTCGAATGGGTGAAGTCCGTAGACGAGGCCATTGCCGCATGCGGTAATGCCGAGGAGATCATGGTGATTGGTGGTGGGCGTGTGTACGAACAGTTCCTGCCGAAAGCACAGAAGCTGTATCTGACCCACATTGATGCGGAAGTGGAAGGGGATACGCATTTCCCGGACTACGATCCTGATGAGTGGGAATCTGTCTTCAGTGAATTCCACGACGCGGATGCGCAGAACTCCCACAGCTACTGCTTCGAAATTCTGGAACGTCGCTAAGTGAATGTCCCTCTCCCGTCCGGGGGAGGGAAATCCTCATCAGGAGGCAACGGCCTCGTCTTCCCCTAAGTCCAGCTGTCGGTTGGATGGCTGAACAAAGTACGTTTTATCTTCCCAGCGCAAGCAGGTTAACTCTCCACCCCAGCAGCAGCCGGTATCGAGACCGTAGATCCCCTCCGGTGTGCCTTTTCCTTCAAGCGACGCCCAGTGGCCAAACACCACGTTATAGGCGTTGGTCACCGGACCGGGAATGGCAAACCACGGTTTAAGAGGCGCAGGTGCGCTTTCCGGTGTCTCTTTGCAATACATATCCAGCTGCCCGTTCGGGAAGCAAAAACGCATGCGGGTGAAAGCGTTCGTAATAAAGCGCAGGCGGGCCAGACCGCTAAGATCTTCGCTCCAGTGATTCGGCATATCGCCGTACATCGCGTCGAGGAAGAAAGGATACGAGTCGCTTGCCAGCACCGCTTCAACGTCACGCGCACAGGTTTTCGCCGTCTCAAGATCCCACTGAGGGGTGATCCCGGCATGCGCCATGACCAGTTTTTTCTCTTCATCGATCTGCAGCAGCGGCTGGCGGCGTAGCCAGTTGATGAGAACATCCGCGTCCGGGGCATCCAGCAAAGGCGAGAGACGATCTTTGGGTTTGTTGCGACTGATCCCGGCAAAGACGGCCAGCAAATGCAGATCGTGGTTGCCCAGTACCATGCGCACGCTGTCGCCCAGTGATTTGACGAAGCGTAGAACGTCCAGCGAGCCAGGGCCACGCGCCACTAAATCGCCCGTCAGCCAGAGCGTATCTTGTCCAGGCGTAAAGTCGACCTGTTTTAACAATGCGATCAGTTCATCGTAGCAACCGTGAACGTCGCCAATCAGATATGTAGACATTAGATTAATGAATGAGTGTTGTAACGGCGAGACGGAACACAGGAATAGCAACGCGGAACACATTGCCATCGACGTCGACCATTTCGTAATGGCCCTGCATGGTACCCAGCGGCGTTTCGATCACGGCACCGCTGGTATATTGATACTCTTCGCCAGGGTCGATGTGGGGCTGTTCACCAACCACACCTTCACCCTGAACTTCGATTTCGCGGCCGTTGCCGTTGGTGATAAGCCAGTAGCGCCCAAGCAGTTGCACAGGCATCCGCCCCAGATTGCGAATGGTCACGGTGTAAGCGAAGACAAAACGTTCTTCATCCGGTGAAGACTGGGATTCAACATAAACGCTTTGTACATGGACACATACGCGGGGCGAATCAATCATGGCTTAACTCTCCTTCGGCGGCGCATTTTCGCTGATGTAATTAGCCAGCTTGCAGTACTGTTCTACGGAAATATTTTCTGCACGCATTGCCGGGTCAATACCCAACTCAGTCAGCACTTCAACGGTAAACAGATTGCCCAGGCTGTTACGGATCGTTTTACGGCGCTGGTTAAAGGCTTCAGTAGTAATGCGGCTCAGCACGCGCAGGTCTTTCACCGGGTACGGCATTATTTTATGCGGTACAAGACGCACTACCGCAGAGTCCACTTTTGGTGGCGGCGTAAAGGCGGTTGGCGGTACTTCGAGCACCGGGATCACGTTGCAGAAATATTGCGCCATCACGCTCAAACGACCATACGCTTTACTGTTCGGCCCTGCAACCAGGCGGTTAACCACCTCTTTTTGCAACATGAAGTGCATGTCGGCAATGGCATCAGTATAGCTAAACAGGTGGAACATTAGCGGTGTGGAAATGTTGTACGGCAGGTTACCGAACACGCGCAGCGGTTGGCCCATTTTTTCCGACAGCTCACCAAAGTTCATGGTCATGGCATCCTGCTGATAAATCGTCAGCTTTGGCCCCAGGAACGGATGAGTTTGCAGGCGTGCGGCGAGATCGCGATCGAGTTCGATAACGGTCAGTTCGTCCAGGCGTTCGCCTACGGGTTCAGTCAGAGCGGCAAGACCCGGGCCGATTTCGACCATAGCCTGACCTTTCTGCGGATTAATGGCAGACACGATACTGTCGATCACGAACTGATCGTTGAGGAAGTTTTGCCCGAAGCGTTTTCGGGCTAAGTGGCCCTGATGGACTCGATTAGTCATTGAGTATTAACAATCATTTTGATGGCGAGATTAAGCGCCGTAATAAAACTGCCGACATCCGCTTTCCCCTGGCCTGCCAGATCCAGCGCAGTACCGTGGTCAACGGACGTTCGAATAAAAGGTAAACCGAGGGTGATATTCACCCCGCGGCCAAAGCCCTGGTATTTTAGCACGGGCAGGCCTTGATCGTGGTACATCGCGAGCACGGCGTCCGCATTATCCAGGTATTTTGGCTGGAAAAGGGTATCGGCAGGCAACGGCCCGCTTAAGTTCATCCCTTTTGCCCGCATTTCTTCAAGCACCGGAATAATGGTGTCGATCTCTTCGGTACCCATATGCCCGCCTTCACCGGCGTGCGGGTTCAGGCCGCAGACCAGCACATGCGGCTGTTTGATGCCGAATTTGGTTTGCAGGTCGTGATGCAGGATCCCGATGATCTCCCGTAAAAGAGACGGAGTAATGGCATCCGGAATGGCCCTGATGGGCAAATGGGTCGTCACGAGGGCAACGCGCATTGCTTCTGTCGCCAGCATCATGACCACTTTCGGGCTGTGCGAGCGCTCTTCAAAGAACTCCGTGTGCCCGGTAAACGGTATCCCCGCCTCGTTGATAACGCCTTTGTGCACGGGACCGGTGATCAGGGCGGCAAATTCGCCCTTCAGGCAACCGTCGCAGGCACGCGCCAGCGTCTCTACAACATAGTGGCCGTTTTCGGTACTGAGCTGACCCGGGATGACGGGAGTACGAAGTGGAACAGGAAGAAGCGTAAGCGTGCCGGCTTGCTGTGGTGCAGGCTGCTGGCCTTCAACGTAGGGGATGAGCGTTAAAGGCAGACCGAGCAGCGTTGCCCGGTCTTGTAACAGTGTTGCATCAGCGCAGACAACCAGTTCCACCGGCCAGCTGCGCTGGGCGAGCTGGACAACGAGGTCAGGCCCAATCCCGGCAGGTTCGCCGGGAGTGATCACAACACGATGCTGTTTCATTAGTTGCTCAGTACTTTCACATAAGCGCTGGCGCGTTGTTCCTGCATCCAGGTTGCTGCTTCTTCAGAGAACTTACGGTTAAACAGCATGCGGTAGGCTCTGTCTTTCTGCGCCGCGTCCGTTTTATCAACATTGCGGGTATCCAACAGTTCGATCAGATGCCAGCCGAAGGAGGAGTGCACCGGGGCGCTCATCTGGCCTTTGTTCAGCTTCATCAGTGCGTCACGGAACGCAGGATCGTAGATATCCGCGGCCGCCCAGCCCAGATCGCCGCCCTGATTAGCAGAGCCGGGATCCTGAGAGAACTCTTTCGCGGCATTCGCAAACGAGGTTTTTCCGCTCTTGATGTCTGCAGCAATCTGTTGCAGTTTCACGCGCGCCTGATCGTCAGTCATGATAGGTGACGGCTTGAGGAGAATATGGCGAGCGTGAACTTCGGTAACCGAAATGTTCTGACTCTGACCGCGCAGATCGTTCACTTTCAGGATGTGGAAGCCCACGCCTGAACGAATGGGACCCACGATGTCACCTTTCTTCGCCGTGCTCAGCGCCTGGGCAAAGATGGAAGGCAGCTCCTGGATACGTCCCCAGCCCATCTGGCCGCCTTTCAGCGCCTGTTGGTCAGCGGAGTAGGTGATGGCCAGTTTGCCAAAGTCACCGCCGTTACGTGCCTGCTCGACAATCGAACGCGCCTGGCTTTCAGCTTCCGCAGCCTGGTCGGAGGTTGGGTTCTCTGGCAGCGGGATCAGAATGTGGCTCAGGTTCAGTTCGGTGCTGGCGTCGTTCTGGTTACCCACCTGTTTTGCCAGCGCGTCCACTTCCTGAGGCAGGATCGTGACGCGACGACGGACTTCATTGTTACGTACTTCCGAAATCAGCATCTCTTTACGGATCTGATTACGGTACGTTGCATAGCTGATGCCATCATAGGCCAGACGGCTGCGCATCTGGTCCAGGCTCATGTTGTTCTGTTTCGCGATGTTAGCAATGGCCTGATCGAGCTGCTCGTCAGTGACCTTCACACCCATTTTCTGACCCATTTGCAGGACAATCTGATCCATGATCAGACGTTCCAGGATCTGGTGGCGCAGGGTAGCGTCATCCGGAAGTTGCTGACCTGCTTCACCCGAATTGAGCTTCACAGATTTCATCAAACCGTCAACGTCGCTTTCGAGCACGACGCCGTTGTTAACCACAGCGGCGACCTTATCAACAACCTGGGGGGCCGCGAAGCTGGTATTCGCAACCATAGCGACACCGAGCAGCAGCGTTTTCCAGTTCTTCATACTTTTTCCATTTCAATTAACCGCAAAGCGGATTACGTTGCAAATTAAGCACATTACAAGGAACTGCGGTACGGCAGAATGTTCGAGCGCAGCATCTGCTGCGTGCCCAGGCCGTAGTTGGAGCTCAGGCCGCGCAGTTCGACATTAAAGCCAATCACGTTATCGTATTTGCCCTGTTCATTCTTGGTATCCCAGCCGTTAAGCTTACGTTCGTAACCGACACGTAGCGCGTAGCAGCAGGAGTTATATTGCAGACCAACCATCTGGTCAGCAGGTTTACTGGTGTTGGTGTCAAAGTAGTAAGCACCGACGATTGACCAGCGATCGGCGATTGGCCAGCTCGCTGCGCCACCCACCTGCGAGATGCCGTCTTTGTACTGATCCGTATTCGCATAGTTTGGCAACGTGGCCTGAATATATTCCGGGCTGGCGTAACGATAGGTCAACTGCAGCATACGGTCTTCATCACGACGGTATTCAATCGCCGCACTGCTTGTCGCAACGTTGTTGAGACGCGTATCGTACTGCACACCCCCGCGTAAACCCCAGCGATCGGTCATACGCCAGTAGGTATCACCTGCCCACACCAGAGAACCCGTTTTGTTGTCTTTTTCCCAGTTAATGTCGTCATCACCGGTCCGGGACTCGGTGAAATAGTAGATTTGACCAACAGAAACGTTAAAACGTTCAACGGCGGCATCATCATAAACGCGCGTTGTGACGCCGGTCGTTAACTGGTTTGCTGACGCAATACGGTCGAGGCCACCGTAGGTACGGTCGCGGAACAGACCGCTGTAGTCAGACTGCAGGAATGAGGAGTCATAGTTCTGAATGTTGCTCTGATCGCGATACGGGACGTACAGATACTGCATACGTGGCTCAAGCGTCTGGGTATAACCCTCCGCCAGAAGACCCATATCGCGTTCGAAGATCAGTTTGCCGTCCATTTTGAATTGCGGCAGGACGCGGTTCACGGATTCTTCGAGATCGGTGCCGTAACGGTTGTTATACCAGTCGAGATTCTTCTGCTGGTAATGGGTGGCCATCAGTTTGGCCTCGGTATTCAGGCTCGACCAGTCATTTGACACCGGCAAATTGATGGTTGGCTCGAGGTGAACACGCGTGGATTCCGGCATATCCGAGTTCGTGTTAACGAAGTGCACGGCCTGGGCATACACGTGGGTGTCAAACGGACCAACATCGTTCTGGTACCAGTTAACGTCCAACTGCGGTTCTGCACCGTAAGTACTTGTGTTCTGGCTGCTAAAGACCTGGAACTGCTTGGTAGAGACCGTGGCGTCGAAGTTCTGAATAGCGTACCCCACGCTGAATTTCTGCGTGGCGTAGCCATCTGTACTGGACCCGTATTTGGAGTCAAAGTCGTTGAAATAGTATGGGTCACTAACCTTGGTGTAGTTAACGTTAAAACGCCAGACTTGGTCCATTACCCCGGCATGTTGCCAGTAGAACAACCAGCGGTGTTTATCGCCTTCTGTTGGATGCTCATCCTGGAAGACTTTATCCGACGGCAGATAATCCAGTTCCATCAGGCCAGTACCCGCCTGCGTCAGGTAGCGGAACTCGTTTTCCCACATAACGTTGCCGCGCTTATGGATATAGTGCGGCGTGATCGTGGCGTCCATGTTGGGCGCGATGTTCCAGTAATACGGCAGATAGAACTCAAAGTAGTTCGTGGTGCTGTATTTGGCATTCGGGATCAGGAAACCTGAGCGGCGTTTGTCACCCACAGGAAGCTGCAGGTAAGGGCTGTAGAAAACGGGTACCGGACCGAGCTTGAAGCGGGCGTTCCAGATCTCGGCAACCTGCTCTTCACGGTCATGGATGACTTCACTTCCGACCACGCTCCAGGTATTAGACCCGGGCAGACAGGACGTGAAAGAGCCGTTTTCGAGAATCGTATAGCGGTTTTCGCCGCGCTGCTTCATCAGGTCTGCATCACCGCGCCCCTGGCGACCTACCATCTGGTAATCACCTTCCCAGACGTTAGTGTCTTTGGTATTCAGGTTTGACCAGGCTTTCGGACCTTTCAGGATGACCTGATTGTCGTCATAGTGCACATTACCCAGCGCATCCACCGTTCGTACCGGCTCGGCCGCACCTTCCGGCTGCTTCTGGTGTAATTGCACTTCATCTGCCTGCAGACGGCTGTTGCCCTGGTTAATATCCACATTGCCAGTAAATGTCGCATTGTCAGGATATGTGCCTTTAGAGCTATCGGCAGTAATGGTTACCGGCAAGCTATTCGTATCGCCCTTTACCAGTGGACGATTATAACTTGGGACGCCAAGCATACACTGCGAGGCGAGATCGGCCGCCAGTCCCTGTTGGCTGTACAGGGCGGTGCCAATCATTGTGGCCAGGAGGGTGGGGATACGTTTTTTCATACGTTGTATTTTATTGTTCCGTCATCAGTGGCTACGGCTTACAAACGCTCAGAGACTATCTTACTCATCAGCGCAGTACCAGCGTTAATCCTGCCCGTTTGCGCGCCAGAGTGTTAGGCTCGCTATCGAATGACGAGTATGATAAAGCAAATTATAGGCGATGTCCTTCAATTGACCGTGGCTTGAACACTGTGATGATGACGTTGCGTCGGCCAGGAACATGACTAACCGGGGAGTATATGCAGTATTGGGGTAAAATAATCGGCGTTGCGTTCGCCATCATCACGGGTGCCGGGTTCTGGGGGATCGTACTGGGGCTTATTATCGGCCATATGTTTGATAAGGCTCGCAGCCGCAAAATGGCCTGGTTTGCCAATCAGCGTGAGCGTCAGTCCCTCTTTTTCTCCACCACGTTTGAGGTGATGGGGCACTTAACCAAATCAAAAGGGCGTGTGACGGAAGCCGATATTCAGATAGCCAGCGTCTTTATGGACCGCATGAATCTGCATGGTGACTCCCGTCTCGCGGCACAAAATGCGTTTCGCATCGGTAAAGCGGATAACTATCCGCTGCGCGATAAAATGCGTCAGTTCCGCAGCATCTGCTTCGGCCGTTTTGATTTAATTCGGATGTTTCTGGAGATCCAAATCCAGGCGGCGTTTGCCGATGGTTCACTTCATCCTAATGAACGCGATGTTTTATACGTTATTGCGGAAGAGCTGGGCATCTCCCGTATGCAGTTCGACCAGTTCCTGCGCATGATGCAGGGCGGTGCGCAGTTTGGCGGCGGCTATCACCAGCAGTCCTCTGGCGGTGCCTGGCAGCAGGCGCAGCGGGGGCCGACGCTGGAGGATGCCTGTAACGTGCTGGGGGTGAAGCCATCGGACGATGTAACCACCATCAAGCGTGCCTATCGTAAGCTGATGAGTGAGCACCACCCGGACAAACTGGTCGCGAAAGGTTTACCGCCGGAGATGATGGAGATGGCGAAGCAAAAAGCGCAGGAAATTCAGAAAGCGTACGAGTTGATTAAAGAGAAGAAAAGTTTCAAATAAAAAAGGCCCGACACTGTCGGGCCTTTTTTTCAGAAGTCGACTGGGGCTTTAAACGTCATTGCATTGCCAAAAACCGGATGGGTGATGGTGAGCGTCTGCGCATGCAGCTGCAGGCGTGGCGCCAGCGCCAGTGCATCGGGCGGCGCGTAAAATCTGTCCCCCAGAATCGGGTGCCCCAGCGCAAGCATATGGACACGCAGCTGGTGCGAGCGCCCGGTAATCGGCTTAAGCAGCACGCGCGCAGTGTTATCTGGCGCGTACTCCAGCACTTCATACTCGGTTTGTGCTGCTTTGCCGGTTTCGTAACAGACCTTTTGTTTTGGTCGGTTCGGCCAGTCGCAGATCAGCGGTAAATCCACCAGCCCTTCCGCCGGCTGAGGATGCCCCCAGACACGTGCGACATACTGCTTTTTCGGCTCGCGATCGCGGAACTGGCGTTTCAGCTCGCGTTCCGCCGCTTTATTCAGCGCCACTACAATCACACCGCTGGTGGCCATGTCCAGACGATGGACAGACTCCGCCTGAGGATAATCACGCTGAATACGCGTCATCACACTGTCTTTGTGCTCATCCAGACGCCCTGGCACGGACAACAAGCCGCTGGGCTTGTTGACCACCATAATGTGCTCATCCTGATAAAGCACCACCAGCCAGGGATCCTGAGGTGGATTGTAAGGCTCCATCACCATCTTGCGCTCCGTTTACTGATGCGTCACAACGATAAGACGCAGGGCATCCAGACGCCAGCCTGCCTGATTAAGGCTTTCCAGCACCTGCTGACGGTTGCTCTCGATCGCCGCCAGCTCGTCATCACGGATGTTTGGGTTTACCGCTTTCAACGCTTCCAGACGGGAGAGCTCCGCGGACAGTTTGTCGTCGGCTTCTTGACGTGCGGCATCAATCAGCGCCCGGGCCGCTTTTTCGATCTGCGTTTCACCCAGTTGCAGAATAGCGTGCACATCCTGCTGTACCGCGTTGACAAGCTTACTGCCGGTATGGCGGTTCACCGCGCTCAGCTGGCGGTTAAAGCTCTCGAATTCAACCTGAGCGGCGAGGTTCGTGCCGTTTTTGTCCAGCAGCAGACGCACAGGCGTTGACGGCAGGAAGCGGTTGAGCTGCAGCTGTTTCGGCGCCTGCGCTTCGACAACGTAAATCAGTTCCAGCAACAGGGTACCCACTGGCAGCGCTTTGTTTTTCAACAACGAGATGGTGCTGCTGCCGGTATCGCCTGAGAGGATCAAATCCAGACCGTTGCGGATCAGCGGGTGCTCCCAGGTGATGAACTGCGCATCTTCGCGCGACAGCGCCACATCACGTTCAAAGGTGATGGTGCATCCATCTTCCGGCAGGCCAGGGAAATCCGGGACCAGCATATGGTCGGACGGGGTCAGGACAATCAAATTCTCGCCACGATCGTCCTGGTTTATGCCAACGATGTCGAACAGGTTCATGGAGAAGCTGATCAGGCTGGTGTCATCATCCTGCTCTTCAATGCTTTCAGCGAGCGCCTGGGCTTTTTCACCGCCGTTGGAGTGGATCTCCAGCAGGCGGTCACGACCCTGTTCCAGCTGAGATTTCAGCGCTTCATGCTTATCACGGCAGGCTTTGATCAGTTCATCAAACCCGTCGGTATTCTCTGGCGCGGCCAGATAGCCGATCAGATCGGCGTGCACCTGATCGTAAATCGGGCGGCCGGTCGGACAGGTATGCTCAAACGCATCCAGACCTTCGTGGAACCAACGCACCAGTACGGACTGGGCGGTTTTTTCCAGGTAAGGTACGTGGATTTGAATATCATGCGCCTGGCCAATACGATCCAGACGACCGATACGCTGTTCCAGCAGATCCGGGTTGAACGGCAAATCGAACATCACCAGGTTGCTGGCAAACTGGAAGTTACGGCCTTCAGACCCGATTTCAGAGCACAGCAGAACCTGGGCACCGCTGTCCTCTTCTGCAAACCATGCCGCGGCACGGTCACGCTCGACGATGGACATCCCTTCGTGGAACACGGCGGCGCGAATACCTTCGCGTTCGCGCAGGACCTGCTCCAGCTGCAGCGCGGTGGCTGCTTTGGCGCAGATCACCAGCACTTTCTGAGAACGGTGCGCGGTCAAATAGCCCATCAGCCACTCAACACGCGGGTCGAAGTTCCACCAGGTGCCGGTATCGCCTTCAAATTCCTGGTAAATCTGTTCCGGGTAGAGCATGTCGCGTGCACGCTCTTCAGCAGTTTTGCGCGCGCCCATAATGCCGGAAACTTTAATGGCCGTCTGGTACTGCGTCGGCAGTGGCAATTTGATGGTATGCAATTCGCGTTTCGGGAAACCTTTCACCCCGTTACGGGTGTTACGGAACAGGACGCGGCTGGTGCCGTGGCGATCCATCAGCATATCGATCAGTTCTTTACGCGCGGAATCCGCGTTGTCACTGTCGCTGTTGGCCGCCTGCAGCAGAGGCTCAATATCCTGCTCGCCAATCAGATCGCTCAGGGTGTTGAGCTCGTCATTCGAGAGATGTTTACCCGCCAGCAGCAGGGCAACGGCATCGGCGACCGGACGGTAGTTATTCTGCTCTTCAACGAACTGCTCAAAGTCATGGAAGCGGTTTGGATCGAGCAGGCGCAAACGGGCGAAGTGGCTCTCCAGACCTAACTGCTCCGGCGTTGCGGTCAGCAGCAGGACGCCTGGTACGCGCTCGGCAAGCTGTTCGATGGCCATGTATTCCCGGCTTGGTGCATCTTCGCTCCAGACCAGATGGTGCGCTTCATCGACCACCATCAGGTCCCATTCGGCGTCGCACAGATGCTCAAGACGTTGCTTGCTGCGGCGTACGAAATCCAGAGAGCAGATCACCAGCTGTTCCGTTTCAAACGGGTTGTCCGCATCGTGCTGGGCTTCTGCATAGCGCTCGTCATCAAACAGAGCGAAACGCAGGTTAAAGCGGCGCAGCATCTCGACCAGCCATTGGTGCTGCAGGGTTTCGGGTACCACAATCAGCACGCGCTCGGCTGCGCCGGAAAGCAGCTGTTGATGCAGGATCATGCCCGCTTCAATGGTTTTCCCCAGGCCCACTTCATCTGCCAGCAGTACGCGAGGTGCGTGACGGCGGCCCACGTCATGGGCGATGTTCAGCTGGTGGGGGATAAGGCTGGTACGCTGACCGCGCAGGCCGCTCCACGGCATACGGTACTGTTCACTCTGGAACTTGCGCGCACGATAGCGCAGGGAGAAGCGATCCATACGGTCGATTTGCCCGGCAAACAGGCGATCCTGCGGCTTACTGAATACCAGTTTGCTGTCGAGCAGCACCTCACGCAGGATGACATTGGCCTCGTCGGTGTCCAGGCGAGTCCCGATGTAGGCGAGCAGTCCATTCTCTTCTTTTACGTCTTCGACCTTTAGCTGCCAGCCGTCGTGGCTGGTCACGGTGTCACCCGGGTTGAACATCACGCGGGTCACAGGGGAATCATTGCGGGCGTACAGGCGGTTTTCACCGGTAGCAGGGAAAAGGAGGGTAACCATTCGTGCATCCACGGCAACCACGGTTCCTAATCCAAGTTCGCTTTCTGTATCGCTGATCCAGCGTTGACCAAGTGTAAAAGGCATATTTGTTCGGCTCTAATCGTAAATTGCAGGCAATAGTTCAACCACCGTCAAAAAAGACAGTCATTGAAAAATGGGTCCGGGAATGGAAAGGGCGCTATGGTACTGGATGGCAGCCATTTCGTCACGTGTCAAAATAGGCCAAGTTGCCCTGTCACTAGTGTAGCAAAGTCGTCGTCGATGAAGGGCAAAATTCCGTCCGCGACCGGCTGAAGCTGACGCGTAAGATAGTGCTCGTAATCCAGAGGCGAGTGCTGGTAATCCACGGGTTCCGGGCCGCTGGTGGTCCAGAGGTATTTGATGGTTCCCCGGTTCTGATACTGCGGGGCACGCCCCCGGCGCACGTTCTCCTCATCCGCCAGACGCGCCGCGCGGACGTGCGGCGGAACGTTGCGCTGGTATTCCGCCAGCGGGCGGCGCAGGCGCTTGCGGTACACCAGCTGGGCGTCGAGTTCACCGGCCATCAGGCTGGCAATTGTTTCACGCACGTAGTCCTGATAAGGCTCGTTGCGAAAGATACGCAGATAAAGCGTTTGCTGAAACTGCTGTGCCAGCGGCGTCCAGTCGGTGCGTACGGTTTCCAGCCCTTTAAAGACCATTCGCTGCTTGTCACCTTCCTGAATAAGTCCGGCGTAGCGCTTCTTACTGCCCTGGTCGGTACCGCGAATGGTGGGCATTAAAAAGCGGCTGAAATGGGTTTCAAACTCCAGTTCTAACGCGCTGCTTAACCGCTCTTTTTGCAAACTTTCCTGCCACCAGGCGTTCACAAAAGTCACCAGCGATTTGCCGATTCGCGCGGCATCCTCTTCAGAATGCGCGCCCTTAAGCCAGACAAAGGTGGAATCCGTATCGCCATAAATAACGTCATAACCCTGGGATTCAATCAACGCTTTGGTCTGGCGCATGATGTCGTGCCCGCGCATGGTGATAGATGACGCCAGTCGTGGGTCGAAGAAGCGGCAGGCGCTGGTCCCCAGAACCCCGTAAAACGCGTTCATGATAATTTTCAGCGCCTGAGAAAGGGGCTTGTTGCCATGACGCTTAGCCTCGTCGCGACCGTGCCAGATGTTTCCCACGATTTCCGGCAGACAGTGCTTTTCCCGTGAGAAGCGGGCCCCGAGAAAACCTTCTGTGCTGTGCAAATCGTCAGGCTGCGCCATCCCTTCCACCAGCCCGACGGGATCGATCAGGAAGGTGCGAATAATGGACGGATAGAGGCTTTTGTAGTCCAGCACCAGCACGGAGTCATACAACCCGGGCCGGGAATCCATCACGTAACCGCCTGGGCTTGCCTGCGGCGGCACATCACCGAGGTTGGGGGCGACATAGCCCGCCCGGTGCATACGCGGGAAATAGAGGTGGCTAAAGGCGGCCACGGAGCCACCGTGCCGGTCAGCGGCGAGGCCGTTCACCGTCGCGCGCTCGAGCAGGAAGGGCATGATCTCCGTTTTGTGGAAAATCTGCGTCACCAGCTCACAATCTTTCAGGTTGTAGGTGGCGAGCGCCGGTTTGTCTTCGTTAAAGCGCCGGTCGATTTCATCCATCCTGTCCCACGGATTGTCGATGGATTTCCCTTCGCCGAGCAGCTCCTGCGCCACCGCTTCCAGAGAGAAAGAGGAAAAATTCCAGAAGGCAGATTTGAGCGCCTCAATGCCGTCGATAATCAGGCGGCCATTGGCCTGCGCGAAAAACACACCGTTTTTAAAACCGTGCTCGCGCCATTCCAGCTCGCTGTTTCCGCGCCCCAGCATCAGGGGGATGCGGTAACGTTCAGCATGTTTTTGCAGCACGCGCAGATCGAACTGCACCACGTTCCAGCCGATCAACACATCGGGATCGCGATCGGCAAACCACTGGTTTAGCTTTTCCAGAAGCTGTGGCCGGCTGTTGACATACTCCAGCCGGAAATCCAGCGCGGACGCGTTGCCATTCGGGGGGCCAAGCATATAAACAACCCGATCCCCGCAGCCTTCAAGGCCGATACAGTACAGCTCACCGTGGCGAGTGGTTTCGATATCCAGCGAGACCCATTTCAACGGCGGCCGGTAGGTGGGGTTGGGTTTGAGACGGGCGTTAATAAGGCTGCCGTTTTGCGCGGTGCCGTCGACCCAGACGGGGGCAGTAATAAACCGCTCCATCAGAAAACGTTCTGGCGGGCGGATATCGGCTTCGTACAGCGTCACGCCAGCGTCGCGCAGCAGTTTTTCATAACGCATCAGCTGGCGATGGGCGCGGCAGTAAAGGCCATGTACGGGCTGACGGTGGAAATCTTTCAGTTCAAGCGGCGTCAGGCGCCAGCCATTTTCACCGCGCAGCAGTTGCTTTACTTTCTCAACGTGATCGTTCGGGATAAAAGCCACGGACTCCTGCGGCGGCAGGGTCACGTGCAGCGGGCCGTTGTCCGTCGCCAGCCAGAATGCCACCTCGGTGCCCTGAGGAGTATCCCGCCAGTGTCGGGTAAGTAAAAAACCTTCTTGCGCCTGCGCCACGCCGCTATCCCATAAAACAAAACCAGGCTTGATTATAGCCTGGTTGAATATTTTATGCTGGGTATATATACAGTTTACTGCCCGTAATAGGCTTTTGCGCCATGTTTACGCAGGTAGTGTTTATCCAGCAGGGTTGGCTGCATATCCGGAAGCTGCGGAGACAGCTGGCGGCAGAAAATGCCCATATACGCGACCTCTTCCAGCACAATCGCGTTATGTACCGCATCTTCGGCGTTTTTGCCCCAGGCAAAAGGTCCATGGGAGTGCACCAGCACGCCGGGCATTTGCGCAGCGTCGATACCCTGTTTTTCAAACGTTTCGACGATAACGTTGCCGGTTTCCCACTCATACTCGCCGTTGATCTCTTCATCAGTCATCAAACGGGTGCAGGGAATGGTGCCGTAAAAGTAGTCTGCGTGCGTGGTTCCGGTCGCTGGAATGGACTGGCCGGCCTGCGCCCAGATGGTCGCATGACGCGAATGGGTATGCACAATACCGCCAATGGTCGGGAAGGCCTGGTAGAGCAGGCGATGCGTTGGCGTGTCGGAGGAGGGTTTTTTCTTTCCTTCCACCACTTCGCCCGTGGCGATGCTGACGACAACCATATCTTCTGCGGTCATTACCGTGTAATCCACCCCTGACGGCTTTATCACGAAGACGCCGTGCTCGCGGTCAACGGCGCTGACGTTGCCCCAGGTCAGCGTCACCAGATTGTGTTTGGGCAGCGCCAGGTTGGCTTCCAGTACCTGACGTTTGAGATCTTCTAACATGCAATCCTCCAGGAAAAGAGGCCCGCCCTGCGGCAGGCCAAAGGTTCCCCTGTTAACGTTTTGAACCGTAATAGACTTCGTTCCAGCGCAGCGCGTCTTTGAACGCGGGCAGGCGGGTATCGTTATCAATGACGGTCAGTTCGATGTCGTGCAGTTCGGCGAACTGACGCATGTCGTTCAGATCCAGCGCGTGGCTGAAGACGGTGTGGTGCGCGCCACCGGCCAGGATCCAGGCTTCCGAGGCGGTTGGCAGGTCAGGCTGCGCTTTCCACAGGGCGTTGGCGACCGGCAGTTTTGGCAGAGAATGCGGGGTTTCAACCGCATCCACACAGTTCACCAGCAGGCGGAAACGGTCGCCCAGGTCAATGAGGCTGGCGTTGATGGCAGGACCGGTACGGGTGTTGAAGATCAGACGTGCCGGGTCGGCTTTTCCGCCAATGCCAAGGTACTGCACGTCGAGGATCGGTTTCTCTTCAACGGCAATGGAAGGACACACTTCCAGCATATGCGAGCCCAGTACCAGGTCGTTGCCGTTTTCGAAGTGGTAGGTGTAGTCCTCCATAAAGGAGGTGCCGCCCTGCAGACCGGTTGACATCACTTTCATAATGCGAAGCAGAGCGGCAGTTTTCCAGTCGCCTTCGCCGGCAAAGCCGTAGCCCTGCTGCATCAGACGTTGTACCGCCAGGCCGGGCAGTTGTTTCAGGCCGTGGAGGTCTTCAAAGGTGGTGGTAAAGGCATGGAAGCCACCCTGTTCCAGGAAGCGTTTCATGCCCAGCTCGATACGTGCTGCATCCAGCACGTTCTGGCGTTTGTCACCGTGAATTTGTGCCGCAGGGGTCAGACGGTAGCTGCTTTCGTATTCGTCGACCAGCGCGCTTACGTCGCCATCGCTGATTTCATTCACCACCTGCACCAGGTCGCCCACGGCCCAGGTATTCACCGAGAAACCAAATTTAATCTGTGCGGCAACTTTATCGCCGTCGGTGACCGCCACTTCACGCATGTTGTCGCCGAAACGCACCACTTTCAGGTGACGAGTATCTTGTCGGGACACCGCCTGGCGCATCCAGGAGCCGATACGTTTTTGCGCATGCTGATCCTGCCAGTGGCCGGTAACGACCGCATGCTGCTGGCGCATACGTGCGCCGATAAAGCCGAACTCGCGGCCGCCGTGCGCGGTCTGGTTCAGGTTCATAAAGTCCATATCAATGCTGTCCCACGGCAGGGACGCGTTGAACTGGGTATGGAACTGCATCAGTGGTTTATTGAGGATGGCCAGACCGTTGATCCACATTTTGGCCGGCGAGAAGGTGTGCAGCCACACCACCATGCCAGCGCATTTATCGTCGTAGTTCGCGTCGCGGCAGATGTTCGTGATCTCATCCGGGGTCGTGCCGAGCGGTTTGAGCACCAGTTTGCACGGCAGTTTAGCCTCTGCATTGAGCGCGTTGACCACGTGCTCAGCATGTTTCGTCACCTGTTGCAGCGCTTCCGGCCCGTACAGATGTTGGCTGCCAATGACAAACCACACTTCATAATTATTAAAAATGGTCATTATTGTGTCCTTAATGTGTCAGGGTTGCCGTAGTGTCCGCGGTGTGTTTGGCCGGGGCGGCGACAGGGAGATAGTGAAGTTCGGCGCTTTTTGCCCATTGCTGATAGCGCTGATAAAGCTGTTCAAAACGCTGCGCCTGCTGAGCACGCGGCTGGAGGGTATTTTCGACAGCGCTCGCCATGTGCTGCTGCGCGGTCGGGATATCGGCATGAACGCCTGCCGCAACGGCCGCGAAGATCGCTGCCCCGAGGGCACAGCACTGATCGGAGGCGACAATCTGCAGCGGACGGTTCAGCACGTCACAACAGGCTTGCATGATTACCGGGTTTTTACGGGCGATGCCGCCCAGTGCCATCACGTTGTTGACGTCGATGCCCTGCTCGGTGAAGCACTCCATAATGGCGCGCGCCCCAAAAGCAGTTGCGGCAATCAGGCCGCCAAACAGCGCTGGCGCGTCGGTAGCGAGGTTAAGATCGGTGATCACCCCTTTCAGGCGCTGGTTGGCAAATGGCGTACGGCGACCGTTGAACCAGTCGAGCACTACCGGCAGGTGATCGAGAGAAGGATTCTTTGCCCACGCGGCGGTGAGCTGCGGCAAAAGCTGCTTTTTACTTTCGGCAATCTGGGTCTTCAGCTCAGGATGCGCCGCCGCCAGCTGATCCAGCGGCCAGCCCAGCACGCGGCCAAACCAGGCGTAGATATCGCCAAAGGCGGACTGACCCGCTTCCAGACCGATAAACTCCGGTACGACGCTACCGTCAACCTGGCCGCAGATGCCTTTTACCGCCCGATCGCCTACGCTGGCTTTATCCGCGGTAAGAATGTCGCAGGTGGAGGTGCCGATTACCTTCACCAGCGTGTTTGGCTGGGCACCGGCACCCACCGCGCCCATGTGACAGTCAAACGCCCCGCCGGAGATGGCCACGTTTTGCGGCAGACCCAGGCGCGTCGCCCACTCTTCACAAAGCGTACCCACCGGAATATCGGCGGTGAAGGTGTCGGTGAACAGCGGGTATTGCAGACTCTTGTTGATGACGGGATCGAGTTCATCGAAGAACGCCGCCGGTGGCAGGCCACCCCAGCTTTCATGCCACAGGGATTTGTGTCCGGCGCTGCAGCGTCCGCGGCGGATATCCTGCGGACGCGTGGTACCGGAGAGCAGGGCTGGTACCCAGTCGCACAGTTCAATCCACGATACCGCGGCCTGCGCAACGGATGCGTCCGCGCGGGTTACGTGGAGGATCTTGGCCCAGAACCATTCACTGGAGTAAATACCGCCGATGTAGCGCGAGTAGTCCGTTTTCCCTGGCTGGTGACACAAGCGGGTAATGGCTTCGGCCTCTTCAACGGCGGTGTGATCTTTCCACAGCACGAACATGGCGTTTGGGTTATCAGCAAACTCCGGACGCAGCGCCAGAACATGGCCTTCGGCATCCACAGGGGCAGGCGTTGAGCCGGTACTGTCGACGCCAATCCCGACGATCTCTGCCCGCTGGGCGTCGGTCAGTTCAGCCAGCACGGTTTTGATTGCCGCTTCCATCGACTCAATGTAGTCACGTGGATGGTGACGGAACTGGTTATTTGGCGCATCGCAGTAGCGCCCCTCTTGCCAGCGTGGGTACCACTCAACGCTGGTTGCTATTTCCTGGCCGCTTGTACAGTCCACTGCCAGAGCGCGAACCGAGTCGCTGCCAAAATCGAGGCCAATCGCAATTGCCATGGTGTTGCTCCATCAAAAAACAGGTATGAGAGAACATTAGAGACTGGAGGCGAAAATCGTCAGGCAGGATCCGCTAATCTTATGGACTAAATTGCTGTTGCAATAGAAAGTGTGACGCCGTGCAAATAATCAATGTGGACATTTCTGCCGCACTTATAGACACTTTTGTTACTGCTGATCTGCCCCCGTGGGCGGACAAATCAGGGGGAAAGGCTGAAACATGGCGGACGTAAAAGAGGCGTGATGCTTTTTGGATCTTTTCGCGGGCCATTTTTATACTGCTTTTATCGATATGGACAATTGGTTTCCTTCAGGACCCTTGGGAGAACTGAATCTATGGCCGAAACGCAAAACGATCCCTTATTACCGGGCTACTCGTTTAATGCTCACCTGGTGGCGGGGCTGACCCCTATCGAGGCTGAGGGATATCTCGATTTTTACGTCGACCGACCGCTCGGGATGAAAGGGTATATTCTGAACCTGACGGTGCGTGGGGAAGGGATTATCAAAAATAACGATCAGCAGTTTGTCTGCCGTCCGGGCGATATGCTGCTGTTTCCGCCGGGGGAGATCCACCACTACGGGCGCCACCCGGAGGCCAAAGAGTGGTATCACCAGTGGGTCTACTTCCGCCCGCGCGCCTACTGGCAGGAGTGGCTCTCGTGGCCGGCTATTTTTGCGCACACCGGTTTTTATCGCCCGGACGAGGTTCATCTGGCTCAGTTCCGCGAACTCTTTGCCCAAATTATTGAAGCGGGGCAGGCGGGTGGCCGGTATGCCGAACTGCTGGCGATTAACCTGCTTGAACAGGTGCTGTTGCGCCGGATGGAGGCGATAAACGCGTCACTTAATCCTCCGCTGGACAACCGCGTGCGCGACGCCTGCCAGTACATCAGCGACCATCTGGCCGACAGCCAGTTCGATATCGCCAGCGTCGCCCAGCATGTGTGTCTCTCACCGTCGCGGCTGTCACATCTGTTCCGTCAGCAGCTGGGCGTTAGCGTTCTGAGCTGGCGTGAGGACCAGCGTATCAGCCAGGCGAAGCTCCTGCTCAGCACCACCCGCATGCCCATTGCCACCGTGGGGCGCAATGTGGGCTTTGAAGATCAGCTCTATTTCTCCCGGGTATTTAAAAAATGCACCGGTGCCAGCCCCAGTGAATTCCGGGCAGGATGTGAATAAACGGTAAAAAAAGATAAACAAGCAGGTGAACTGTGGAAGCAACCTGTAAACTATTCAGACAATTGTTGTCTTGACGCGGTGCAGGGCGCTAAGCAGAATCCCTGATTCGTTTTCTGACCGGAATAGTTATGCAGGCATTGCTGGAACATTTTATCACCCAGTCCGTTATGTATTCGCTTATCGCCGTTGCGCTGGTGGCGTTTCTGGAATCGCTTGCACTTGTTGGGTTGATCCTCCCCGGCACGGTGATGATGGCGGGGCTGGGCGCGTTGATTGGCAGCGGTGAAGTGAATTTCTGGCAGGCGTGGATGGCGGGGATTATTGGCTGTTTACTTGGCGACTGGATCTCCTTCTGGCTGGGCTGGCGCTTTAAGAAACCGCTGCACCGCTGGTCGTTCATGAAAAAGAACAAAGCCTTGCTGGATAAAACCGAACACGCGCTGCATCAGCACAGCATGTTCACGATCCTCGTCGGTCGCTTTGTTGGACCAACGCGTCCGCTGGTGCCGATGGTCGCGGGGATGCTGGATCTGCCTGTTGCGAAATTCGTGGTGCCGAACATCATCGGCTGTGTTTTCTGGCCGCCGTTCTACTTTCTGCCGGGGATCCTGGCAGGGGCCACCGTTGATATTCCTGACGGAATGCAAAGTGGCGAGTTTAAGTGGTTGTTGCTGGCTACGGCCCTGCTGTTGTGGATCGCTGCCTGGCTGTGCTGGCGACTGTGGCGCAGCGCGAAAGCGAATGTTGATCGCCTGACGCGTTATCTGCCACGCTCGCGCCTGTTGTGGCTCGCGCCGTTAATGCTGGGGGTTGCCGTGGTGGCGCTGGTCGCCCTGATTCGCCACCCGCTGATGCCGGTGTACGGTGAAATTCTCTTGAAGGTGGTGAGCCGTTAATCTGTTTCCCTCTCCCGTGGGAGAGGGTCAGCCCGCACTGATGCCCAACAATGAAGACGCCCCTGCGTGACCACTGAGCAGTTCCTCTGTGCCGCCATCCCAGGCAATTCTCCCTTCTGCAATGACCACCGATCGTGGCGCAATCCGCGCGGCATCCTCGATGCTGTGCGAAACCATCAGCATTGTCAGTTGCTGACGCTGGCACACGTCCTGCACCAGGGTAAGCATCTCCTGGCGCAAGGCAGGATCGAGTGCAGAGAAGGGCTCATCCAGAAGCAGTATGGGCTGCTCGCGCACCAGGCAGCGCGCCAGCGCCACCCGCTGACGCTGCCCGCCGGAGAGGGCTTCGGGGAGGCGGTCAATAAACGCGGTAATGCCCATCTGAGCGGCAATCAGCTCCAGCTTCTGGCGCTGACCGTCGTTGAGTTTCAGGCCAGGATCCATACCCAGGGCGATGTTTTGCCGCACCGTCAGATGCATGAACAGATTGTTTTCCTGGAACAGCATCGACACCGGACGTCGGGCGGGTGGCGTGCGCGTATGGTCGCGGTTTTCAATCACTATCGACCCGCTCGCCGGTTGCAGAAAACCGGCAATCAGATTGAGCAAAGTACTCTTTCCGGCCCCGCTCGGACCCAGAACCGCAATCATCTCTCCCTGACGAACCGAAAGGGAGAAGCGCATTGGCAGATGCTGGTAGAGCCAGGTTACATCAGTCAGTTTTAACATTACGCCCCGGAAGTTTTTCGATAACGGTAAATAAGGCAAAGCAGAGCACCAGTAACAGCAGCGCCGTGACGGCTCCCTCCTGGCTACGATAGGAGCCAATTTGCTGGTACAGCCAGTACGGCAGGGTGCGGAAATCTTCATTACCGAAGAGCGCCACGACACCAAAATCACCAATTGAGAGCACACAGGCGAAGGCCAGAGCCTGGGCCAGCGGGCGTTTCAGCGCACGCAGTTCGATAATCTTTAGCCGCTGCCAGCCCTGCAGACCGAGCGAATGGCACAGCAGCGCGTAGCGGCTGTTGATGTCTCGCATCGGATTTTCCAGCACCTTCAGCGCGTAGGGGATCGCCATCAGGGCATTGGTGAAAATCACGATGCCGTCGGCGTTTTCCGGCAGGCCAATAGTGCTGTTGAACAGTAAAAAGAACCCCGTCGCCAGTACAATGCCGGGCATCGCCAGGATCAGCATGCCTGTCAGCTCCAGGGCGTGCCCGGCTTTACGGGCCTGACGCGCGTAAAGCTCGCGGCTGCTCCATAAAAGCATCATGGTCAGCATGACACACAGCAGCCCGGCGGCGAGCGCGATCCGTAACGAGGTCCACGTTGCCTGCCAGAGAACGGGCTGCTGCATCACGGTAACGAGATTCAGGTTCAGGCCATCGACGATGACGGCCATCAGCGGCGGAAGCAGAAGCAGCAGCGCCAGCGTGATAAGCAGCAGATCAGCGATCCGGCTATGCATGCTGTCCTGCGGGTCGCGCCAGCCGGTTATCTGATTACTGCCCGGCGGGATGGCTTTGCTCAGACGCTGGCTCAGCAGCACAAGGCACAGGCAGCAAACCATCTGCACCATCGCCAGCAGCGCAGCGCGGCCGGGGTCATAGTCGTAACTGAGCGCCTGGTAAATTGCCAGTTCGATGGTGGTGGCCTGCGGGCCGCCGCCGAGTGAAAGCACGGTGGCAAAACTGGCGAAACAGAGCATAAAGATCAGAGCCGCAACCGGCGGGATCTGACGACGCAGCCACGGCCATTCGACCAGGCGGAAGAAGGACATACCGCGCATGCCCAACTGGGCGGCAAGCTGGCGCTGTTCACCGGGGATGTTTTCCAGTGCCTGTAAAAAGAGTCTGGTCGCCATCGGCATATTGAAAAAGATGTGCGCCAGCAGAATGCCCTTCAGTCCGTAGGGCGAGAAGCGCCACTCCAGACCCATCAGGCTGAAAAGTGAAGCCAGCCACCCCTGACGGCCATAGACGCTCAGGATGCCAAACACGGCCACCAGGACCGGCAGGATCAGCGTCATGGCGCACAGGCGCAGCAGGGCCTGCCTGCCGGGAAAACGGCGGCGATAAAGCGCGCGTGCCAGGAAAATGGCGGGGATAACCGACAGCAGCGCAGAGAGAAAGGCCTGCCAGAAAGAGAAACGGATAACGTGCCAGAGATAACTGTCGTGCCAGAGCGCGAACAGGTCGCTCTCTGGCGCGTTAAACCACAAGGCAAGGAATGCGCCCAGACTGACCGCCACCATCAATACGGCGGCGAGCAGCCCAGGAATTAACCAGCCGGGAATTAACGGCTGACGGCGCGTTGCCATTCACTTACCCATGCTGCTCGCTGCGCGGCAACCTGCTGAGGCGTAAACTCCAGCGAGGTTTGCGGTTTGGTCAGTTTCTCAAAGCCCGCTGGCAACGTCACGCTGGTCACGGGGTACATCCAGTTACCCGCTGGAATGGCGTTCTGGAATGCCGGGGAGACCATAAATTTCAGGAACTTCTCGGCCAGTTCGGGCTGTTTGCTGGATGCCGTGCGGGCTGCCACTTCGACCTGCAGATAGTGCCCTTCAGCAAAACTGGCGGCGGCGTAATTGTCTTTCTTCTCGGCGATGATGTGGTAAGCCGGGGAGGTGGTGTAGCTCAGAACCAGATCACTTTCCCCTTTCAGGAACAGACCGTAGGCTTCGCTCCAGCCTTTTGTCACGGTGACGGTTTTGGCGGCCAGCTTCTGCCACGCTTGCGGAGCGTCATCGCCGTAGACTTTCTGCATCCACAGCAGCAGCCCCAGGCCTGGCGTACTGGTGCGAGGATCTTCATAAATAACGCGCCATTTCTGCTCGCTTTCGACCAGTTCCTTCAGGCTTTTCGGCGGGTTTTTAAGCTTGTTTTTGTCGTAAACAAACGCGAAGTAACCGTAATCGAACGGCACAAAGGTGTCGTTCTGCCAGCCGCCCGGGACGCTGACGGCATCGGTGGCGACGCCGCTTTTGGCAAACAGTTTGGTTTTCGAGGCGGCCTCCAGCAGGTTGTTATCCAGCCCAAGCACCACATCGGCTTTACTGTTTTTGCCTTCCATGCGCAGGCGGTTAAGCAGAGAGACGCCATCTTCTAGCGCCACGAACTTCAGTTCGCACTGACAGTCAGCTTCAAAGGCTTTTTTCACCACCGGACCCGGACCCCAGTCGGCTGAGAAGGAGTCGTAGGTGTAGACCGTCAGGACGGGCTTCGCGACGGCAGGCAGCGCAAACAGCGCCAGAAGGGGGAGAACTTTTTTTAACACTTTGCACCTCAAGGTTGAGTGGCAAAGGATTTTGAGTGACAGCCTCAAATCCCTTCGCCGGCGTTATCCGGATCAGGTTCGACGGGTATTATCTCAGCGCACATCAGTGATGCAGCACCCCGTTGAGAACGGCGCTATTGTAATGATTTGGCAAATATTACGAAAGTGTTATGGCTCCGGCGGGGAAAACCAGGCGGATTTAAAATCAAACCAGCCCAGCGTATTCATTCTGACACCGCGCATACTACGCTGCCCCTGGATCATCAGCCAGTGATGGATCAACGGCACGATCGCTTGTTCAGCCAGCAACTGCTGGCACCATGAGGCCAGATTCATGTCGCCGGCGCGCCAGAGGGCCGCGTCCTGCTGCCAGTCCCGGTCTATGCAGTGCTGGATAAGCGGGACCTCATACAGGTGAGAGAAGAGCGAGAAATCAAGCGGCAGGGTAAAGTTGGCGCTGTTGAGCCAGATGTCGCTGACGATCTCCCCCTGATGCCATTCATCGTAATCCACCTCTTTGACATCCAGTCTCACCCCAACGGCGGCCAGCAGTCGGGTCATGATTCTGGCGATAAAGCGGTGTTCAACGTGCTCGCGATAGTAGGTCAGGGTGATGGACTCCAGCCCGGCGGGCTTGTCGCAGTATGTCGGACGGGCGTGATGCCAGCGAGGAAGCAGACCATACGCCGGGAACCAGTAGGTTTGGTACTGCTCCTCCGCATGATAAATCAGGCTGGAGGGCGACAACACGTGGCTTATCCATTTGCGCACCTCATGGTTTGCCCCGCGATGGGTACGGCTGTCGAACAGCAGGTAGTAGCACCCTTCTTCGAGCCGGCTCTCCACGGCCTTTTCGCCCGTGGTGGGCCCTTCCAGCGTCAGCCCGGCGCTCAGCTCTTCATTGAGATCCGGTAATACCCACACGTTCACTTCATCGATCAGCGCCCGGTAGCCAAAATAGTCATCAAAAGCGCGGATTTTCAGCTGGTTGTTGTTATTGCGCGATACAGAGTAGGGGCCGGTGCCAATCGGCAGGCTGGCAAAATTATTCATCGATTCCCATTCACCGGGCAAAATCATCGACGGTACATAGCCCAGCAGCCACGGAAGCCATTTGTCCGGCTGAGACAGTTCAACATCCAGTGTCCATGCCGTAGGGGAGTGAACGCGTGAAATATGGGAATAGAGCGGGAGCGTGCAGGCGCGCTCTAAAGAGGCAATCACATCGACCATCTCCAGCTCGCGGCCGTGGTGGAAATGAATACCAGGACGTAGAAAGAAGCGCCAGTGAAGAGGAGAAAGTTGCTGCCAGTGGTGCGCAATATCCGCTTCCAGTTCCCCATTTTCCTCATTTATGCGCGTCAGGCCGCTGAATATTTGTCGGGCCATATGGGTTTCAGAGCGGCGTAACGCCGTGCCGGGTAACAGGTTTTTCATTGGTCGATAGTAGAGCACCCGCAGAATGTGGCGACCCTGACGAAAGCTGCGCCCGAGATGCGACACCAGCATCTGGCGTACTGCCGCTTTGTCCCCCACCAGCTGCACCAGCTGGTCGATGCGGTCCTGTTCCAGCAGGTCTTCCGCCCGCTGCTGCTGCAACGCCAGCCCGGTATACAGGAAGGTCAGGCGCGAGCGTTTTCCGCGACCCGCCTCGGCCTCCCAGTTGAGCCAGCCCTGCTGCTGCATGGTATTAAGCAGCGTGCGCATGTGCCGGCGCGAACAGCTGAGCAGGTCCGCCAGCTCGTTCAGCGTGGTCTCCTGCGATCGCCCCTCGCAGCATTGCCAGAGGCGGATAAATTGTTGTTGCAGACGACCAGAGGGCATAAAAGGGGAACTCCTGACAAAAAATCAGCAATTTATTAATCCCTATATTAGGCCAATAATTCTTCCCGATGAAGTGAGGAGGTAAATTATGAAGAGGTCTACCGCACGTCAGTTTTATCAGCGTTATTTTTCAGCGACGCAGGGAGCGTCCTGGCTGGCCCGCCAGTGTGCAGAGCAACGGTTGAAAATCCTGGAAGATCTGATGCAGTGGGACGTTACGAAACCGACCTCTTCTTGCTAACTCGCCTCGATCATGTGTGACTGAGTATTGGTGCTTCTCACCCGCCAGCAAAATGTTTTTGCTGGCTTTTTTCGTTTACTATTCACCCACTTTCGATTCGCTTTCACAAGGACTTGCGCATGCTCTGGTTGATGACGATGGGGCGACGCCTGAACGGCGTGTATGCCGCTTTTATGCTGGTGGCCTTTATGATGGGCGTGGCGGGGGCATTGCAGGCTCCGACGCTGAGCCTGTTTCTCAGCCGTGAGGTGGGGGCGCAGCCGTTTTGGGTGGGGCTGTTTTATACCGTGAACGCCATCGCCGGGATCCTGGTCAGTCTGGCACTGGCAAAACGATCGGACAATCGGGGCGATCGTCGCAAACTGATCCTCTTTTGCTGCGCCATGGCCGTGGGTAACGCGCTGCTGTTTGCCTTCAATCGCCATTACCTGACGCTGATTACCTGCGGCGTGCTTCTGGCGTCACTCGCCAATACCGCCATGCCGCAGCTGTTCGCGCTGGCCCGTGAATACGCGGATAACTCGGCGCGGGAAGTGGTGATGTTCAGCTCGGTCATGCGTGCGCAGCTCTCTCTGGCCTGGGTGATCGGCCCGCCGCTGGCGTTTATGCTGGCGCTGAACTATGGCTTTACCACCATGTTTTCTATCGCTGCCGGCATTTTTGTCATCAGCCTGATACTGATTGCCTTTGCGCTACCCTCGGTGGCGCGAGTGGAGCAGACGACCGATAAACCCATCACCCAGGTGAGCGGCTGGCAGGATAAAAACGTCCGCATGCTGTTTATCGCGTCCATGCTGATGTGGACCTGCAACACCATGTACATCATTGATATGCCGCTGTGGATCAGCAGCGATCTGGGGTTGCCGGACAAGCTGGCAGGGATCCTGATGGGGACGGCTGCCGGCCTGGAAATTCCGGCGATGATCCTGGCGGGTTATTACGTTAAGCGTTTTGGAAAGCGCCGCATGATGATCGTCGCCGTGGCGGCGGGAGTGCTTTTTTATCTGGGGCTGATCGTCTTCCATTCGCGCGAAGCACTGCTTGCGTTGCAGCTGTTTAACGCCGTGTTTATTGGCATCGTGGCCGGGATTGGGATGCTCTGGTTCCAGGACTTAATGCCGGGACGGGCAGGCTCTGCCACTACGCTCTTTACCAACAGCATTTCAACGGGCGTTATTCTGGCAGGGGTGATTCAGGGGGCGTTGTCGCAAACCTACGGCCACGCGTCAGTGTACTGGATGATTGCGGCCATTTCCGTGGTGACGCTGGTGCTAACCTGCCGGGTAAAAGATGTGTGATTCTGAAAGGCGGCTTCACGCAATAAAACGATTTTCTGACAGGGTCTGAGAAGGCGCATAGAGTGCGTGGCGTCAGCCGAGGCTGTTTGCCTCAGGCTGACGCAAGAGGCAAACAGTGGTGAGTCCCACATCAATTAACACTGAGGGTGTACTGCACCCATTATGTTGGACGATGTTGATCTTCACCGGGATGGTACGCAGCCTACCCCATAAACGCAGGCTGTTTTTGCTCATAGGCTGAGATGGCATCTTCGTGCTGCAGCGTCAGGCCAATACTGTCCAGGCCATTCAGCATGCAGTGACGACGAAAGGCGTCAATGCTGAAGCTGTAGGATTTATCACCCGCTTTCACCACTTCCGCTTCCAGATCCACTTCAAACGAAATCCCAGGATTTGCCTTCACCAGGGCGAACAATTCGTCCACCTGCGCATCGCTCAGCGTCACCGGCAGCAGCTGGTTATTGAAGCTGTTGCCGTAGAAGATATCGGCAAAGCTTGGGGCGATAACCACTTTAAACCCGTAGTCGGTGAGCGCCCAGGGTGCATGTTCACGGGAAGAGCCGCAGCCAAAGTTTTCACGCGCCAGCAGAATCGATGCGCCTTTAAACTCCGGGAAGTTCAGCACGAACTCGGGATTGGGCACTTCGCCTTTGTCGTCCAGGAAACGCCAGTCGTTAAACAGATGCGCGCCAAACCCGGTACGGGTCACCTTCTGCAAAAACTGCTTTGGAATGATGGCGTCAGTGTCGACGTTAGCGGCGTCCAGTGGGACAACCCGGCCCGTATGTTGGGTAAATTTCTCTGCCATGATTGTCTCCTTATTTCAGGCTGCGAATATCGGCGAAATGACCGGTCACTGCCGCAGCGGCGGCCATTGCCGGGCTGACCAGGTGAGTACGCCCACCGCGGCCCTGACGGCCTTCAAAGTTACGGTTACTGGTGGAGGCACAACGCTCGCCAGGACTCAGGCGGTCATTGTTCATGGCCAGGCACATGGAGCAGCCAGGCAGGCGCCATTCGAAGCCGGCTTCGATAAAGATCTTATCCAGGCCTTCAGCTTCCGCCTGGGCTTTCACCGGGCCGGAACCCGGCACGACCAGCGCCTGAACGCCCGGTGCCACTTTACGGCCTTTGGCAATCTCGGCCGCCGCGCGCAAATCTTCGATACGGGAGTTGGTGCAGGAGCCGATAAACACTTTATCAATGGTCACGTCAGTCAATGGAATGCCTGGCTTCAGACCCATATAGGCCAGCGCTTTTTCCGCACTGGCGCGCTCGACCGGATCGCTGAAAGAGGCCGGGTCAGGAATGTTATCGTTAACGGAAATCACCTGGCCCGGGTTGGTTCCCCAGGTCACCTGTGGCGCAATGTCTTCCGCCTGCAGCGTAACCACGGTATCAAACGTCGCACCATCGTCGGTTTTCAGGGTTTTCCAGTACGCGACTGCTTCAATAAAATCCTGGTCTTTCGGCGCGTGCAGACGGCCCTTCACATAGCTGAAGGTTGTTTCGTCTGGTGCAACCAGGCCCGCTTTTGCCCCCATCTCAATGGCCATGTTGCAGAGCGTCATTCGGCCCTCCATGCTCAGTGCCTGGATGGCTTCACCGCAGAATTCAACCACGTGACCGGTGCCGCCTGCGCTGCCGGTTTTACCGATGATGGCCAGCACGATGTCTTTGGCGGTAATGCCCGGGGCCGCTTTGCCTTTCACTTCAATCTTCATGGTTTTGGCGCGGCCCTGTTTCAGGGTCTGCGTCGCCAGAACATGTTCAACTTCAGAGGTACCAATACCGAACGCCAGGGCCCCAAACGCGCCGTGGGTGGCCGTGTGGGAGTCACCGCAGACAATGGTCATGCCTGGCAGGGTGATGCCCTGTTCTGGCCCCATCACATGGACGATACCCTGATACGGGTGGTTCAGATCGTAGAGCTCGACGCCAAATTCGTTGCAGTTTTTGATCAGCTCCTGCATCTGGATACGCGCCATTTCACCCGACGCATTGATATCTTTGGTTTGCGTGGAGACGTTGTGATCCATTGTCGCGAAGGTTTTACCTGGCTGGCGCACCGGGCGCTTATGCGCACGCAGTCCGTCGAATGCCTGAGGGGAGGTAACCTCGTGCACCAGATGGCGATCGATATACAACAGTGGGGTTTCGTTTGGTGCCTCGTAGACTACGTGCGCATCAAACAATTTTTCATATAACGTTTTCGCCATGATTACACCCCTTCAGCGACATAGCGGGCAATAATGTCGCCCATTTCATCGGTACTGACTGCCGCCGTGCCGCGTGCTAAATCACCGGTACGGACACCTTCTTCTAACGCACGGTTAATGGCGTTTTCAATTGCAGTTGCTGCATCACCGGCATCAAGACTGTAGCGCAACAGCAAGGCCAGGGAGAGGATCTGCGCAATCGGGTTGGCAATGTTTTTGCCAGCGATATCGGGCGCGGAGCCGCCAGCAGGTTCGTACAGGCCAAATCCCTCTTCATTGAGGCTGGCTGATGGCAACATCCCCATAGAGCCTGTGATCATTGCGCACTCGTCCGAGAGAATATCGCCGAACAGGTTGGAACACAGCAGAACGTCAAACTGCGACGGATCTTTAATCAGCTGCATGGTCGCGTTGTCGATGTACATATGGGACAGTTCGACATCCGGATACTGTTTCGCGACTTCACTGACGATTTCACGCCACAAAATAGAAGACTGCAGAACGTTCGCTTTATCGATAGACGTCACTTTATGACGACGTTTGCGCGCCGACTCAAAGGCGATATGGGCGATACGTTCAATTTCAAAACGGTGATAGACCTCAGTATCAAAGGCTTTTTCATGCTGACCGCTGCCTTCGCGCCCTTTAGGCTGCCCGAAGTAGATCCCGCCGGTCAGTTCACGCACGCACAGGATGTCAAAGCCGTTAGCCGCGATATCTGCACGCAGCGGACAGAACGTTTCCAGCCCCTGGTACAGCTTCGCCGGACGCAGGTTGCTGAACAATTTAAAATGTTTACGCAGTGGCAGCAGCGCGCCGCGCTCAGGCTGCCCGGCGGGCGGCAGGTGTTCCCATTTAGGGCCACCCACGGAGCCAAACAGCACTGCATCCGCATTTTCACACCCTTCAACGGTCGCTTTTGGCAGCGGAGTACCGTGATTATCGATGGCGATACCGCCCACATCATAGTGGCTGGTGGAGATTTTCATCGCAAAACGCGAACGAACGGCTTCCAGTACTTTCAACGCCTGTGCCATCACTTCCGGGCCAATACCGTCACCCGGTAACACAGCAATATGGTAATTCTTCGACATTACACGGTTTCCTTGTTGTTCTCTTTATTCTGAGCTTTGCGTTGCAACTCTTTTTCAACTTCAGCGGCGCGCCAGATGTTGTTCAGCACGTGGACCATCGCCTTCGCGGAGGATTCAACAATATCCGTCGCCAGGCCCACACCGTGGAAACGACGGCCATTGTGGGTGACCACGATATCAACCTGACCCAGGGCATTTTCACCGTGGCCCTTGGCCGTCAGGTCATATTTCACCAGCTCTACGTCGTATTCGGTGACGCGGTTAATCGCGCGGTAAATGGCATCAACCGGGCCATTGCCGTTTGCCGCTTCGGCCTTAATGTCTTCGCCACAGGCCAGTTTGACCGAGGCAGTCGCAATGTCGCTGGAGCCTGACTGCACGCTGAAGTAATCGAGACGGAAGTGCTCAGGCTCTTCCTGCTGTTTATTGATGAAGGCCAGCGCTTCCAGGTCATAGTCGAATACCTGACCTTTTTTATCGGCCAGCTTCAGGAAGGCGTCGTACAGCTGATCCATGTTGTAATCGCTGTCCTTATAACCCATCTCTTCCATACGGTGTTTCACCGCCGCACGACCGGAACGGGAGGTCAGGTTCAACTGAACCTGGTTCAGGCCGATGGATTCCGGGGTCATGATTTCGTAGTTTTCACGGTTTTTCAGTACGCCATCCTGATGAATACCGGAGGAGTGCGCAAAGGCGCCGGTACCCACAATCGCCTTGTTAGCCGGGATGGGCATGTTGCAGATCTGGCTGACGGTCTGGCTGGTACGCCAGATTTCGTTGTGATTGATGCGGGTATGCACATTCATGATGTCTTTGCGCACTTTGATCGCCATGATCACTTCTTCCAGTGAACAGTTACCTGCACGTTCACCGATGCCGTTCATCGCGCCTTCTACCTGACGTGCACCGGCGTGCACCGCAGCGATGGCGTTGCCAACGGCCAGCCCCAGGTCATCGTGGGTATGTACGGAGATAATCGCTTGATCAATGTTTGGTACGCGTTCATACAGACCGGTAATGATGTTGGAGAACTCAAACGGCATGGTGTAGCCGACAGTGTCCGGGATGTTGATGGTTTTAGCGCCCGCATTGATGGCAGCTTCCACCACGCGCGCCAAATCTTCAATCGGCGTACGGCCAGCATCTTCACAGGAGAATTCAACGTCATCCGTGTAGTTACGGGCACGTTTGACCATGTAGACCGCGCGCTCAATGACCTCATCCAGCGTGCTGCGCAGCTTGGTGGCAATGTGCATAGGAGAGGTAGCAATAAAGGTATGAATACGGAATGCTTCGGCAACCTTCAACGACTCGGCTGCAACATCGATATCTTTTTCCACACAGCGTGCCAGGCCACAGACGCGGCTGTTCTTAATGGTACGCGCAATGGTCTGCACGGATTCGAAGTCACCCGGAGAAGAGACAGGGAAACCGACCTCCATCACGTCGACACCCATACGTTCGAGAGCCAGCGCGATCTGCAGTTTCTCTTTCACACTCAGGCTTGCCTGTAATGCCTGTTCACCGTCACGTAAAGTTGTATCGAAAATAATGACTTGCTGGCTCATGGGTTAGGTCCTTGTCAGTCTTAGGGCGCCTTGCTACGAGCATAAAAAAACCCGCGCAGTGGCGCGGGTTTTTAGTCTTACTGGTGACGATTCAACGCTGAATTTCGCCCGCCAGTCTACCGCGCACAGTGGATGCGTTTAGTAGTAGTAGACCGGTGAAACGAATGGTGCGAATCATGAATCGTGCTCCGTTAAATTCAATATGCTTTTAGTGGTACTGGATACGACTGTGCATGTCAACCCCTGCAGGCAAAAACGCACCCGGCTGGCCAGGTTGACAGGATATGTGCTTTAGCTAATTGTGCTGGGTTTTGCTTTTTCGACCCTACAAATTGTCTAATTTTGGACTGAGAAAAAGGTTGCAGAAATAATTGAATATAATTGTGATGAATAACTTAAAAGTTCGCTACTCAATTGTGTAGGGCGCAAATGGGTTTGATATCATTAAGTTATAAATGCGGTGAATGTTTTTTATCACTTCGGATGTCTTATGGTTATTACAGATTGTTAACTTATTTAATCGGGGTTGCAATAACAGTTTAATAATACTTAAGACATCATTAACCCGCTGACGATTGTATATTGGTCTAGTTTATGGTTTCATTCAAATCCTAAAGTGAATCATATCATTTGCAGTGGTGTTTATTTTATCGTTTGTCAGTGGCGAAAAGTCATTTTCGCTAAACTGTTCTTTATATTTTCCGAATTTAAAATAATTCTCTTTCGCTGATCGTATATGCATGGTAAATCATATTCTTCGGAATTATTACAGTACGTTGGCAAAGGGAGTGTAGCGTGACAGTGGAGTCAGAAGTGCCAGAAATTAATATTAAACAACCTCAAACTACTGATGGGATTAAACCGCAGTTACGTACGGTGGACCTTAATCTGCTCACGGTATTTGATGCTGTCATGCAGGAGCAGAATATCACCCGGGCGGCCCATACGTTGGGGATGTCTCAGCCCGCGGTCAGTAATGCTGTCGCCAGACTTAAGGTTATGTTTAACGACGAGTTATTCGTTCGTTACGGGAGAGGAATACAGCCTACCGCACGGGCATTCCAGTTATTCGGCTCTATCCGTCAGGCGTTGCAGCTGGTTCAGAACGAGCTGCCAGGGTCAGGCTTTGAACCTTTAAGCAGTGAGCGTGTATTCAATCTTTGTGTTTGCAGTCCGTTAGATAATTATTTGACGTCGATTATTTATAATAAAGTTGAAGAGATCGCTCCCAATATCCATCTGGTTTTTAAATCATCCTTAAATCAAAACACAGAGCATCAGTTACGCTACCAGGAGACCGAGTTCGTTCTGGGATATGAAGAATTTCGACGTCCTGAATTTTCTTGCGTTCCGCTGTTTAAAGATGAAATGGTGTTGGTCGCCAGTAAAAAACACCCCCGACTCAATTCTCCGCTTCGGGAAAGTGACGTTTATAGCGAGCAGCATGCTGTTGTTGCGCTCGACAGATATGCTTCCTTTAGCCTGCCGTGGTATGACACGGCGGATAAACAGGCAAGCGTTGCTTATCAGGGAATGGCAATGGTCAGCGTATTGAACGTGGTCTCGCAGACACATCTGGTGGCTATTGCACCACGCTGGCTGGCTGAAGAGTTTTCCGGTCAACTACAACTGCAAATGTTGCCGTTGCCGCTCAAGCTGAATAGCCGTACCTGCTATCTCTCCTGGCATGAAGCCGCCGGTCGGGATAAAGGGCACCAGTGGATGGAAGAGTTGCTGATCAGTATTTGCCGTCGATAAGCGCATCAGGATAAATTGCATCTTCGCGTGTGATTTATCCTGGTTTTTTCTCTGTTATTGTTATTTTATTCTGTTGTGAATTTTTTCTTACTGCTCTCTGGCTCGCAAAAATAGATGATTTCCTGAATCGACGCGCTTTTCAGCGATGATTAATCATCTCATCCTCTAATACCAGATGAATTGACCATATCCTTCCTTAATACCTGTTTTTTCTGCTTTGCGAACCGTTTAGCTCACCCGGTCTGCTAATTGCCTGCCTCATAACGAGCGGTTAAGGTAACGATCACTCTGCAAAATATAAGATTGGTTTAACCCAGTCGTAAGACGGTGCGGAAATGAATTCTGCAGCTCGTCTATAACAAAATGCCTGGAGGCAAAGCATGGAGATGTTGTCTGGCGCGGAAATGGTCGTCCGATCGTTAATCGATCAGGGCGTGAAGCAAGTGTTCGGTTATCCCGGAGGCGCAGTCCTGGATATTTATGATGCGCTTCATACGGTAGGCGGCATTGACCATGTTTTAGTACGCCACGAGCAGGCGGCGGTGCATATGGCTGACGGGCTGGCCCGCGCGACAGGTGAAGTAGGCGTGGTATTAGTGACGTCCGGTCCCGGCGCGACAAACGCCATCACCGGCATTGCCACGGCGTATATGGACTCTATCCCGCTGGTTATTCTTTCCGGCCAGGTGGCGACGTCACTGATCGGCTACGACGCGTTCCAGGAGTGCGACATGGTGGGGATTTCGCGTCCCGTTGTGAAGCACAGCTTCCTGGTTAAGCAAACTGAAGACATCCCGGGGATATTGAAAAAAGCCTTCTGGCTGGCAGCAAGCGGGCGTCCCGGCCCGGTGGTGGTCGATCTGCCGAAAGATATCTTGAACCCGGCGAACAAGCTTCCTTATGTCTGGCCGGAGTCGGTGAGCATGCGCTCATACAACCCAACGACGCAGGGCCACAAGGGGCAGATCAAACGTGCCTTGCAAACGCTGCTGGCCGCCAAAAAACCGGTAGTCTATGTCGGTGGTGGGGCAATTAATTCTGCCTGTGAAGGGCAGCTTCGGGAGCTTATCGAGAAACTCAATCTTCCCGTTGCGTCGTCGCTGATGGGGCTGGGCGCTTTCCCGGCAACTCACCGTCAGGCTCTGGGGATGCTGGGTATGCACGGTACCTATGAAGCCAACATGACGATGCACCATTCCGATGTGATCTTTGCCGTCGGCGTGCGCTTTGACGATCGCACCACCAACAATCTGGCGAAATACTGCCCGAACGCCACCGTGCTTCATATTGATATCGATCCCACCTCTATTTCGAAAACGGTGTCTGCGGATGTGCCGATCGTCGGTGATGCCCGCCAGGTGCTGGAGCAAATGCTGGATTTGCTGGCACAGGAGCCTCCTTCCCAGCCGCTGGATGAGATCCGTGACTGGTGGCAGCAGATCGAACAATGGCGCGCGCGTCAGTGCCTGAAGTATGACACGCAAAGCGACAGCATTAAGCCGCAGGCGGTGATCGAAACTATCTGGCGGCTGACGAAAGGCGAGGCATACGTGACGTCTGACGTGGGTCAGCATCAGATGTTTGCCGCCCTTTATTATCCGTTTGATAAACCGCGCCACTGGATTAACTCCGGAGGGTTAGGAACGATGGGCTTTGGCTTGCCTGCCGCACTGGGCGTCAAGCTGGCTCTGCCTGACGAAACCGTCGTCTGCGTGACGGGAGACGGCAGTATTCAGATGAACATCCAGGAGCTGTCGACGGCCCTTCAGTATGAGCTGCCGGTACTGGTGCTGAACCTGAATAACGGTTATCTCGGGATGGTGAAGCAGTGGCAGGACATGATCTACTCTGGTCGTCACTCTCAGTCCTACATGACGTCACTGCCTGACTTTGTTCGTCTGGCTGAAGCCTACGGCCATATTGGGATGCGAGTGACCGATCCGGCAGAGCTGGAAACGAAGCTCGGTGAAGCGCTTGAGCACGTTAAAAATAACCGCCTCGTTTTTATGGATGTCATTGTTGATGGCACCGAGCACGTATACCCGATGCATATTCGCGGTGGTGGTATGGATGAAATGTGGTTAAGCAAAACGGAGAGAACCTGATATGCGCCGGATATTATCTGTTTTACTGGAAAACGAGTCTGGCGCACTGTCGCGCGTCATTGGCCTTTTTGCACAGCGCGGCTATAACATTGAAAGCCTGACCGTTGCGCCGACTGACGATCCGACGCTGTCGCGCATGACCATCCAGACCGTCGGCGATGCCAAAGTGCTTGAGCAGATCGAGAAACAGCTGCATAAGCTGGTCGATGTTCTGCGCGTCAGCGAGCTGGGGCAGGGTGCCTACGTTGAGCGAGAGGTCATGCTGGTGAAAATCCAGGCCAGCGGTTACGGGCGTGAGGAAGTGAAACGTAACACGGATATCTTCCGTGGGCAGATTATAGACGTCACGCCTTCTATATATACGGTTCAGCTGGCCGGAACGAGTGACAAGCTGGATGCCTTCCTGGCATCTGTGCGGGATGTGGCAAAAATTGTTGAGGTTGCGAGATCGGGTGTTGTTGGCCTGTCACGCGGCGATAAGATCATGCGTTAGTTGTCTAAAAGGTTCGCCTCTTTCTGCCCGGTCACCAAAGCCGGGCTTTTTTTTGTGTAATCAGCCGACAACAGAGATAAAAGCGGTTGCCGCGAAGGCTATTCTGCGTTTAGATGTTAAAAGATTTAACCATAACCTTGCCAAGGCCATGGACTCTTTTCATTTTTTAAGGGGCAATTGTGAAACTGGATGAAATCGCCCGGCTAGCCGGCGTGTCACGAACAACGGCCAGCTATGTGATTAACGGTAAAGCAAAGCAGTACCGTGTCAGCGATAAGACCGTTGAAAAAGTTATGGCGGTGGTTCGTGAACATAACTACCATCCGAATGCTGTCGCAGCTGGCCTGCGTGCCGGACGCACCCGCTCTATTGGCCTGGTGATCCCGGATCTGGAAAACACCAGCTATACCCGTATCGCCAACTATCTTGAACGTCAGGCGCGCCAGCGTGGCTATCAGTTGCTGATTGCCTGCTCGGAAGACCAGCCCGACAACGAGATGCGCTGTATTGAGCATCTGCTCCAGCGTCAGGTCGATGCCATCATCGTCTCCACCTCTTTACCGCCTGAACACCCGTTTTATCAGCGCTGGGCGAACGACCCATTCCCGATTGTGGCGCTGGATCGTGCGCTCGACAGGGAGCATTTCACGAGCGTCGTCGGTGCCGATCAGGATGATGCCGAGATGCTGGCGGCAGAGCTGAGAACCTTCCCGGCTGAAACGGTGCTGTATCTGGGGGCGCTGCCTGAACTGTCAGTCAGCTTCCTGCGTGAACAGGGGTTCAGAACCGCCTGGAAAGACGATCCCCGTGAGGTGCACTACCTCTATGCCAACAGCTATGAACGTGAAGCGGCCGCACAGCTTTTCGAGAAATGGCTGGAAACGCACCCGATGCCGCAGGCGCTATTCACCACCTCATTTGCTCTGCTGCAGGGGGTGATGGATGTGACCTTACGCCGTGAGGGTAAACTGCCTTCCGACCTGGCCATCGCGACCTTCGGTGATAACGAGCTGCTCGACTTCCTCCAGTGCCCGGTTCTGGCGGTGGCTCAACGCCATCGTGATGTGGCTGAACGCGTGCTGGAAATTGTGCTGGCAAGTCTGGACGAGCCGCGTAAACCGAAGCCGGGTCTGACGCGAATTAAACGTAATCTTTACCATCGCGGAATTCTGAGCCGCCATAAATGAAATGACGGGGCGGAGAAATCTGCCCCCTTTTGACGAAATAATTCGCCGGGATAATTCCCGTAGAGAAATTAGGATAATTCTTGCGAATTTACCTTCTGCTATTTTTCTTAATTCATTTTGGCGTTTAATGGTTCCTTTAAAGGACGTTTAAACGATTTTAAATGCTCGTCTTTGTATTATTTTGTTACAAACCCTCTTCCGGCGATGAATATTCAGACGTTTTTCCTTCTCCTGTGCCAGCTTGCACGGCAACCGCCGCGTTTCGCGAGCCCTGGGGTGAATCTGGCGCTGTTATCCCCTGAGAATCTGTCATAAAATGCTGCCCGCGTCGCAAACTGACACTTTATATTTATCTGCGATGATATTGAGTGAGCCTTAACGCTAGTGTGCATATTCGGTTTTTTTCTTACAAATATTCATAACGTTAATTTTGCCTCGCCAGTTGTGCAGTTATTAACCAGGGCTGTTTATCTCTGTAAATAGAGGCCTTTCGGGCCTGTATAGGGAGAGTCCTGGCTTGACAAGCTTTTCCCTCGCTCCGTAAACTCCTTTAGGTGGGAATTTGTGGGTTAAAGTGGTGAGGAGGGGTGAGACTGGCATGTTCCGTGGAGCTACGTTAGTCAATCTCGACAGCAAAGGGCGTTTATCGGTACCAACCCGATACCGCGACCAGCTGATTGAGAACGCTGCGGGTCAAATGGTTTGCACCATTGACATCAACTCCCCCTGCCTGCTGCTTTACCCCTTACCTGAATGGGAAATTATTGAGCAAAAGCTGTCGCGACTGTCGAGCATGAACCCGCAAGAACGCCGCGTGCAGCGGTTGTTATTGGGACATGCCAGTGAATGTCAGATGGATAGCGCAGGCCGGTTACTGATTGCCCCTGTGTTACGGCAACATGCCGGTCTGACCAAAGAAGTGATGCTGGTCGGGCAGTTCAACAAGTTTGAACTGTGGGATGAAACGACCTGGTATCAACAGGTCAAGGAAGATATCGACGCTGAGCAGTCTGATTCCGCGACATTATCGGAACGGCTGCAGGACTTGTCTCTATAAATATGATGGAAAATTACAAACATAAAACGGTGCTGCTGGATGAGGCCGTTAACGGCCTGAATATTCGTCCGGACGGCATCTACATTGATGGCACTTTTGGTCGCGGTGGCCACTCGCGCTTAATCCTCTCCCAGCTTGGAGCGGAAGGGCGTCTGCTGGCAATCGATCGCGATCCGCAGGCGATTGCCGTTGCGCAAACCATCGATGACCCACGCTTTTCCATCGTGCATGGACCTTTCTCTGCGCTCGCTGATTATGTTGCCGAGCGTGGCCTGACGGGCAAGATCGACGGAATCCTTCTCGATCTTGGCGTCTCTTCACCCCAGCTTGATGATGCTGAACGGGGCTTCTCCTTTATGCGCGATGGTCCACTGGACATGCGCATGGATCCTACTCGCGGTCAGTCTGCCGCCGAGTGGTTACAGACCGCGGACGAAGCGGATATTGCCTGGGTGATCAAAACCTTCGGCGAGGAGCGTTTTGGCAAGCGTATCGCGCGCGCCATCGTTGAGCGTAACCGCATCGAGCCGATGACCCGCACGAAAGAGCTGGCCGAGGTGATCGCGGCGGCGACGCCGGTGAAGGATAAGCACAAACATCCCGCGACCCGTACCTTCCAGGCGGTTCGCATCTGGGTAAACAGTGAACTGGAGGAAATAGAGCTGGCGCTAAAAAGCTCGCTCGACGTGCTGGCCCCGGGTGGGCGGTTATCCATCATCAGCTTCCATTCGCTGGAAGACCGCATTGTGAAGCGCTTTATGCGTGAACAAAGCCGCGGTCCACAGGTTCCAGCGGGGCTGCCGATGACGGAAGAACAACTCAGGAAGCTGGGTGGCCGTCAGTTGCGAGCATTAGGCAAGTTGATGCCGGGCGAAGAAGAAGTGGCACAGAATCCACGCGCCCGTAGTTCAGTGCTGCGTGTTGCAGAGAGGACGAACGCATGATCGGCAGAGTGACAGAGACCCTAAGCAAAGTTAAGGATTCGTTAGGAAGCAACGAGCGCCATGCCTTGCCTGGCGTGATCGGCGACGATCTTTTGCGGTTTGGGAAACTGCCACTCTGTCTGTTCATTTGCATCATTGTCACGGCCGTCACGGTGGTCACGACTGCCCACCACACACGCTTATTAACTGCGCAACGCGAGCAGATGGTACTGGAACGCGATGCGCTGGATATTGAATGGCGAAACCTGATCCTTGAAGAAAATGCGCTCGGCGATCACAGCCGGGTTGAACGGATCGCAACGGAAAAGCTGCAATTGCAGCATGTTGATCCTTCTCAGGAAAATATTGTAGTACAAAAATAAGGGAAAACGCGACGCATGAGAGCAGCGGCAAAAACGCTTAAACCAAAACGTCAGGAAGAACAGGCCAACTTTATCAGTTGGCGTTTTGCGTTGCTTTGCGGCTGCATTTTACTGGCGCTGGGTTTCCTGCTGGGACGCGTGGCATGGTTGCAAATCATCGCCCCTGACATGCTGGTTCGACAGGGCGACATGCGTTCCCTTCGCGTTCAGGAAGTGTCGACGTCCCGCGGGATGATCACCGACCGCTCAGGCCGTCCACTGGCCGTGAGCGTACCGGTTAAAGCCATCTGGGCCGATCCGAAAGAGCTGCACGATGCGGGTGGCATTACGCTTGATAACCGCTGGAAGGCGCTCTCGGATGCCCTGAAAATGCCGCTGGATCAGCTCGCTTCCCGCGTCAACGCCAATCCAAAAGGGCGTTTTATCTATCTGGCGCGTCAGGTCAACCCTGACATGGCGGACTACATTCGTAAGCTGAAGCTGCCGGGTATTCACCTTCGTGAAGAATCCCGCCGCTACTATCCTTCCGGCGAAGTAACCGCTCACCTCATTGGCTTTACCAACGTTGATAGCCAGGGGATTGAGGGCGTTGAAAAAAGCTTCGATAAATGGCTCACCGGCCAGCCTGGCGAGCGAATTGTTCGTAAAGACCGCTACGGCCGCGTTATCGAAGATATCTCTTCCACGGACAGTCAGGCGGCACACAACCTGGCGCTGAGTATTGATGAGCGTCTGCAGGCATTGGTCTACCGCGAGCTGAACAACGCCGTCGCCTTCAACAAGGCGGAATCCGGCAGCGCTGTGCTGGTGGACGTCAGTACGGGCGAAGTGCTGGCGATGGCCAACAGCCCGTCCTATAACCCGAACAACTTTACCGGCACCGCAAAAGATGCGATGCGTAACCGGGCGATTACCGACGTGTTCGAACCGGGCTCCACGGTGAAACCGATGGTGGTCATGACGGCGCTCCAGCGTGGCATCGTCAATGAAAACACGGTTCTGAACACGATCCCTTACCGTATTAACGGCCACGAGATTAAAGACGTGGCGCGCTACAGCGAATTGACCCTGACCGGGGTTTTACAGAAGTCGAGTAACGTTGGCGTTTCAAAGCTGGCGTTAGCGATGCCGTCCTCAGCGTTAGTAGAGACTTACTCACGTTTTGGGCTTGGAAAGGCGACCAATTTGGGGTTGGTCGGAGAACGCAGTGGCTTATATCCTCAAAAACAACGGTGGTCTGACATAGAGAGGGCCACCTTCTCTTTCGGCTACGGGCTAATGGTAACGCCGTTACAGTTAGCGCGAGTCTACGCAACGATTGGCAGCTATGGCGTCTATCGTCCGCTGTCCATTACCAAAGTTGATCCACCGGTTCCGGGTGAGCGTATCTTCCCGGAATCCATCGTTCGTACCGTCGTTCATATGATGGAAAGCGTGGCGCTGCCTGGCGGCGGCGGCGTGAAGGCGGCGATCAAAGGCTATCGCATCGCCATCAAAACCGGTACCGCGAAAAAAGTGGGGCCAGACGGCCGTTACATCAACAAATACATTGCCTATACCGCAGGCGTTGCGCCTGCCAGTAATCCGCGTTTTGCGCTGGTGGTCGTCATTAACGATCCACAGGCGGGTAAATACTACGGCGGCGCCGTTTCCGCGCCTGTGTTCGGGGCCATCATGGGCGGCGTGTTGCGCACCATGAACATCGAACCGGATGCGCTGGCAACGGGCGAGAAAAGTGAATTTGTAATTAATCAAGGCGAGGGTACAGGTGGCAGATCGTAATTTGCGCGACCTTCTCGCTCCGTGGGTGCCTAATGCACCGGAGCGAGCACTGCGAGAGATGGTACTGGACAGCCGTGCGGCTGCTTCTGGCGATCTTTTTGTGGCGGTGGTCGGTCATCAGGCGGACGGGCGTCGTTATATCCCGCAGGCGATTGCGCAAGGTGTTGCTGCCATTATTGCTGAGGCTAAAGATGAGGCAACCGACGGTGAAATCCGTGAAATGCACGGGGTGCCGGTCATCTATCTCAGCCAGTTAAACGAGCGTCTTTCTGCGCTGGCCGGACGTTTCTATCACGAACCGTCCGATCGGCTGCGTCTGGTGGGCGTGACAGGTACAAACGGCAAAACCACGACCACGCAGCTCATGGCGCAGTGGGCGCAGCTGCTGGGTGAAACCGGTGCGGTCATGGGAACTGTCGGTAACGGTCTGTTGGGCAAAGTGAGCCCGACCGAAAACACCACCGGCTCCGCAGTCGACGTACAGCATGTGCTGGCCGGCCTGGCAGGGCAGGGGGCAACCTTTGCCGCGATGGAAGTCTCTTCCCACGGTCTGGTGCAGCACCGCGTGGCGGCGCTGAAGTTTGCCGCCTCGGTATTCACTAACCTGAGCCGCGATCACCTTGATTATCATGGTGATATGGAGCATTACGAAGCGGCGAAATGGCTGCTCTACTCCACCCACCATAGCGGACAGGCCATCATCAACGCTGACGACGAAGTCGGTCGCCGCTGGCTGGCGAAGCTGCCGGATGCGGTTGCGGTGTCGATGGAAGACCATATCAACCCGAACTGCCACGGCCGCTGGCTGAAGGCGGTTGCGGTGGATTATCACGACAGTGGCGCCACCATTCGTTTTACCTCCTCATGGGGTGACGGTGAAATTGAAAGCCGTCTGATGGGTGCGTTTAACGTCAGCAACCTGCTGCTGGCGCTGGCGACGCTGCTGGCGCTGGGTTATCCGATGAACGCGCTGCTGGAAACGGCCGAGCGTCTGCAGCCGGTATGTGGCCGTATGGAAGTGTTCAGCGCACCGGGCAAACCGACCGTGGTGGTCGATTATGCCCACACGCCGGACGCACTGGAAAAAGCACTTGAAGCGGCGCGTCTGCACTGCACCGGTAAGCTCTGGTGTGTGTTTGGCTGCGGTGGCGACCGTGATAAGGGCAAACGTCCACTGATGGGTGCCATTGCTGAACAGTTCGCGGATATTCCGGTTGTGACCGATGACAACCCGCGTACTGAAGAGCCGCGCGCCATTATTAACGACATTCTGTCGGGCATGCTGGATGCAGGCCGCGCCCGCGTGGTGGAAGGCCGTGCGGAAGCCGTGACCAACGCCATCATGCAGGCTCAGGAAAACGACGTTGTGCTGCTGGCCGGGAAAGGCCATGAGGATTATCAGATTGTTGGCAACCGTCGTCTCGATTATTCGGACCGCGTCACGGCCGCGCGTCTGCTGGGAGTCGTGGCATGATTAGCATCACCTTAAGTCAGGCCGCTGCGGTACTGCAGGGCGAGCTGCTGGGTCACGATCTGACCATCGAGGCCGTGACGACCGATACCCGCAAAGTGACCCCGGGTTGTCTGTTTGTGGCGCTGAAGGGCGAACGTTTTGACGCGCATGATTTTGCACAACAGGCCAGGGAGAATGGTGCAGGGGCGCTGCTGGTCAGCCGTAAACTCGCTGTCGATCTGCCGCAGATCGTGGTGAAAGATACCCGTCTGGCATTCGGCGAGCTGGCGGCCTGGGTTCGTCAGCAGGTGCCGACGCGCGTCGTCGCGCTGACCGGTTCATCAGGCAAAACCTCTGTGAAAGAGATGACTGCGGCCATCCTGAGCCAGTGCGGAAATACGCTTTATACAGCAGGCAACCTTAACAATGATATCGGCGTGCCGATGACATTACTTCGCCTGACCAAAGAGCATGAATTTGCCGTGATCGAGTTAGGGGCAAACCACCAGGGCGAAATCGCCTGGACCGTGAGACTGACGCGCCCGGAAGCAGCGCTGGTGAATAACCTGGCCGCTGCACATCTGGAAGGTTTTGGTTCGCTGGAAGGCGTGGCGAAAGCTAAAGGCGAGATCTATACCGGCCTGCCGGAAGACGGTATCGCCATTATGAATGCCGACAACAATGACTGGCTGAACTGGCAACAGATCATTGGTTCCCGCAAGACCTGGCGCTTCTCGCCGAACGCGGCCAACAGTGATTTTACCGCGACCAATATTCATGTGACTTCGCATGGCACGGAATTCACCCTTAATACCCCAACCGGTGGCATTGAGGTGCTTCTGCCATTGCCGGGTCGTCATAATATCGCCAATGCGCTCGCGGCAGCGGCGCTGTCGATGGCGGTTGGTGCGTCGCATCAGGCGATTAAAACCGGTCTGGCAAATTTAAAAGCCGTGCCGGGGCGTCTGTTCCCGATCCAGCTTGCGGAAAACAAACTGCTTCTGGATGACTCCTATAACGCGAACGTCGGCTCAATGACCGCGGCGGTGCAGGTGTTGTCTGAGATGCCAGGTTATCGCGTGCTGGTGGTGGGCGATATGGCTGAGCTGGGTGATGAAAGCGAAGCGTGTCATGTCCAGGTGGGGGACGCGGCGAAAGCGGCAGGTATTGATTGCGTGCTGAGCGCCGGAAAACTGAGCCAGGCGATTAGCCATGCCAGCGGTGTTGGCGAGCACTTTGCCGATAAAGCCGCGCTGATTGAACGCCTTAAGGCATTGATGACAGAAAAACAAATTGTGACTGTGTTAGTGAAAGGTTCACGTAGTGCCGCCATGGAAGAGGTTGTGCACGCATTACAGGAGAACGGGACATGTTAGTTTGGCTGGCCGAACATTTGGTCAAATATTATTCAGGCTTTAACGTCTTTTCCTATCTGACGTTTCGCGCCATTGTCAGCCTGCTGACTGCGCTGTTCATCTCTTTGTGGATGGGCCCGCGCATGATTGCCCGTCTGCAAAAACTCTCCTTCGGTCAGGTTGTGCGTAACGACGGTCCGGAGTCGCACTTCAGCAAGCGGGGTACGCCGACCATGGGCGGGATCATGATCCTGACCGCGATCGTTGTTTCCGTACTGCTGTGGGCTTATCCCTCTAACCCGTACGTCTGGTGCGTACTTACCGTGCTGGTGGGCTACGGCATCATTGGGTTTGTTGATGATTACCGCAAGGTCGTGCGTAAAGACACCAAGGGCCTGATCGCCCGCTGGAAATACTTCTGGATGTCGGTGATTGCGCTGGGCGTGGCCTTCGCGCTGTATCTGGCAGGAAAAGACACACCCGCCACCGAGTTGGTGGTGCCGTTCTTTAAAGATGTGATGCCGCAGCTGGGGCTGTTCTACATTCTGCTGGCCTACTTCGTCATCGTGGGCACCGGTAACGCCGTAAACCTGACCGACGGTCTGGATGGCCTGGCGATTATGCCAACCGTCTTCGTCGCCGCCGGTTTTGCGCTGGTGGCGTGGGCCACCGGTAACATGAACTTTGCTAACTATCTGCACATTCCATACCTGCGACACGCAGGCGAACTGGTTATCGTCTGTACGGCGATTGTCGGGGCGGGACTGGGCTTCCTGTGGTTCAACACCTACCCGGCGCAGGTCTTTATGGGTGACGTCGGTTCACTGGCTCTGGGCGGCGCGCTGGGCATTATTGCCGTACTGCTGCGCCAGGAGTTCCTGCTGGTGATTATGGGTGGGGTATTTGTGGTTGAAACCCTTTCAGTGATTTTGCAGGTCGGGTCCTTCAAGCTGCGCGGTCAGCGCATCTTCCGTATGGCACCGATTCACCATCACTATGAACTGAAAGGCTGGCCGGAACCGCGCGTGATTGTGCGCTTCTGGATTATTTCGCTGATGCTGGTGCTGATTGGCCTGGCAACGCTGAAGGTACGTTAATCATGGCAGATTACCAGGGCAAAAAAGTCGTTATCATCGGGTTGGGGCTGACAGGCCTCTCCTGCGTGGACTTTTTCCTCGCGCGCGGCGTGACGCCTCGCGTAATGGATACGCGTGTTTCTCCGCCGGGTCTGGATAAACTGCCGGAACAGGTTGAACGCCACCTTGGTGGTCTGAATGATGACTGGCTGCTGGCAGCCGATCTGATTGTCGCCAGCCCCGGTATGGCGCTGGCGCATCCTTCACTCAGCGCCGCGGCCGATGCGGGCGTTGAGATTGTCGGTGATATTGAGTTGTTCTGCCGTGAAGCGCAGGCACCCGTTGTCGCGATTACCGGCTCTAACGGTAAAAGCACCGTCACCACCCTTGTGGGTGAGATGGCGAAAGCGGCGGGCATGAACGTGGGCGTGGGAGGCAATATTGGCCTGCCAGCGCTGATGTTGCTGGATAAGGGCTGTGAATTGTACGTCCTCGAGCTTTCCAGCTTCCAGCTGGAAACGACCTCCAGCCTTCGTGCGGCCGCGGCGACGATCCTTAACGTTACTGAAGATCATATGGATCGCTATCCGTTTGGTCTGCAGCAGTACCGCGCCGCCAAACTGCGCATTTATGAAAATGCGAAGGTCTGCGTCGTCAACGCGGATGACGCCCTGACCATGCCGGTGCGCGGAGCGGACGATCGCTGCATTAGCTTTGGCATTACCATGGGTGACTATCATCTTAACCGTCAACTGGGCGAAACCTGGCTGCGCGTGAAGGGTGAGAAAGTGCTGAACGTGAAAGAGATGAAGCTCACCGGCCAGCATAACTACACCAATGCTCTGGCGGCGCTGGCGCTGGCGGATGCCGTAGGGCTGCCGCGTTCGTCCAGCCTGCAAGCATTGACCACCTTTACCGGCCTGGCGCACCGTTTCCAGCTGGCGCTGGAGCATAACGGTGTGCGCTGGATTAATGACTCAAAAGCCACCAACGTCGGCAGTACCGAGGCCGCCCTGAACGGCCTGCACGTTGAAGGGACCCTGCATTTACTGCTGGGCGGCGACGGTAAATCGGCGGATTTCTCCACGCTGAAACCGTATCTCGCCGGGAATAATATCCGCTTGTACTGCTTTGGTCGCGACGGCAGTGAGCTGGCTGAGCTGCGTCCTGACATTGCCGAGCAAACCGAGACCATGGAGCAGGCGATGCGGCTGATTGCCCCTCGCGTGAAGCCGGGTGATATGGTGCTGCTCTCTCCGGCCTGCGCCAGTCTCGATCAATTCAAGAATTTCGAACAGCGTGGCGATCTCTTTACCCGTCTGGCGAAGGAGTTAGGCTGATGCGTTTATCTCTCCCTCGCCTGAAAATGCCGCGCCTGCCAGGATTTGGCGTTCTGGCGTGGGTGTTTGCGGCACTCAAAGGCTGGGTGATGGGCTCTCGTCAAAAAGATAACGACAGCCTGGTCATGTACGACCGTACGCTCTTCTGGCTCACGCTGGGACTGGCGGCGGTTGGTTTTATCATGGTGACCTCGGCGTCAATGCCTGTCGGGCAGCGGCTGGCGAACGATCCATTCCTGTTTGCGAAACGTGATGGCCTGTACATCATCCTGGCGTTCTGTCTGGCGCTGGTGACATTACGTCTGCCGATGGAGTTCTGGCAGCGGCACAGTACCGCGATGCTGATCGCCTCCATCATTATGCTGCTGATCGTACTGGTGGTGGGGAGCTCCGTAAACGGAGCATCGCGCTGGATTGCCTTTGGCCCACTGCGTATTCAGCCCGCGGAATTTACCAAGCTCTCCCTGTTCTGCTACCTGGCTAACTACCTGGTACGTAAAGTGGATGAAGTGCGTAATAACCTGCGCGGCTTCTTAAAACCCATGGGCGTTATTCTGGTGCTGGCGGTCTTACTGCTGGCGCAGCCTGACCTTGGTACCGTGGTCGTGCTGTTTGTCACCACGCTGGCAATGCTGTTCCTGGCCGGGGCGAAGCTGTGGCAGTTCATCGCCATCATCGGAATGGGTATCTCAGCGGTTGTGCTGCTGATCCTCGCCGAGCCTTACCGTATCCGCCGTGTGACCTCATTCTGGAACCCGTGGGAAGACCCGTTTGGCAGCGGTTATCAGCTGACGCAGTCGCTAATGGCTTTTGGTCGCGGTGAAGTCTGGGGTCAGGGGCTGGGCAACTCGGTACAGAAACTGGAGTATTTACCCGAAGCGCACACTGACTTCATCTTCTCCATTATTGGGGAAGAACTGGGTTATATCGGTGTGGTATTAGCGCTATTAATGGTATTCTTCGTCGCTTTCCGCGCCATGTCGATTGGGCGGAAAGCGCTGGAGATCGATCACCGCTTTTCAGGTTTCTTAGCCTGCTCAATAGGTATCTGGTTTAGTTTCCAGGCATTGGTTAACGTCGGGGCCGCAGCGGGTATGCTGCCGACCAAAGGCCTGACGTTGCCGTTGATCAGTTATGGTGGTTCCAGTCTGCTGATTATGTCGACGGCCATCATGATGTTGTTACGCATAGATTATGAAACGCGTCTGGAAAAAGCCCAGGCGTTTACACGAGGTTCACGATGAATCAACCGAAGCGGTTAATGGTGATGGCAGGCGGTACCGGTGGACATGTGTTCCCGGGGCTCGCAGTTGCGCACCATTTAATGGATCAGGGCTGGCAGGTACGCTGGCTGGGAACCGCGGACCGCATGGAAGCCGACCTGGTACCGAAGCACGGTATCGAGATCGACTTTATTCGCATTTCCGGCTTACGCGGAAAAGGCATTGAGGCCCAGCTTCTGGCACCGGTGCGTATTTTCAACGCCTGGCGTCAGGCGCGCGCCATCATGAAGCGTTTTAAGCCTGATGTGGTGCTGGGGATGGGCGGCTATGTTTCTGGTCCGGGTGGGCTGGCGGCCTGGTCATTGGGCATCCCCGTGGTGCTGCATGAGCAGAACGGCATTGCCGGTCTGACCAATAAATGGCTGGCGAAAATTGCCACCAAAGTGATGCAGGCTTTCCCAGGAGCCTTCCCGAAGGCGGACGTGGTGGGTAACCCGGTGCGCGTAGACGTGCTGGCGCTGCCATTACCGGATGCGCGCCTGCCTGGTCGTGAAGGGCCGGTCCGTGTGCTGGTCGTTGGCGGTTCTCAGGGCGCACGCATTTTAAACCAGACGATGCCGCAGGTTGCAGCAAAGCTGGGTGATGCGGTGACAATCTGGCACCAAAGCGGAAAAGGTGCTCAGCAGATGGTTGAGCAGGCTTACGTCGATGAAGGCCAGCCGCAGCATAAAGTGACGGAATTTATCGACGACATGGCCGCAGCGTATGCCTGGGCCGATGTCGTGGTCTGCCGCTCTGGCGCATTGACGGTGAGCGAAATTGCCGCCGCCGGGTTGCCGGCTCTGTTTGTGCCGTTTCAGCACAAAGACAGACAGCAGTACTGGAATGCGCTGCCGCTTGAGAAAGCCGGCGCCGCGAAAATATTTGAACAGCCACAATTTACCGCCGATGCGGTCGCCACCACCCTGGCGGGCTGGAACAGAGAGGCATTACTGGAGATGGCGCAACGCGCACGCGCGACCGCTATTCCTGATGCCACGGAACGGGTGGCAAAAGAAGTGAGCCTGGCAGCACAGGCTTAACCCTCGCAGCGCGTGTTGCGCTGCACGAATTTTTTAAGTAGTCGATGGCGTTTAGAGAATGAATACACAACAACTGGCAAAACTGCGTTCTATCGTGCCCGAGATGCGTCGCGTCCGGCACATTCACTTTGTTGGCATCGGTGGTGCTGGCATGGGCGGTATTGCCGAAGTGTTAGCTAACGAAGGCTATCAGATCAGCGGGTCTGACCTGGCGCCAAACCCTGTTACGCAGCAGTTGGCGTCGCTTGGGGCGACTATCTATTTCAATCATCGCCCGGAAAACGTGCGCGATGCGAGTGTGGTGGTCGTGTCGAGCGCCATCTCCTCTGATAACCCGGAAATCGTGGCCGCGCACGAAGCGCGTATTCCGGTGATCCGCCGTGCGGAAATGCTGGCGGAGTTGATGCGTTTTCGTCATGGCATTGCGATTGCCGGAACCCACGGCAAAACCACCACCACGGCGATGGTCTCCAGCATTTATGCAGAAGCGGGCCTCGATCCGACGTTCGTCAATGGTGGTCTGGTAAAAGCGGCAGGCGTGCATGCGCGTCTCGGGCACAGCCGTTATTTAATTGCCGAAGCGGATGAGAGCGATGCGTCGTTCCTGCATCTGCAGCCGATGGTCGCCATTGTCACCAATATCGAAGCCGACCATATGGATACTTACCAGGGCGACTTCGAGAACTTAAAGCAGACCTTTATTAATTTCCTGCACAACCTGCCGTTCTATGGACGCGCGGTAATGTGTGTAGACGATCCGGTGATTCGCGAGCTGTTGCCGCGCGTCGGACGTCAAATCACGACTTACGGCTTCAGCGAAGATGCTGATGTCCGCGTGGAAGATTACAAACAGCTGGGTGCTCAGGGGCATTTCACCCTGGCGCGTCAGGACAAAGAACTGCTGCATGTCACCCTGAATGCACCAGGGCGTCACAACGCCCTGAATGCCGCAGCGGCAGTGGCCGTGGCGACAGAAGAAGGTATTGATGACGAAGCCATTCTTCGTGCACTGGAAAGCTTCCAGGGAACCGGGCGTCGCTTCGACTTCCTCGGTGAATACCCGCTGGAGGCGGTGAACGGTAAACCCGGTACTGCCATGCTGGTTGATGACTACGGTCACCACCCGACGGAAGTGGACGCGACGATCAAAGCCGCGCGTGCAGGCTGGCCAGAAAAAAATCTGGTCATGATCTTCCAGCCGCACCGTTTCACGCGTACCCGTGACCTGTATGACGATTTCGCCAGCGTCCTGTCACAGGTGGATACGCTCCTGATGCTGGATGTTTATGCAGCGGGCGAAACTCCTATTCCTGGTGCAGACAGCCGTTCTTTATGTCGTACCATCCGCGGACGCGGTAAAGTAGACCCTATTTTGGTTTCCGATCCTGCTCAGGTGGCTGAAATTCTGGCCCCGGTACTGACCGGCAACGATTTAATTCTGATTCAGGGCGCGGGAAATATCGGCAAAATCGCCCGTACCTTAGCTGAAATCAAACTGAAGCCGCAAACTCAGGAGGATGAGCATCATGGCTGATAAGATTGCTGTCCTGTCTGGCGGCACATCCGCCGAGCGCGAGGTTTCCCTGAATTCAGGTACCGCTGTACTGGCGGGCCTGCGTGAAGGTGGTGTGGATGCGCACCTGGTCGATCCGAAAGAGACTGACGTAACCCAGTTAAAGGCGATGGGCTTCGATAAAGTCTTTATCGCGTTACATGGCCGTGGTGGCGAAGACGGCACCCTTCAGGGGCTGCTGGAACTCACCGGCATGCCGTACACCGGCAGCGGTGTGATGGCCTCCGCCATTTCTATGGATAAACTGCGCAGCAAACTGCTGTGGCAGGGCGCGGGTTTACCCGTTGCCCCCTGGGTTGCCCTGACGCGTCGCGAATTTGAAATGGGCCTCTCCGATAGCGTTAATGCACGCATTGCTGAGCTGGGCTTACCGGTTATTGTAAAGCCCAGCCGCGAAGGGTCGAGCGTTGGCATGTCCAAAGTTGAGAAAGCTGAGGATTTATCTTCCGCTTTAGCCTCGGCATTTCAACATGATGAAGAAGTTCTGATTGAAAAATGGCTCAGCGGGCCGGAATTTACCGTCGCGATGCTTGGCGAAGAAATTTTACCGTCAATTCGTATCCAACCGGCCGGAACCTTCTATGATTATGAGGCGAAGTATCTCTCTGATGAGACGCAATATTTCTGCCCAAGTGGCCTTGAAGCTGAGCGTGAAACCGATTTACAGTCCCTGGTGGTTAAAGCCTGGCATGTTCTGGGTTGCCGTGGATGGGGCCGCATCGACGTGATGCTCGACAGTGATGGACAATTTTATCTGCTGGAAGCAAATACTTCTCCGGGAATGACCAGCCACAGCCTTGTGCCGATGGCAGCGCGTCAGGCGGGGATGAGCTTCTCGCAATTAGTCGTACGTATTCTGGACCAGGCGGGCTGATATGTCTCAGGCTGCATTGAACACGCGCAACCGCGATGACGAAGAAGAATACTCTTCTTCACGCCGGAGTAATGGAACGCGTCTTGCAGGTATTATTTTCCTGCTCGGGGTGCTGTGCACCGTGTTTATCAGCGGCTGGATGGTTCTGGGCTGGATGGAAGATGCGCAACGGTTGCCGCTTTCGAAGCTGGTGGTCACCGGTGAGCGTCATTACACCCGTAACGATGACATTCGCCAGACAATTCTGGCGCTGGGATCGCCTGGCACCTTTATGACGCAGGACGTCAATATTATCCAGAGTCAGATTGAACGTCTGCCATGGATAAAACAGGCGAGTGTCAGAAAGCAATGGCCTGATGAATTGAAGATTCATCTGGTTGAATATGTGCCCATTGCGCGTTGGAATGATCAGCACATGGTTGACGTAGACGGAAATTCCTTCAGCGTCCCGGCCGATCGTGTCAACAAGCAAAATTTACCGATGTTGTATGGCCCGGAAGGTAGCGAAAACGAAGTGTTACAAGGTTTTCGTGAAATGGGGCAGGTGCTGGCGAAGGACAGGTTTACGCTAAAAGATGCTGCAATGACGGCGCGCCGCTCCTGGCAACTGACGTTAACGAACGGCATTAAGCTCAACCTGGGTCGCGGGGACACAATGAAACGTCTGGCGCGATTTGTAGAACTTTACCCGGTTTTACAGCAGCAGGCACAGACTGACGGCAAACGGATAAGCTACGTTGATTTGCGCTATGACTCAGGCGCAGCAGTCGGTTGGGAACCGGCTCCGGTCGAGGAACCTAATCAGCAACAGAATCAGGCACAGGTACAGGCAGAACAACAATGATCAAGGCGACGGACAGAAAACTGGTAGTTGGACTGGAGATTGGCACCGCGAAGGTTGCCGCTTTAGTAGGGGAAGTTCTGCCCGACGGTATGGTCAATATCATTGGCGTGGGCAGTTGCCCGTCCCGTGGTATGGATAAAGGTGGGGTTAACGATCTTGAGTCGGTGGTGAAGTGCGTACAGCGCGCCATCGATCAGGCTGAATTGATGGCAGATTGCCAGATTTCCTCTGTTTATCTGGCGCTTTCGGGTAAGCACATTAGCTGCCAGAACGAAATCGGCATGGTGCCGATTTCCGAAGAAGAAGTGACGCAGGAAGACGTTGAAAACGTTGTACATACGGCGAAATCCGTGCGCGTTCGCGATGAGCATCGCGTGCTGCACGTGATCCCGCAGGAGTATGCGATTGACTACCAGGAAGGGATCAAAAACCCGGTCGGTCTTTCCGGCGTACGTATGCAGGCAAAAGTGCACTTGATCACATGTCACAACGATATGGCGAAGAACATTGTAAAAGCCGTTGAACGTTGTGGCCTGAAAGTTGACCAACTCATTTTCGCAGGTCTTGCAGCGAGCTATTCCGTGCTGACCGAAGATGAACGTGAACTGGGTGTCTGTGTGGTCGATATTGGTGGTGGTACAATGGACATGGCCGTGTATACCGGCGGTGCGCTGCGCCACACCAAAGTGATCCCGTATGCCGGGAACGTTGTGACCAGCGATATTGCTTACGCTTTTGGTACGCCACCGAGTGATGCAGAAGCGATTAAAGTACGCCACGGCTGTGCGCTGGGGTCTATCGTTGGCAAAGATGAGAGCGTTGAAGTGCCGAGCGTGGGCGGACGTCCACCGCGCAGCCTGCAGCGCCAGACGTTGGCAGAGGTCATTGAGCCGCGTTATACCGAGCTGCTTAACCTGGTCAACGAAGAGATTTTGCAGTTACAGGAACAGCTTCGCCAGCAGGGCGTGAAACATCATCTTGCAGCGGGGATTGTATTAACCGGCGGGGCAGCGCAAATTGAAGGTCTTGCGGCCTGCGCTCAGCGCGTGTTCCATACGCAAGTGCGTATCGGTGCTCCGCTGAATATCACCGGTTTAACGGATTATGCTCAGGAGCCGTACTATTCAACGGCTGTGGGCCTGCTCCACTACGGGAAAGAATCTCATCTCAGTGGTGAAGCAGAAGTGGAAAAACGCGTCTCAGTTGGGTCGTGGGTCAAACGACTGAACAACTGGTTGCGAAAAGAGTTTTAATTTTTTTAAGAGACCGGAGAGAATTAGCGGTCTCGGGCGACAGGCACAACGGAGAGAGAAATTATGTTTGAACCTATGGAACTGACCAACGACGCGGTGATTAAAGTCATCGGCGTCGGTGGCGGCGGCGGTAACGCCGTAGAGCATATGGTGCGTGAACGCATTGAAGGTGTTGAGTTCTTTGCAGTTAACACCGATGCACAGGCACTGCGTAAGACGGCTGTAGGCCAGACTATCCAGATCGGCGGTGGCATCACCAAAGGGCTGGGCGCTGGGGCTAACCCGGAAGTCGGTCGTAATGCGGCTGAAGAAGATCGTGAGGCCCTGCGCGCTGCACTGGAAGGTGCGGACATGGTCTTTATCGCAGCGGGTATGGGTGGCGGTACGGGTACCGGCGCAGCACCTGTTGTGGCTGAAGTAGCGAAAGATTTAGGTATCCTGACCGTTGCTGTCGTGACCAAGCCTTTCAACTTTGAAGGCAAGAAGCGTATGGCTTTCGCGGAGCAGGGTATCACTGAACTGTCCAAGCACGTGGACTCGTTGATTACCATCCCGAACGACAAACTGTTGAAAGTTCTGGGTCGCGGTATCTCTCTGCTGGACGCTTTTGGCGCAGCCAACGACGTGCTGAAAGGCGCGGTGCAGGGTATCGCTGAACTGATTACCCGTCCTGGTCTGATGAACGTTGACTTTGCAGACGTTCGTACCGTGATGTCCGAAATGGGCTACGCGATGATGGGCTCTGGCGTGGCAAGCGGTGAAGACCGTGCAGAAGAAGCGGCTGAAATGGCTATCTCTTCTCCACTGCTGGAAGATATCGACCTGTCTGGTGCGCGCGGCGTGCTGGTCAACATTACCGCTGGCTTCGACCTGCGTCTGGATGAGTTTGAAACCGTGGGTAACACTATCCGTGCGTTCGCCTCTGACAACGCTACCGTGGTAATCGGTACTTCCCTTGACCCGGAAATGAACGACGAGCTGCGTGTTACTGTTGTTGCTACCGGTATCGGTATGGACAAGCGTCCTGAGATCACCCTGGTGACCAACAAACAGACTCAGCAGCCGGTTATGGATCGTTACCAGCAGCACGGTATGTCTCCTCTGACTCAGGAGCAGAAACCGGCCGCGAAAGTGGTTAACGACCCCACTCCGCAAACGGCGAAAGAGCCAGATTATCTGGATATCCCGGCGTTCCTGCGCAAGCAAGCTGACTAAGAATTGGCTGGAATTTGGGGATTTTCGCTCTTTGTGCTAAACTGGCCCACCGTCAGTGATATACACTTTCGGTTGGATAGTTAATTTGGCGAGATTATACGATGATCAAACAAAGGACACTTAAACGTATCGTTCAGGCGACTGGGGTCGGTTTACATACCGGCAAGAAAGTCACACTGACGTTACGCCCTGCGCCGGCCAATACCGGGGTCATCTATCGTCGCACCGACTTGAATCCACCGGTAGACTTTCCGGCCGATGCCAAATCTGTGCGTGATACTATGCTCTGTACTTGTCTGGTGAACGAGCATGACGTGCGGATTTCTACCGTAGAGCACCTGAACGCCGCCCTGGCGGGTCTGGGTATCGACAACATTATGGTTGAAGTCGATGCGCCAGAAATCCCGATCATGGATGGTAGTGCTGCTCCGTTCGTCTATCTGTTGCTGGATGCCGGCATCGAAGAACTGAACTGCGCGAAAAAATTTGTTCGTATCAAAGAGACCGTTCGCGTCGAAGATGGCGACAAATGGGCTGAATTCAAACCGTACAATGGTTTCTCGTTGGACTTTACCATCGATTTTAACCATCCGGCGATTGATGCCAGCACCCAACGCTATGCGATGAACTTCTCTGCTGATGCGTTTATGCGCCAGATCAGCCGTGCCCGTACGTTTGGCTTCATGCGTGATATCGAATATCTGCAGTCCCGCGGCCTGTGCCTGGGCGGCAGCTTCGATTGTGCCATCGTTGTTGACGATTATCGCGTACTGAACGAAGACGGTCTGCGTTTTGAAGATGAATTCGTTCGTCACAAAATGCTGGATGCTATCGGCGACCTGTTTATGTGTGGTCACAACATCATTGGTGCATTTACCGCGTTTAAATCCGGTCATGCACTGAACAACAAACTGTTGCAGGCAGTCCTGGCAAAACAGGAAGCCTGGGAATATGTGACCTTTGAAGACGAAGCTGAGCTGCCGCTGGCCTTCAAAGCACCAAACACGGTACTGGCGTAACGGTTAAAGCCGTTTCGTAAAAAATCGACTGGTTAACCTGGTACTCTCTCCGACCAGGGAGACCAGTCGTTTTTATTTTTACCCCTCTTCATTTATTTGCCCCAGCGTCACTTCTCGTTTGCCCGGTGCAGAAAATCTGTGCGTTAGCTGCATTCTTGACCGTTTTTCCCCGCAGCAATACGTCATTCCTGCTGCTGTGTATTGGCTTTAGTGGTAATATCTGGGCGCTTAAAAGAATAATTGAATTCAGCCTGTTGAAGGCTGGCTTAATGTGGTGGAGCAAGTGAGCGGAATACTGACGCGCTGGCGACAATTTGGCAGACGTTACTTCTGGCCGCATCTCTTATTAGGGATGGTCGCGGCGAGTTTCGGCTTGCCTGCGCTCAGCAACAGTGCGGAAGCGGCGACGCCGACGAAGACCTCCACAACCAAACACGATCTCAACACGCGGGTTAATTTTACTAACCTGGCATGGCTTGAAGCCAATCGCCGCCCGAATTTCTCGGTGGATTACTGGCACCAGCATGCGATCCGTACCGTTATTCGCCATCTGTCATTTGCGATGGCTCCGCAGGCACTGCCTGTTGCTGAAGAGACGCTGCCGGTACAGGCGCAGCATCTTGCTCTGCTGGACACGCTTAACGCGCTGCTTACGCAGGACAGTCAGCCACCCGTCATGGTGCGTCAGACCACGCAAATCGCGCACGTTCCTCCTGCGAGCTTCTCCGTTTCGACATGGATTAGCCAGGCTCACGGCATCCGCGCCGGGCCTCAACGCCTCAGCTAAATTAACCTTTTTTCAATACCTTAATTTATCTGCCCAACCTGGGGCGTTTGAGAATTTATTATGCTAATCAAATTGTTAACAAAAGTTTTTGGTAGTCGTAACGATCGTACCCTGCGCCGTATGCGCAAAGCTGTTACCGTCATCAATGGCATGGAGCCGGCGATGGAGAAGCTCTCTGATGACGAGCTGAAAGCGAAAACCGTAGAATTCCGCGCGCGTCTTGAAAAAGGCGAAACGCTGGAAAGCCTGATCCCGGAAGCCTTCGCCGTTGTGCGTGAGGCCAGTAAACGTGTGTTTGGCATGCGTCACTTCGACGTTCAGCTGCTGGGTGGTATGGTGCTTAACGAGCGCTGCATCGCGGAAATGCGTACCGGTGAAGGTAAAACCCTGACCGCAACGCTGCCCGCCTACCTGAACGCACTGACCGGTAAAGGCGTTCACGTCGTTACCGTCAACGACTATCTGGCACAGCGTGATGCCGAAAACAACCGTCCCCTGTTCGAATTCCTGGGCATGACCGTTGGCATCAACATGTCCGGTCTGCCGGCACCCGCCAAACGTGAAGCCTATAACGCGGATATCACCTACGGTACCAACAACGAATACGGCTTCGACTACCTGCGTGACAACATGGCGTTTAGCCCTGAAGAGCGCGTGCAGCGTAAATTGCACTATGCGCTGGTGGATGAGGTGGACTCCATCCTGATCGATGAAGCGCGTACCCCGCTGATCATCTCCGGCCCGGCTGAAGACAGCTCCGAGATGTACCGTAAAGTCGATAAAATCATTCCGCACCTGCTGCGTCAGGAGAAAGAAGATTCCGACACCTTCCAGGGTGAAGGTCACTTCTCTGTCGATGAAAAAGCGCGCCAGGTGAACCTGACCGAACGCGGTCTGGTGAAAATTGAAGAGCTGCTGGTGGCTGAAGGCATCATGGAAGAGGGCGAGTCTCTGTACTCGCCGACTAACATTATGCTGATGCACCACGTCACTGCCGCGCTGCGTGCCCATGCGCTGTTCACCCGCGATGTCGACTACATCGTGAAAGACGGTGAAGTTATCATCGTTGATGAGCACACCGGCCGTACCATGCAGGGACGTCGCTGGTCTGACGGTCTGCACCAGGCCGTTGAGGCCAAAGAAGGCGTTGATATTCAAAATGAAAACCAGACGCTGGCCTCTATTACCTTCCAGAACTACTTCCGTTTGTACGAGAAGCTGGCGGGGATGACCGGTACTGCAGATACCGAAGCATTTGAATTCAGCTCCATCTACAAACTGGATACCGTGGTCGTTCCAACCAACCGTCCAATGATCCGTAAGGATATGCCGGACCTGGTGTACATGACCGAAGCGGAAAAAATTCAGGCGATCATTGAAGATATTCGCGATCGTACCGCTAATGGCCAGCCGGTGCTGGTGGGGACAATCTCCATCGAGAAATCCGAAGTGGTTTCCAATGAGTTGACCAAAGCGGGCATCAAACACAACGTTCTTAACGCGAAATTCCACGCCAAAGAGGCGGATATCGTTGCGCAGGCGGGTTACCCGGCAGCGGTAACAATCGCCACCAACATGGCGGGTCGTGGTACCGACATTATGCTGGGTGGTAGCTGGCAGGCAGAGATTGCCGAGCTGGAAAACCCAACGCCGGAGCAGATTGCTCAGATTAAAGCGGACTGGCAGGTACGTCATGACGCGGTGCTGGCATCCGGTGGTTTGCATATCATTGGTACCGAACGTCACGAATCTCGTCGTATCGATAACCAGCTGCGCGGCCGTGCGGGTCGTCAGGGCGATGCCGGTTCTTCCCGCTTCTACCTGTCTATGGAAGATGCGCTGATGCGTATTTTCGCCTCCGACCGTGTTTCCGGCATGATGCGTAAACTGGGTATGAAACCTGGCGAAGCCATTGAACACCCGTGGGTCACCAAAGCGATTGCTAACGCCCAGCGTAAAGTGGAAAGCCGCAACTTCGATATTCGTAAGCAGCTGCTGGAATATGATGATGTGGCCAACGACCAGCGTCGTGCCATCTATACCCAGCGTAACGAGCTGCTGGACGTGTCCGACGTGAGCGACACCATCAACAGCATTCGCGAAGACGTATTCAAAGCGACTATCGACGCGCATATTCCACCGCAGTCTCTGGAAGAAATGTGGGATATCGAAGGTCTGCAGGAACGCCTGAAAAACGACTTCGACCTCGAACTGCCAATCAAAGAGTGGCTGGACAAAGAGCCTGAGCTGCACGAAGAGACCCTGCGTGAACGTATTTTCGAAACTGCGCTGGACGTATACAAGCGTAAGGAAGAAGTCGTTGGCGCTGAGATGATGCGTCACTTCGAAAAAGGCGTGATGCTGCAAACGCTGGACTCCCTGTGGAAAGAGCACCTGGCGGCGATGGACTACCTGCGTCAGGGTATCCACCTGCGTGGTTACGCGCAGAAAGATCCGAAGCAGGAGTACAAGCGTGAATCCTTCGCCATGTTTGCGTCCATGCTGGAGTCACTGAAGTATGAAGTGATCAGCACCCTGAGCAAAGTTCAGGTACGCATGCCGGAAGAAGTGGAAGCAATGGAGCAACAGCGCCGTGAAGAAGCTGAGCGTCTGGCACAGATGCAACAGCTGAGCCACCAGACTGACGAGAGCGAAGCTGCGGCAGCGATCGCGGCCCAGACCGGCGATCGTAAAGTTGGCCGCAACGATCCGTGCCCGTGTGGTTCCGGTAAAAAATACAAGGCGTGCCACGGTCGTCTGAGCTAAATTCATAACAAAACAAAAAGGCGCAGAAATCTGCGCCTTTTTTATGGAAGTGACAATATGAAAATACTGCAAATTGCCGTCGGGATTATTCGCAACCCGCAAAACCAGTTCTTTATCACCCAGCGCGCCGCCGACGCCCATATGGCGAACAAATGGGAGTTTCCGGGCGGGAAAATCGAGTCAGGCGAAACGCCGGAACAGGCGCTGATCCGTGAGCTTCAGGAAGAAGTGGGGATCACCCCGCTTGGCGCAACGCTGTTTGACAAGCTCGAATACCAGTTTCCCGATCGTCACATTACGCTTTGGTTCTGGCTGGTGGAAAACTGGGAGGGGGATCCCTGGGGCAAAGAGGGGCAACCGGGTAACTGGGTTGAACTGCAGGCAAGCGATGCCGACAAATTCCCGCCGGCAAATGAGCCTGTGATTACCCGGTTAGTGCAGGGCGTTTAATTTACTGCTGTTCTTCACTCCAGTCATCGCTGTCCGAAAGAGTGCCTTCACTCGGAATGCGTTTCTCTTCCGCCGCCCATTCGCCCAGGTCAATTAACTGACAGCGTTTACAGCAGAATGGGCGGTATGGGCTCACTTCGCCCCAGACAACACTTTTGCCACAGGTTGGGCAGTTTACGATGGTTACGTCAGACATTGGCACTCCTTAACAACAGGCCAGTTCAAAATCGAGGCGTTCCGGCACGGTGCCATTTTCACTGTCCAGCGGCATAAAGCGAATCGCAAAACGGCTCTTATGCCCGGAAATTTGCGGGTAAAGCTGCACGTCGAGCGAAAGGTTCAGTCGCAGCAGATCGGCATCGTCCCCGTTATCCTGGTAAAAACCGTTCAGGCTGGTCTGCTTGCGGAACGGCGCAGAGTTACGGATAAGATCGAGGATCAGCGATAACGTCCGGTGCATCGGTTCCAGGCTTTCCAGCCAGATATTCACCTGCGCATCACGCTGCGTTTGCGGCATGTGCAGCCACATATGAAGCGTCGGCAGGTCAAAGCTGCAGCATCCACCGGGAATACTCAGGCGCTGGCGTACCAGGGCAATCAAGCGATCTTCACGCAAAAACTGGCCAACGCGAGGGGCAGCCATTAACGTGCTGCTACTGCTTTTTAACTGCTGACGCAGGGAATCGATACGGCTTTGATCAACACCCGGGACTTCCGCCCATGCCTGCAGTTTACGCTGCTGACGCTCAAGTTCTTTCAGTAATTCGGTGCGAACATCTCCACGCTCAATCACATCCAGCAGGTCGCCCACATTACGGAAGAAGTGCAACGCAGTGGCGTGATCGTTGACAGGCAGATGTTGCGAGAGTTGTTGAATAAGAAATTCGATACGCAGCCAGGTACGCATTTTTTCGTTAAGCGGATGCTCAAAAAGGATGTGAGTCGACATTATGGTTTTTCCTGTGCAACGGCCTGCGCGGCGAAGGTCAAATACTGCGCGTGCAGACGGGCAACATCCGATGCAATGGCATCTGGTGCGCCGTTATTATCAATAACATCATCCGCAACGGCCAGGCGCTGATCGCGCGTGGCCTGAGCGGCAAGAATTTGTTCGGCATGTTCGCGCGAGACGCGATCGCGCGTCATGGTTCGCTGGATTTGCGTTTCGGGAAGGACATCAATGACCAGAACCCGATCGGCTTTCTTCTGCAGCTGATTTTCTACCAGCAACGGAACTACCCACAGCACATACGGTGAGCGGGCGGCGGCAATCTGACGCTGAGTTTCCTGGTGGATAATGGGGTGGAGCAGAGCATTAAGCCAGACCTTTTCCGCAGAATCGGAAAAAATGCATTCGCGAAGCTGCCGGCGATTTAGCGTGCCGTCTGCATTGATGATGGCCGGACCAAAATGTTCTTCAATGGCCTTTAACGCGGGTGTATTCGGTTCTACCACCTGACGGGCAATGATATCGGCATCGATAATCGCGATACCCAGGCGAGCGAAAGCGTCCGCAACGGTACTTTTGCCACTACCGATGCCGCCGGTTAATGCGACGGTATACCCCATTAAATCAAATCCTGGGAATTATTCATTATTAAAATCAGTTGGTTGAAATTCAAACGTGTGCCAGCCAATGTTTAGCTCTCTTTACCGGCTTTTTACCAGGTAAATTTATAGGATTGTAGCGTAAAAAAAGAGAATTTCGCAGTCTTGCGGAGCAGGTATTAGTGCGTATGATAACGTCACTGGAGTTGTGCTTTTAACATATTTGCCTCTAACCCCAGGAATCCGCACATGCGTATCGAAGAAGATCTGAAGTTAGGTTTCAAAGACGTTCTTATCCGCCCTAAACGCTCTACACTGAAAAGTCGCTCAGACGTTGAACTCGAACGTCAATTCACCTTTAAACATTCCGGTCAGACCTGGTCTGGCGTGCCGATCATCGCTGCCAATATGGATACCGTGGGAACCTTCGAGATGGCAACCGCGCTGGCACAGTTCGACATCCTCACGGCAGTGCATAAACACTACAGCCCTGAAGAGTGGAACGCCTTTGTGGCATCCGCTTCTGCTGAGGTCGTGAAGCATGTGATGGTCTCTACCGGAACCTCAGATGCCGATTTCGAAAAGACCAAACAAATCCTCAAGAGTAACCCCGCGCTGAACTTCGTCTGTATTGATGTAGCGAATGGTTATTCCGAACACTTCGTGCAGTTCGTGAGCAAGGCGCGTGAAGCCTGGCCGAACAAAACCATCATTGCGGGTAACGTAGTGACCGGCGAGATGTGTGAGGAGCTGATCCTCTCTGGCGCAGATATCGTCAAAGTGGGCATTGGCCCGGGTTCCGTGTGCACCACGCGTGTGAAAACCGGTGTCGGTTATCCGCAGCTTTCGGCGGTTATTGAATGTGCCGATGCTGCGCACGGCCTGGGCGGCCAGATCATCAGTGACGGTGGTTGTACTACCCCGGGTGATGTCGCGAAAGCTTTCGGCGGCGGCGCAGACTTCGTGATGCTTGGCGGTATGCTGGCAGGTCATGAAGAGAGTGGCGGTACCGTGGTGGAAGAGAACGGCGAGAAATTTATGCTGTTCTACGGTATGAGCTCTGAATCGGCGATGACCCGTCACGTGGGTGGCGTTGCAAAATACCGTGCGGCAGAAGGCAAAACCGTGAAGCTGCCGCTGCGCGGCCCGGTTGAGAATACCGCACGTGACATTCTTGGTGGCCTGCGTTCGGCCTGCACCTATGTGGGGGCATCCCGCCTGAAAGAGTTGACGAAACGCACGACCTTTATCCGCGTTCAGGAACAGGAAAACCGCGTTTTCAATAGCCTGTAATCGCGTAAGCTGGCGCGCATCCGTGTGCCAGCGTTATCCCGCACTCATCGCATCCCCGAGATGGAAGATAGGCAGATACATTGCCACCACCAGCGTGCCGATAATCACACCCGTCACGATCAGCAGCACAGGCTCCAGCACGGCAGCCAGGTTATCTGCTGACTGAAAGGTTTGCTCCGTGTGGTGACGCGCCAGGTTTACCAGCATGATATCGAGCGCACCTGACGTTTCGCCGGTTCGCAATAGCTGAATACACAGTGGAGTAAAAACCGCCGCCTTTTGAAAGGATGCCCAAAGGGGGTAACCCTTTTCAATGTCTTCCCGGATGGCGCGGAGTATCCCCTGCCAGTACCTGCTCTCAACCGTCTCTTCTGCACTCTCCAGACCCTTTAAAAAAGCGATGCCCGCCTGCTGCGTGAGCGACAGCACGGTAAAAATTTGCCCCAGCTTTTGTCCTTTAGCCAGCGCGCCCATGACGGGGATATGCAGCAGTACGTGTTGCCAGCGCGGATCCTGCCGCAAACCCCAGGCGATGATCATGGGAAGGAGTAGCCCCGCGAACAGCGCGAGGGCATAGGACTGTATAAACGTTGCCATTCCCATGACTATTTGTGTCAGCATCGGGAGCGGGGTATTAAACGTTTTGTAGATGGCGGCGAATTCGGGCAAGACCAGAGTGACCATGGCCAGCACCACGAGTACCGCCAGAGCCAGGATTACCATCGGGTAACGCAGTGCCTTTTTCACTTTCGCACTGAGTTGCTGCTGTGATTCTTGTTGCTGGGCAAGCTCACGGCAGCACGTCTCCAGCTTCCCGGTTAGTTCACCGGTCTTCACCATCGACACATACAGTGGGCTAAATACCGCGGGCCAGCGCTTCAGCGCCTCAGAAAAAGGGCATCCTTCACTCAGCTCATCGGCAAGGCTTTGCAGGAGTGCCTGCCAGGGCGTTATCGGATGCTGGTCCGCCAGCATCTGCAGGCTGTCAGACAGTGTCAGGCCCGCCTGCAAAAGCGTGGCGAGCTGGCGAAATACCTCGTAGCGGTGATGTGGTCGCCAGCGATACCTCTGCGTGCAGCGGGTGATTGTCAGAGGATGCAGCGCTTTGCGCATCAGCCTGTCGAAAGCCGCATTGCGGTCAGTTGCCCACAGAGCCCCGCTTCGGGGCTCTCCTTCAACGGATAGCGCACGCCAGCGCCAGAGGTGATTAGCAGCCATCGGGCATTCCCAGGATACGCAGCAACTCTTCGAGCGTGGTCAGTCCCTGTTCAACAGCCATACAGCCATGTTCGAAAAGGGATGTCATTCCTGCCTGACGGGCGCTGGCCTCTATCACCTCTGACCCCGCTCCGCTGGCAATGGCCTGCCGGAGTGTCTGGTCAATGACGAGCACTTCAAAAATGGCGACGCGACCGTAAAAACCATGATAACAGCGCTCACAGCCGGTGGGTTGCCAGCGCGGTAGCGGCCGGGGCCAAACGGAGCGAGGCAGTTCTGCCCGCTTGTCGGTTTCCTGGCGGCAATGGGGGCATAAACGGCGCACCAGCCGCTGGGCGATGACCAGCGAGAGGGCGGAAGAGATCATCCATCGCGCCACCCCCATCTGCTGCAGGCGGATCAGGGTTTCCGCCGTCGAGTTGGTGTGTAGCGTTGACAACACCAGATGCCCCGTTTGTGCGGCATTAATGGCAATCTCTGCCGTTTCGCCATCACGAATTTCGCCGACCATAATGATGTCAGGATCCTGACGTAGCAGCGCTCTCAGCACCGTCTGGAAGGTGAGGCCCGCACGCGGGTTTATCTGCGTCTGGTTTAATCCTGCAAGCGGGATCTCTATCGGGTCTTCCACGCTGCAGATGTTCACATCCGGCGTGTTTCGAGCCTGCAGCGCGCTGTACAGCGTCACGGTTTTACCGCTGCCGGTGGGGCCGGTAACCAGAATCAGCCCCTGCGGCTGGTGGAGCACTTCGCTAAAGCCGGCCAGCTGTTTAGCATTCATCCCCAACGTTTCTGGCTCAAGAGATTGCTGAACCTGATGCAGCAGGCGCAGTACAATTTTTTCACCCCCGCTGCAGGGAAGTGTGGCGATGCGAAATGAGACCGGCTCGTTTGCCAGCTCAATCGTAAACTGACCGTCCTGCGGTAAGCGGCGCTCCGCAATATCGAGGTTACCCAGCACTTTTAACCGGGCGCTGAGCATGGTGGCCAGCGCGGCTGAAAGTGGGGGCTGCGGGCAAAGCACGCCGTCGATGCGCAGGCGAATCTGGCAAGTCAGCTCCATCGGTTCAATATGAATATCAGAAGCGCGTTGGTTTATCGCCTGCTGAAGCGTGTGGTTGAGAATATCCACCGCTGAGTGTGTCGGCGTAACGACGGGCAGATGCGTTTGTGTGGTTAACTGCCGGTGCTTTTCCATGCGCTCGGCGCTCCAGCACTCGATATCAATCCGTTTCTGGGTAGCGAAACGCAGGGCTTCCATCAGTTCAGGGCCGGGGTTTCCCACGACGGCAATGCTAATCATGTCGCTATCGCTGCTCAGCAGAAGGGCATGATGACGCAGACAAAGTGCGACAAGCTGATCGGTATTCATCATCCGCTCCTCAGTGGGTGTCGAAGCGGAAAACGTCTTCACAGGCCTGCTTGAGCGCGCTGTCGGTACCGATGTTGCAGTCACGCGTCCACCCCGTCATGCCGTTGCCATCATTCCATTGTGGCGTCATGACCACCTCCAGCCCGTTAAGGCTCTCCTGGCCGGTTAAGGTCACGACGCCTTTCGCCACGTTCATGCCTGAAACGTAGCGGGTAGTGGTGGGGGACGGGATACCATTACTGCCTCCGTCACAGCTCTCCACGCCGCCGTGATCCAGGGCGCAAAGCTCAATGGCGGTGCGGTAGGGAATGAAGGTTTGCAGCATATCGGTCAACGCTGCTTTTCGCAGGTAGTTCTGGTACGCGGGAACGCCGATGGCGCTCAGAATGGCAATAATGCCGATCACCACCATCAGCTCAATGAGTGTGAATCCTTGTTGTCTGTCCATGTCTGCTCCTTACGTTAAGTAGGGCTACTCTGGCAGTGAGACAGCGCAGAAACGAGGGGCAAAAAAAGGAACGTGAAGGGGCTTTCAGGGAATTCGTGACGTGTTGCAGGGTAGGGCAATGGTTTTGCGAGCGGGAGTGAATTTCCCCTCTCCGCAACGAGAGGGGAGGGTCATTATTTGAAGCGCATCGAGAGGTCGAGGGCGCGAACGTGCTTGGTCAGCGCCCCAACGGAGATAAAATCAACGCCGGTCTCGGCGAATTCACGGATCGTATCAAACGTCACGTTGCCGGATACTTCAAGCTGGGCCTTGCCGTTAGTCAGTTTTACCGCCTCGCGCATCTGCTCGGTTTCGAAGTTATCAAGCATGATGATATCGGCGCCGGCCTTGATAGCCTGCTCCAGCTCCTCCAGGTTTTCGACTTCCACTTCGACGGGCACATCCGGATGCAGCCAGAAGGCTTTTTCGACCGCCTGACGCACGGATCCCGAGGCAATGATATGGTTCTCTTTAATCAGGAACGCGTCAGACAACCCCAGACGATGGTTTGCACCGCCGCCACAGAGCACAGCGTATTTCAACGCAGTGCGCAGACCCGGTAGCGTTTTGCGGGTATCCAGCAACTGCGTGCGGGTACCCGCCAGCAGGTCAACGTAGCGACGCACTTCGCTTGCCACGCCGGACAACGTTTGCACAAAGTTCAGCGCGGTTCGTTCGCCGGTCAGCAGTACGCGGGAAGGTCCATCAAGTTCGAACAGCGGCTGATTTGCCGTAATCGCATCACCGTCGTCGACATGCCAGGTGATCTGCACCTCATCGCCTGCCAGTTGGGTAAAGACCTCTTCAACCCAACGCTTACCGCAAAAAATACCCTCTTCGCGCGTAATAATGACCGCATGTGAGCGAGTCTCTTTTGGCAATAATTGTGCGGTAATATCCCTGTCGGCGCTGACGTCACCGCCCAGATCTTCTTTCAGGGCATGGGCAACACTTGCCGGAATATCCATACTAATACGTTCCAGAAGCGCTTCACGTCGGTTGTCGGGGTTGTAACGGCGAGGCGGCATGATAAAACTCCAAATTGGTAACGAATCATAATATTGAAACATGCTACTCTGAACCGAGTAACAGCACCATACATAAGGAGTTCCAGCATGTTGTTAGAAAACGGATGGCTGGTGGATGCGCGGCATGTGCCCTCGCCGCACCACGACTGCCGCCCGGAGGATGAAAAGCCCACACTGCTGGTTGTTCATAATATCAGTCTCCCGCCGGGTGAGTTTGGCGGCCCGTGGATCGACGCGTTATTCACGGGGACCCTGGATCCTGATGCCCATCCTTTCTTTGCTGAGATTGCGCATCTGCGCGTGTCGGCTCACTGTCTGATCCGTCGCGACGGCGAAGTGGTTCAGTACGTCCCTTTTGATAAGCGCGCCTGGCATGCCGGCGTGTCGATGTACCAGGGACGCGAACGCTGCAATGATTTTTCCATCGGGATTGAGCTGGAAGGCACTGACACCACCCCCTACACCGATTCACAGTATCAACAGTTGGTGGCTGTAACCCAAACGCTGATCGAGCTCTATCCCGCGATAGCCGGGAATATTACGGGACACAGCGATATTGCCCCGGCGAGAAAAACCGATCCCGGCCCGGCTTTTGACTGGCCCCGGTTTCGCGCCATGCTTACCGCGTCGTCAGAATAAGGAGATAACATGACGTTGTTTACCATGCTGCTGGTTATCATCGCTGAACGCCTGTTCAAACTCGGTGAGCACTGGCATCTGGATCACCGGCTGGAGGTGCTTTTCCGCCGGATTAAACATTTTTCCATGCTGCGCACGCTGCTGATGACCGCTGGCGTGATGGTTATAACGTTTTTACTGCTGCGTTCGCTTTACGGCCTCTTTTTCAACGTGCCGCTGCTGGTGGTGTGGATCCTGCTTGGCGTGCTCTGTATTGGCGCGGGCAAGGTGCGTATGCACTACCACGCCTATCTGAAAGCCGCATCCCGTGACGATGCCCATGCGCGGGGCGCCATGGCGAGTGAGCTGACGATGATCCACGGCGTGCCGCCGGATTGCGATGAGCGTGAATTTTTGCGCGAACTGCAAAATGCGCTGCTGTGGATCAACTTCCGTTACTACCTGGCACCGCTGTTCTGGTTTGTAGTGGGCGGTCCGTGGGGGCCGGTACTGCTGATGGGCTATGCGTTTCTGCGCGCCTGGCAGACCTGGCTTGCCCGTTACCTTACCCCGCATGAACGTTTATTGTCGGGAATCGATGCCATTCTGCATGTGCTGGACTGGCTCCCGGTACGTCTGGTGGGCGTCGTTTATGCGTTAATTGGCCACGGTGAAAAAGCGCTGCCGGCATGGTTTGCTTCGCTTGCCGACCGCCACACGTCTCAGTATCAGGTGTTAACACGTCTGGCGCAGTTCTCGCTGGCGCGTGAGCCGCATACCGACAAGATTGAAACGCCGAAAGCGGCCGTCTCCATGGCGAAGAAAACGTCATTTGTGGTGGTCGTGGTCGTGGCGTTGCTGACCATTTACGGCACGCTGGTCTGAGCCAGCGCGCCGTACCGGTCAGAGCGTATCAGCAGGCGGGATGCCAAAGTCAGGCATCCCGTTTTCGTCCCAGCGCACGTGTTTCAGACGCGTGTGACGATTCGGGTCATAGAGCGGGTCGCCTTCAATCTCGGTGTAGTTTCGCGCGTGGTAGACCAGCACGTCCTCTCCCTCCGGCGTTTGCGTAAAGCTGTTATGCCCGGGCCCAAACTGACGATTCTCGACGCTGGTTCGGAAAACCGGACGCGACGCTTTATGCCAGTTCGCCGGATTTTGCGGATCGGCGTTCATGTCTATCCACAGTAACCCCATGCAATAGTTCTCATCCGTAGCGCTGGCGGAGTAGCTGATAAACAACTTATCTTCGTGAAACAGCACTGCCGGACCTTCGTTGACCCAAAATCCGCGGCACTCCCAGTCATACTCCGGTTTACTGAGCATCACCGGCTCGCCTTTGAGCGTCCACGGATTCGCCATTTCGCACAGATAGAGGTTGGAGTTTCCGGCGATATCCGGGGCTTTTTGTGCCCACAAATACCAGCGTTTTCCCTGATGAACGAACGTGGTGGCGTCCAGTGCGAAGGTGTCGAACGGGGTGGTAATCTGGCCTTTCTCGATCCACGTCCCGGTGAGGGGATCGTGGTCCGCACACTCCAGCGCAAACATACGGTGCTGGAACATACCGAGGCTATCCAGCGACTGGGTATGGGTGGCGGCAAAATAGATATACCACTTACCGTCAATGTGGTGCAGTTCCGGTGCCCAGATCAGCTGGCTCATCGGCCCGGTCTCCGGTTTACGCCAGACCACGACCTCTTCGGCATCGCGTAGTCCTTCCAGCGAGTCGGCGCGACGGATCTCGAGCCTGTCGTACTGCGGCACGGAGGCGATAAAGTAGTACAGCCCCTCGTGGTGCAGAATATAGGGGTCGGCACGTTGTTCAATAAACGGGTTTGGCCAGGTGTGCATTCGGCTTTCCTTATTTCGTCTCAGCGGCTTTGAGTTCCTGATAATTATTCAGCTCGCGATAATTGTTGCGACGCTTCTCGAGGTCTTCCTGGATCTGCTTCATCGTTTCGCGGTCAACCTTCAGCAGACGTACCACGCCTGCGGTAATGAGATACCCGACGCCCGGAATCACGGTAAACAGCAATACAATGCCGTTGATGGCATCCGGACTTTGCGCTTTCGCCCCCGCGTCATAACCGTACCAGGAGAGCAGGAAACCAACCATCGCACCGGCAATCGCCAGCCCCAGTTTGAGGAAGAAGATGTTACCGGAGAAGCTGATCCCGGTGATGCGCTTACCGGTTTTCCACTCACCGTAGTCATCGACGTCGGCCATCAGCGACCAGTGCAGCGGAGACGGGATCTGGTGCAGGATGTTCAGCAGGAAGTAGAGCACCACAATGGTGACCGTGGCTTTCGGATCGAAGAAATAGAAGGCGCAGGAGAAAATCGCCAGCACGATGTTGGTCCAGAAGAACACTTTCAACTTACACCAGCGGTCGGTGAGGACTTTCGCCAGCATACTGCCGAGCATCATGCCAACCACGCCCAGGCTGATAAACAGCGTGGCGAAATGGGTACTCTGGCCCATAACCCAGGTCACGTAGTACATCGTGGCCGCCATGCGGATAAAGCCCGGGCACACGTTGCACAGGGTCAGCAGCAGAATGCGCACCCACTGGTCGTTCTTCCACACGTCTTTCAGGTCGTTTTTCAGCTCGTCATGAGTCTGTACCGCCGGGCGTACACGCTCGCGAACGGTATAGAAACAGAACAGAAACATACCGGTACCAATCAGCGCCAGCACGGTCATTGCCATCTGGTAGCCTTTGGCTTTGTTGTCACCACCAAACCAGTCGGCCATCGGTAACAGCGTCAGCGACAGCAGCAGCGTGGCGATACCTACCAGCACAAAGCGATAGGACTGGCAGGCAACACGTTCCTGCGGATCGTTGGTAATCACGCCGCCTAACGAGCAGTAAGGAATGTTGATTGCCGTATAGGTTAAAGAGAGCAGGAAATAGGTGACGAAGGCATAGATAACTTTGCTGTTGTAGCTCCACTCTGGTGTGGTGAACATCAGGATGCTGAACAGCGCATAGGGAAAGGCAATCCACAGCAGCCATGGACGAAACCGGCCATATTTACTGCGGGTACGGTCGGCGATGGCCCCCATAATCGGATCCGTTACGGCATCAATTACGCGGACAGACAGCAGCAGTACGCCAACCAGTGCAGGCGCCAGGCCAAAAATATCGGTATAAAAATAATTAACAAACAACATGATGGCGCCAAAGATGATGTTGCAACCTGCATCGCCCATCCCATAGCCGATCTTTTCTTTTACTGACAGTTTAGCGTTATCCATAGACTGCTCTCCGGGTTACGGTATGGAGAGAATTATTTGCTGGCAAACGAATATATGCGTTGCAGTATCAGGGCGGTGATATGGATAAATGCGCTGTTGGCGTGAAACTGTGAGGGAGGTAACAACACGCGGTACCTGCAAAACGCAGATACCGCGGGGGAGACTTAGTGAGCTTTCAGGGCGTTGCGGCTTTTCTGGCTAAACAGATAGCCGATACCAAGAACGGCAACCCAGACTGGGATCAGGTACACCGAGATTGCCATACCCGGGGTCAGCAGCATGATGACCAGCACTCCCGCCATAAACAGCAGACAGATCCAGTTGCCCAGCGGATAGAGCAGGGCAGGGAAGCGAGTCTTCACACCCTGCTGATGCTTGGCACGGCGGAACTTGATGTGTGCCAGGCTGATCATCGCCCAGTTGATAACCAGGGCAGAGACCACCAGCGCCATTAGCAGGCCAAACGCCGATTCCGGTGCCAGATAGTTAATCAGGACACACAGCGCCGTTACGATCGCCGAAACGATGATGGTGTTCACCGGAACGCCACGCTTATCGACGTTGAGCAGCATCTTCGGCGCGTTACCCTGCTGGGCCAGGCCGAACAGCATACGGCTGTTGCAGTATACGCAGCTGTTATAGACCGACAGCGCCGCTGTCAGCACCACGATGTTGAGCGCATTCGCCACGACGGTATCGCCCAGCTCGTGGAAAATCAGGACAAACGGGCTGGTGTCTGCAGTAACGCGCGTCCACGGCAGCAGAGAGAGCAGAACGGCCAGTGAGCCCACATAGAAAATCAGAATACGGTAGATAACCTGGTTGGTCGCTTTCGGGATGCTCTGCTCCGGGTTGTCAGCTTCAGCTGCGGTGATGCCGACCAGCTCCAGACCACCGAAGGAGAACATAATGATTGCCATCATCATCACGAGGCCCGTCATGCCGTGAGGCAGGAAGCCGCCCTGTTCCCAGAGGTTGCGTACCGTGGCCTGCGGGCCACCGTTGCCGCTAAACAGCAGCCAGCCGCCAAAGATGATCATCGCCACGACGGCAACCACTTTGATGATGGCAAACCAGAACTCCATCTCACCGAAGACTTTAACGTTGGTGAGGTTGATGGCGTTAATAATGACGAAGAAGGCCGCAGCAGAAGCCCAGGTGGGGATCTCCGGGTACCAGAACTGAATGTATTTCCCGACGGCGGTTAGTTCAGCCATGGCAACCAGAACGTACAACACCCAGTAGTTCCAGCCTGACGCGAAACCGGCGAAACTGCCCCAGTACTTATAGGCAAAGTGGCTGAAAGAGCCCGCAACCGGCTCTTCAACGACCATTTCACCTAACTGGCGCATAATCAGAAAAGCGATAAAACCGGCAATGGCGTAACCCAAAATAATGCCGGGACCGGCAGACTGGATAACGGATGCACTTCCCAGAAACAGTCCAGTGCCAATAGCACCGCCCAGTGCGATTAGCTGTATATGGCGGTTCTTCAGACCGCGCTTTAGCTGATCGCCGTGCTGTTGAGCTTCCATTTGAAACCTCGTGTGTGGTTGTTATGTTCACGCGACGCGTGTGTAATTATGAATATCCGTTTTCTGTATTTATTTCTTTACAGTCAATGAGACCGAAAAAAGCGGAGATGTCTTCCGTAAGCGCCAGAATAGTGGTAAGCGCCAGCGAATGCACCTGCTTTATGACGGGGCGATGACGAGTTGAATAAAAAGAAAGCATTTGTAAATCACCCCGCTAACCCTTCATACCCCAACCTATAGAATAGAAATGCTCCGTAAGTGGGCAAAATTTCATATTTTGCGTTGTTGAATCGCTTCAGATTGCAAAAACCCTCGTTTCATTAAGGTTAAAACTCCCACTAAGGGAGTAACTAACTCATTTGTGCGAAGTTACATTTCTGAAACGTTATTTCTGTAAGGTTGTTAAAATGTGCAGGGTTTACTGATTTCAATCAAAACCAATATGGACAGAAGGTGAATACTTTGTTACTTTAGCGATACGAACTTGAAATTGGTAAGACCAATTGACTCCGGGCAAAAAGGCGTAAGACAGGGAATATGGCCTACAGCAAAATTCGCCAACCAAAACTATCTGATGTGATTGAGCAGCAGCTGGAGTTTTTAATCCTCGAAGGGACACTGCGCCCGGGTGAGAAACTTCCGCCAGAACGCGAGCTGGCAAAACAGTTCGACGTTTCACGTCCCTCTCTGCGTGAGGCGATTCAACGTCTCGAAGCAAAGGGCTTGCTGCTTCGTCGCCAGGGCGGCGGAACCTTTGTGCAAAACAGCCTGTGGCAGAGCTTCAGCGATCCGCTGGTAGAACTTCTCTCTGACCACCCAGAATCCCAGTTTGATCTGCTTGAGACCCGTCACGCGCTAGAAGGTATCGCGGCCTATTACGCCGCACTTCGTAGCACTGATGAAGATCGCGTGCGTATCCGCGAACTTCATCAGGCCATTGAACGGGCACAGCAATCCGGCGATTTAGACGCCGAGTCCAATGCCGTTGTCCAGTATCAAATCGCCGTCACCGAAGCTGCACACAATGTTGTGCTCCTCCATCTGCTACGCTGCATGGAGCCGATGCTGGCCCAGAACGTTCGTCAGAATTTTGAATTGTTGTATGCCCGTCGGGACATGCTCCCATTGGTAAGCAACCATCGCACCCGAGTATTCGAGGCGATAATGGCCGGGGAACCGGAGCAGGCGCGCGAAGCGTCGCACCGACATCTGGCTTTCATTGAGGAAATCTTGCTGGACCGCAGCCGTGAACAATCGCGTCGCGAACGTTCATTACGCCGCATACAGCAACGAAAGGATTAAGCGCCAGGGTTTTTTAGAGCGCGGCAACTAAACGCAGAACCTGTCTTATTGTGTTCTTGCCCAAGAGCACAATGGGACAGGTTCCAGACAAATCAACGTATTAGATAGATAAGGAATACCCCCATGTCAGAACGTCTCCAAAATGACGTGGATCCGATCGAAACTCGCGACTGGCTACAGGCGATCGAATCGGTCATCCGTGAAGAAGGTGTTGAGCGTGCTCAGTATCTGATTGATCAGCTGCTTTCTGAAGCCCGCAAAGGCGGTGTGAAGGTTGCTTCAGGTGCAGGGGCTAGCAACTACGTAAACACGATTGCCGTTGAAGACGAACCGGAATACCCGGGCAATCTGGATCTGGAACGCCGTATCCGTTCTGCAATCCGCTGGAACGCCATCATGACCGTTCTGCGCGCGTCCAAGAAAGACCTGGAGCTGGGTGGCCACATGGCGTCCTTCCAGTCTTCTGCGACCGTTTACGAAGTGTGTTTCAACCACTTCTTCCGTGCAGCTAACGAGAAAGACGGCGGCGATCTGGTGTACTTCCAGGGCCACATCTCTCCGGGCATCTATGCACGTGCATTCCTGGAAGGTCGTCTGACTGAAGAGCAGATGAACAACTTCCGTCAGGAAGTTCACGGTAAAGGTCTGTCTTCTTACCCACACCCTAAACTGATGCCAGAATTCTGGCAGTTCCCGACAGTATCCATGGGTCTGGGCCCAATCGGTGCTATCTATCAGGCTAAATTCCTGAAATATCTGGAACACCGTGGTCTGAAAGACACCTCTGAACAGACCGTCTACGCCTTCCTGGGCGATGGCGAGATGGATGAGCCAGAATCGAAAGGCGCAATCACCATTGCGACCCGTGAGAAACTGGACAACCTGTGCTTCATCATCAACTGTAACCTGCAGCGTCTGGATGGTCCGGTAACCGGTAACGGCAAGATCATCAACGAACTGGAAGGCATCTTCGCAGGTGCTGGCTGGAACGTGATCAAAGTGATGTGGGGTTCCCGTTGGGACGAACTGCTGCGTAAAGACACCAGCGGTAAACTGATCCAGCTGATGAACGAAACCGTTGACGGTGACTACCAGACCTTCAAATCCAAAGACGGTGCCTACGTTCGTGAGCACTTCTTCGGTAAATATCCTGAAACCGCAGCACTGGTTGCAGACTGGACTGACGAACAGATCTGGGCTCTGAACCGTGGCGGCCACGATCCGAAGAAAATTTACGCTGCACTGAAAAAAGCGCGTGAAACCAAAGGTAAAGCGACTGTAATCCTGGCCCATACCATCAAAGGTTACGGCATGGGTGATACCGCAGAAGGTAAAAACATCGCTCACCAGGTTAAGAAAATGAACATGGACGGCGTGCGTTATATCCGCGACCGTTTCAACGTTCCAGTGACCGATGAGCAGGTAGAAAACCTGTCTTACATCACCTTCCCTGAAGGTTCTGAAGAGCATAAGTACCTGCACGAACGTCGTCAGGCGCTGAAAGGCTACCTGCCAGCTCGTCAGCCTAACTTCACCGAGAAGCTGGAACTGCCAGCGCTGGAAGATTTCTCTCAGTTGCTGGAAGAGCAGAACAAAGAGATCTCTACCACTATCGCTTTCGTTCGTGCCCTGAACGTGATGCTGAAGAACAAGTCGATCAAAGATCGTCTGGTTCCAATCATTGCCGACGAAGCGCGTACTTTCGGTATGGAAGGTCTGTTCCGTCAGATCGGTATTTACAGCCCGAACGGCCAGCAGTACACCCCGCAGGACCGTGAGCAGGTTGCTTACTACAAAGAAGACGAGAAAGGTCAGATCCTGCAGGAAGGTATCAACGAGCTGGGCGCAGGCGCATCCTGGCTGGCTGCTGCGACCTCTTACAGCACCAACAACCTGCCGATGATCCCGTTCTACATTTACTACTCCATGTTCGGGTTCCAGCGTATCGGTGACCTGTGCTGGCAGGCAGGCGACCAGCAGGCTCGTGGCTTCCTGATCGGTGGTACTTCTGGTCGTACGACCCTGAACGGTGAAGGTCTGCAGCATGAAGATGGTCACAGCCATATTCAGTCTCTGACTATCCCTAACTGTATCTCTTACGACCCGTCTTACGCATACGAAGTGGCAGTCATCATGCATGACGGTCTGCATCGCATGTACGGTGAAGCGCAAGAGAACATTTACTACTACATCACCACGCTGAACGAAAACTACCACATGCCGGCCATGCCAGCAGGTGCCGAGGAAGGTATCCGTAAAGGTATCTACAAACTCGAAACCGTTGCAGGTAGCAAAGGTAAAGTTCAGCTGCTGGGCTCCGGTTCTATCCTGCGTCACGTACGTGAAGCGGCACAGATCCTGGCGAACGACTACGGCGTTGGCTCTGACGTGTACAGCGTAACGTCCTTCACTGAACTGGCGCGTGATGGCCAGGATTGTGAGCGCTGGAACATGCTGCACCCAATGGAAACGCCACGCGTTCCATACATCGCTCAGGTGATGAACGACGCGCCTGCGGTTGCGTCTACTGACTATATGAAACTGTTCGCTGAGCAGGTTCGTACTTACGTACCGGCTGATGACTACCGCGTACTGGGTACTGACGGCTTCGGTCGTTCTGACAGCCGCGAAAACCTGCGTCACCACTTCGAAGTGGATGCATCTTACGTGGTTGTAGCAGCACTGGGCGAACTGGCTAAACGTGGCGAAATCGATAAGAAAGTGGTTGCGGACGCAATCACCAAATTCAACATCGATGCAGATAAAGTTAACCCGCGTCTGGCGTAAGAGGTAAAAGAAGAATGGCTATCGAAATCAAAGTACCGGACATCGGGGCTGATGAAGTTGAAATCACCGAGATCCTGGTCAAAGTGGGCGACAAAGTTGAAGCTGAACAGTCGCTGATCACTGTAGAAGGCGATAAAGCCTCTATGGAAGTTCCGTCTCCTCAGGCTGGCATCGTTAAAGAGATCAAAGTCTCTGTTGGCGATAAAACCGAGACTGGCAAACTGATCATGATTTTCGATTCCGCCGACGGTGCAGCAGCTGCTGCACCTGCGCAGGAAGAGAAGAAAGAAGCTGCTCCTGCGGCTGCTGCACCAGCAGCTGCTGCGGCAAAAGAAGTCAACGTGCCTGACATCGGCGGTGACGAAGTTGAAGTCACTGAAATCCTGGTGAAAGTGGGCGATAGCGTTACGGCTGAGCAGTCCCTGATCACCGTAGAAGGCGACAAAGCCTCTATGGAAGTGCCGGCGCCATTCGCGGGTACGGTTAAAGAGATCAAGATCAACACCGGTGACAAAGTTTCTACCGGCTCTCTGATCATGATCTTCGAAGTGGCAGGTGCTGCACCTGCTGCCGCGCCTGCTCAGGCTGCTGCGCCGGCACCGGCCGCTGCACCTGCTGCTGGCGGTGCGAAAGATGTCAACGTACCTGACATCGGTGGTGACGAAGTTGAAGTCACCGAAGTGATGGTGAAAGTGGGCGACAAAGTTGCTGCTGAACAGTCACTGATCACCGTTGAAGGCGACAAAGCGTCTATGGAAGTACCCGCGCCATTCGCGGGTACCGTTAAAGAGATCAAAATCAGCACCGGCGACAAAGTGTCTACGGGCTCTCTGATCATGGTCTTCGAAGTGGAAGGCGCTGCTCCGGCTGCCGCTGCTGCACCAGCACCTGCCGCTGCACCGGCTCAGGCGGCTAAACCTGCTGCTGCCCCTGCTGCAAAAGCAGAAGGTAAATCTGAGTTCGCTGAGAACGACGCTTACGTTCACGCTACGCCACTGATTCGTCGCCTGGCGCGCGAATTCGGTGTAAACCTGGCGAAAGTGAAAGGGACTGGCCGTAAAGGTCGTATCCTGCGCGAAGACGTTCAGGCCTATGTGAAAGACGCGGTGAAACGCGCTGAAGCTGCCCCTGCTGCTGCCGCTGGCGGCGGTATCCCGGGCATGCTGCCATGGCCGAAAGTGGACTTCAGCAAGTTCGGTGAAATCGAAGAAGTGGAACTGGGTCGTATCCAGAAAATCTCTGGTGCCAACCTGAGCCGTAACTGGGTGATGATCCCGCACGTTACGCACTTCGACAAAACGGATATCACCGATCTGGAAGCGTTCCGTAAACAGCAGAATGCCGAAGCTGAGAAGCGTAAACTGGACGTGAAATTCACCCCAGTCGTCTTCATCATGAAAGCCGTTGCTGCGGCGCTTGAGCAGATGCCACGCTTCAACAGCTCCCTGTCCGAAGATGGCCAGAAGCTGACGCTGAAGAAATACATCAACATCGGTGTTGCGGTTGATACGCCAAATGGTCTGGTTGTTCCGGTCTTTAAAGACGTGAACAAGAAGAGCATCACTGAGCTGTCCCGTGAACTGACCACCATCTCCAAAAAAGCGCGTGATGGTAAGCTGACTGCCGGCGAAATGCAGGGCGGCTGCTTCACTATCTCCAGCATCGGCGGCCTGGGTACTACCCACTTCGCACCGATTGTTAACGCGCCGGAAGTGGCTATCCTCGGTGTGTCCAAGTCCGCGATGGAACCGGTATGGAATGGCAAAGAGTTCGTGCCGCGTCTGATGATGCCAATCTCTCTGTCCTTCGACCACCGCGTGATCGACGGTGCTGATGGTGCGCGTTTCATCACCATCATCAACAACACCCTGAGCGACATTCGCCGCCTGGTGATGTAATCGAAAAGCCGGCCAGTCGGCCGGCTTTTTTCTGTTAATCTCATGTGGTCTGTGAGGTTATTGGCGAAAAGCGACAATTCGTGAGCCGTTTGTTGTTTCAAAATTGTTAACAATTTTGTAAACTGCGGGCGGATAGAACGTCCCGGTGGATGAAGGGCGACAAGTACCTGGACCGCCGGAAATCAATAAGAGGTCATGATGAGTACTGAAATCAAAACTCAGGTCGTGGTACTTGGGGCAGGCCCGGCGGGTTACTCTGCTGCCTTCCGTTGCGCTGATTTAGGTCTGGAAACCGTAATCGTAGAACGCTACAACACCCTCGGTGGTGTTTGCCTGAACGTAGGCTGTATCCCTTCTAAAGCTCTGCTGCACGTTGCGAAAGTTATCGAAGAAGCCAAAGCACTGGCTGAACACGGTATCGTCTTCGGCGAGCCGAAAACCGATATCGACAAAATTCGTACCTGGAAAGAGAAAGTTATCACTCAGCTGACCGGTGGTCTGGCAGGTATGGCCAAAGGCCGTAAAGTGAAAGTGGTCAACGGTCTGGGTAAATTCACCGGCGCGAACACCCTGGAAGTGGAAGGCGAAAACGGCAAAACCGTTATTAACTTCGACAACGCGATCATCGCTGCGGGCTCCCGTCCAATTCAGCTGCCATTCATTCCACATGAAGATCCACGCGTGTGGGATTCCACCGATGCGCTGGAGCTGAAATCCGTACCTAAGCGTATGCTGGTTATGGGTGGCGGTATCATCGGTCTGGAAATGGGTACCGTGTACCATGCGCTGGGTTCAGAGATCGACGTGGTTGAAATGTTCGACCAGGTTATCCCGGCTGCCGATAAAGACATCGTTAAAGTCTTCACCAAACGTATCAGCAAGAAATTCAACCTGATGCTGGAAACCAAAGTGACTGCCGTTGAAGCGAAAGAAGACGGTATTTACGTTTCCATGGAAGGCAAAAAAGCCCCTGCCGAACCACAGCGTTACGACGCCGTGCTGGTGGCTATCGGCCGTGTGCCGAACGGTAAAAACCTCGACGCGGGCAAAGCTGGCGTGGAAGTGGACGACCGTGGCTTCATCCGCGTTGACAAACAGCTGCGCACCAACGTGCCGCACATCTTTGCTATCGGCGATATCGTCGGTCAGCCAATGCTGGCGCACAAAGGTGTTCACGAAGGTCACGTTGCCGCTGAAGTTATCGCCGGCATGAAACACTACTTCGATCCGAAAGTGATCCCATCTATCGCTTACACCGAGCCAGAAGTGGCATGGGTGGGTCTGACTGAGAAAGAAGCGAAAGAGAAAGGCATCAGCTACGAAACCGCCACCTTCCCGTGGGCTGCTTCTGGCCGTGCTATCGCTTCCGACTGCGCAGACGGTATGACCAAACTGATCTTCGACAAAGAGACTCACCGTGTGATCGGTGGTGCGATTGTTGGTACCAACGGCGGCGAGCTGCTGGGTGAAATCGGTCTGGCTATCGAAATGGGTTGTGACGCTGAAGACATCGCGCTGACTATCCACGCTCACCCGACTCTGCACGAGTCTGTTGGCCTGGCGGCAGAAGTGTTCGAAGGTAGCATCACCGACCTGCCTAACGCGAAAGCGAAGAAGAAATAAGTTTCTTCATGATTGCGAAACGCCTCCTCCGGAGGCGTTTTTTTTTGCCTGCGTTATGGGGCGACCGGTTGCCAGGTGTGATCCAGGTGATAAGTAGGTAACGCCTGCGCTTTCTTCTCTGACTCGCTGCCGAGGTCCGACTGGTACACCTTGTCGGTCTGGTTTATTACAAAGCTCATCACGCCCGTCTGGCCGTAGCTGACTGGCCAGGCCACCATGGCAAAACCGTTTTTATCCGGCAGGATGCGAAAGCGGTAGCCGTGATAGCCAGTGCCGGGTTCTTTTGGGCTGAAGGCCGGACCGAGTGGGCTGGGGGCTTCGCCGGGCGAGGCCGGCCAGTATAAGCCGTCTTTTTTGCCGGCTGAGCTGACAATCTTCTGCGCATATTTCTGGTTCAGCGCAAAATAGCTTTGCTGTGCATCCACATACGCGTGCAGCGCCTCGATGGCGGCGAGCTCGTTGCGGCCAATCTCGCGGGTCAGGATCTCTTCAGCCCCTTCTTTGATATCAAATTGCCAGCCAGAGGCGGTTTTGATCACCGGAATCGGTAGCTGCCAGTCGCTGTCACCGACCACAAGATGTGCCTTATTCCCGTCAACGACCGTATTGTGCCGAACTTTCCAGTCGCGCAGGAAGCGATCCACGGCATCAGGATCCACCCCTTCCGGCGGCAGGAAATCACGCCAGTTCTCACCGAGCAGGGTGTTCATCGCGCTTTCATTTTGCTCACTGATGGCGCTGGCCAGCGCATCGGTTGCCTGGTCTGGTGTGCTGAAAGATTGCTGCGCCATTGCGGCGGCCGACAGCATGAATAACGCGATCCCACTGAGTAATTTGCTTTTCATGTCGGCTTCCTTAACGGTGACGGAATTCACGGTGTTCAGCACGCCCGGTAGACGTCTGACGCGGTTGCTGATGGCGGGCTGCCTGTTGCCTGCTCTGGGCGCCTCGCTGCTGCTGGGCTTGCCAGTTGGCGGAACGACTGTCGTTACCGCTGAGCGCATTGGCGCGCGGCTGGCTACTCCGCGCAGGCTGCGAAACCCGTTTCTCTTGCCTTTGCGAGGTGGTCGGGCGGCTGTCTCGCGTCTTAGCGGCTGTCCGCTGTGCCGTTTGCGGTTTGGTGTCGTAGCCCCGGTAGTTGTTGCGCTGGGAAATTTGCTTCAGCTGGGCGGTTGACGCCTGACGCTGTGCATCTTTGGTGCCCGGACGCGCGGTTTGCGGGAAGGTTTTTCCCGTTGATTTCTCCATCTGGCTCAGCGCAGCCTGCCGTTGGCTGTCCCGGTTGACCGGTTTTTGCTGCGTCGCGCTTAGCCCCGTTGCCGTATTCGTTGAGTGGAAGCGATTGTTGAGCGTGTTAGTGGGATAGGGCACTCCTTCACGATAGGCCGGGTTATGGTGCCAGGTGCGGTTGGCGTCCGTCAGGCGCTGGCCGCTGATTTTATTAAAGTTCTCAACGTTGATATTGATGTTGTTATCACCGTTGCGGTTATAGCCGCCGTGGTGATCCCAGTCGTCATCATGGTGGTGATCCCAGTCATCGTCATCATCCCAGTCGATATTGCTGAAAATAGCGTAGGTGGTCGCCACGCCCAGGCTGAACCCTAAGCCTTTGACCAGGCTGTCCGTAAACTGCTCTCCCGGGGAGGGCGGTAAATAGACGGGCGGATAAGCGGTGTTCGGCCAGGTGCCATACACGGTATTCGGGTTGTAGGTGGGAACGTAAACCACCTGCGGGTCGGCGGACTCAATTTTAATGACCGTCGGGGCTGACGTCGTGGCGGTGCTTGTTGTCTGGCCGGTGGCCGTTTTCGCCGGGGCCGGTTTTGTCTCGGTGGTGACCGTTTGCTGCGGGGTGGATTGCAATGCACCGGTTTGCTGCGCCAGCAAACGCAGACGTTGCACGGAATCCATCACATCTTTTGGCTGCGCGAGAAACGCGTCGCCCAGGCTCTGCACCCAGGGTGGATTTTCGCCCATCAGGGACATCAACTGAGGAAACGCCACCAGTGATTTCACGCTCGGATCCCAGGGTTGATTCGCCACGGACTGAATGGCGGCATCGCCCTGCAGTTTAGGGTTGTCTTTTGACCACTGTGCCGCCTGGATGACATTGGCCGGGTAAGTCGAAGCCATCAAAATTTGCGATAGCAGGGCATCCGGGTAGAGCGCGATGGGGGCAACCCACTGATCAATTTGCGCGGCCGTGTAGGCTGGCGCGACGACCGGTGCTGGCTGAGCGGCAGGGGCGGCAGGCGGCGCAGCCGGTTGTTGTGCGACAGGGGCAGGAGCCACAGGCTCCGTTGCGCGGCTTTTAACGAACATGACGCCTGAGGCGGCAAACAGCCCGGCACTGCACAGAAGGACAAGCAGTTGTGGCTTAAAGGGCAACTTCATAAAATGACTCCAACGAGACAAGCGCTGTGCCGTGAGGCGTTACGGTTGGCGTGAGTATCAATCACCCGTCTTTTACTGTTTTGACTTTTGTGGGGAATCATCCGGTACGTCCGGATAAAGAGTGTGAGTATTTATTACACAATTATATCGGATGGCTGAAATGCCGCCGGAATATTCAGAAGGTCGCACTCACGGTTTTTGCAGTCAGAATTCGTTGCACCTGCCCGCTACACCATGCTTAACGATTCAGCAAATTTTTTAATGTTGCTTTTTTGTAAACGGATTAACACTGTGCAGAAATCCTGCTATGCTGCCCGACGCGGTATCGGGCATTTACCCTACAAACTGCTGTCTCACAGGAGCGTGAAGAGAACGCCCGCCGCATATGACAATGAGAGCGAGGAGAACCGTCGTGCTAGAAGAATACCGTAAGCACGTAGCAGAACGTGCCGCCGAGGGAATTGTACCCAAACCTTTAGATGCAACCCAAATGGCCGCGCTCGTCGAGCTGCTGAAGAACCCGCCTAAGGGCGAAGAAGAATTCCTGTTAGATCTGTTGATCAACCGTGTACCGCCTGGCGTAGATGAAGCTGCCTACGTAAAAGCCGGATTCCTTGCCGCCGTCGCCAAAGGCGAAGCAACCTCCCCACTGGTTACTCCTGAAAAAGCTATTGAACTGCTCGGTACCATGCAGGGTGGCTACAACATTCATCCGCTGATTGACGCACTGGATAACGACACGCTGGCACCGATTGCCGCCAAAGCGCTCTCCTCAACGCTGCTGATGTTCGATAACTTCTACGATGTGGAAGAAAAAGCCAAAGCCGGCAACGCCTACGCGAAACAGGTTATGCAATCCTGGGCCGATGCCGAATGGTTCCTGAACCGTCCTGCACTGGCTGAAAAAATCACCGTTACCGTCTTCAAAGTGACCGGTGAAACTAACACCGATGACCTCTCTCCGGCACCGGATGCGTGGTCTCGTCCTGATATTCCTCTGCACGCGCTGGCGATGCTGAAAAACGCCCGTGAAGGTATTGAGCCGGATCAGCCGGGCAGCGTTGGCCCGATCAAACAGATCGAAGCCCTGCAGGAAAAAGGTTTCCCGCTGGCATACGTCGGTGACGTAGTGGGTACCGGTTCATCCCGTAAGTCCGCGACCAACTCCGTACTGTGGTTCATGGGCGATGACATTCCTCATGTGCCTAACAAACGTGGCGGCGGCCTGGTGCTGGGCGGCAAAATTGCGCCAATCTTCTTCAACACCATGGAAGATGCGGGCGCACTGCCGATCGAAGTGGATGTCTCTAACCTGAATATGGGCGACGTGATTGACGTTTACCCGTTCAAAGGTGAAGTGCGCAACCACGAAACCAACGAACTGCTGGCGAGTTTTGAGCTGAAAACCGACGTGCTGATTGACGAAGTGCGTGCCGGTGGCCGTATTCCGCTGATCATCGGTCGTGGCCTGACGACTAAAGCGCGTGAAGCGCTGGGTCTGCCGCACAGCGACGTGTTCCGTCATGCGAAAGATGTGGCGGAAAGCAATCGTGGTTACTCCCTGGCGCAGAAAATGGTGGGTCGCGCCTGCGGCGTCGCCGGTGTCCGTCCTGGCGCGTACTGCGAACCGAAGATGACCTCCGTGGGGTCTCAGGACACCACTGGCCCAATGACCCGTGATGAACTGAAAGACTTGGCGTGCCTGGGCTTCTCTTCTGACCTGGTGATGCAGAGCTTCTGTCACACTGCCGCGTATCCGAAGCCGGTTGACGTGACCACGCACCACACGCTGCCTGACTTCATCATGAACCGTGGCGGTGTGTCGCTGCGTCCGGGTGACGGTGTTATTCACTCCTGGCTGAACCGTATGCTGCTGCCTGATACCGTCGGTACCGGTGGTGATTCCCATACCCGTTTCCCAATCGGTATCTCCTTCCCGGCGGGCTCGGGGCTGGTGGCGTTTGCTGCTGCAACCGGCGTGATGCCACTGGATATGCCAGAATCGGTTCTGGTGCGTTTCAAGGGCAAAATGCAGCCGGGTATCACCCTGCGTGACCTCGTGCATGCTATCCCTCTGTATGCCATCAAACAGGGTCTGCTGACCGTTGAGAAGAAAGGGAAGAAAAACATCTTCTCTGGCCGTATTCTGGAAATTGAAGGTCTGCCGGATCTGAAAGTCGAGCAGGCATTCGAACTGACCGATGCGTCCGCGGAGCGTTCTGCTGCTGGCTGTACCATCAAGCTGAACAAAGAACCGATTATTGAGTATCTGACCTCTAACATCGTGCTGCTGAAGTGGATGATTGCAGAAGGCTACGGCGACCGTCGTACGCTGGAGCGCCGTATCCAGGGCATGGAAAAATGGCTGGCGGATCCACAGCTGCTGGAAGCCGATGCTGACGCAGAATACGCGGCAGTGATCGACATCGATCTGGCGGATATCAAAGAGCCAATCCTGTGTGCACCAAACGATCCGGACGACGCGCGTCTGCTTTCCGACGTTCAGGGCGACAAGATCGACGAAGTGTTCATTGGATCCTGTATGACCAACATCGGCCACTTCCGTGCTGCCGGTAAGCTGCTGGATACCCACAAAGGCCAGCTGCCAACGCGTCTGTGGGTGGCTCCGCCAACCCGTATGGATGCGGCTCAGCTGACCGAAGAGGGCTACTACAGCGTGTTCGGTAAGAGCGGTGCGCGTATCGAAATTCCTGGCTGTTCCCTGTGTATGGGTAACCAGGCGCGCGTGGCTGACGGTGCGACGGTGGTTTCCACCTCTACCCGTAACTTCCCGAACCGTTTAGGTACCGGTGCAAACGTCTATCTGGCCTCTGCGGAGCTGGCGGCGGTTGCGGCACTGATTGGTAAACTGCCAACGCCGGAAGAGTACCAGACCTTTGTGGCTCAGGTGGATAAGACGGCGGTAGATACCTATCGCTATCTGAACTTCGACCAGCTCTCTCAGTACACCGAGAAGGCTGACGGGATTATCTTCCAGACGGCGGTATAAACAGCTAAACCGTCTCCGCGGAGGCGGTTTTGTGTTTGCACCCTCTCCTGTGGAGAGGGACAGGGTGAGGGCATCAGATCGCAAGGTCTTGCTCTCACCTTTTTATTTTCATTCCTCCTGCCTCCCACGCTTTTTTTCTTCCTCTCTGCTGCGATAATTAGCGTAATGGCTTTGCAGAGGAAAATACTATGGATTACGAATTTCTGCGCGACATCACCGGAGTGGTGAAAGTGCGTATGTCGATGGGCCACGAAGCGGTTGGACACTGGTTCAACGAAGAGGTGAAAGAGAATCTCGCCCTTCTGGACGAAGTTGAACAGGCGGCAAATACGGTGAAAGGCAGTGAACGCTCCTGGCAACGTGCCGGGCACGAATACACGCTGTGGATGGATGGCGAAGAGGTGATGGTGCGTGCCAACCAGCTTGAATTCTCCGGTGATGTGATGGAAGAGGGGATGAGCTACTATGATGAAGAGAGTCTGTCGCTGTGCGGAGTAGAAGACTTTTTACAAGTCGTGACGGCGTACCGGGCGTTCATGAAACAGAAATAGCACACCGGAGCGTCCTTGCTCCCAGCGCGGCTTACACGGTCGGAATATTTCGGCCGTAGTAGATTTCGCGCATCTCTTTCCAGAGCAGGTCAGTAATGGCCTTGCGCTCTTCTTCGCTTAAATCTTCTGGTCGGGTATGGAACATGTAGTGCTTAAGGTCGAACTCCTTAAGTAACATCTTGGTATGGAAGATATTTTCCTGATACACGTTCACATCCATCATGTCATACAGCGACTTCATGTCGTCGGACATAAAGTTCTGAATGGAATTGATCTCGTGATCGATAAAGTGCTTCATGCCGTTAATGTCACGGGTAAAGCCTCGCACGCGATAATCAATCGTCACGATATCGGATTCCAGCTGGTGGATTAAATAGTTCAGCGCGTTCAGCGGGGAGATCACACCGCAGGTCGACACTTCGATATCGGCACGGAAGGTACACAGCCCGCCTTCAGGATGGCTTTCCGGGTAGGTGTGCACGCAGATGTGGCTTTTATCGAGATGGGCGACGACCACTTCCGGCAGCGGGCCCGGATGTTCTGTTTTATCGATAAGTTGAGGGTCGACCGGCTCTTCGCTGACCAGAATCGTGACGCTGGCACCCTGAGGTTCATAATCCTGACGGGCGATATTCAGGATATTCGCGCCGATAATCGAACAGGTTTCTGACAGGATCTCGGTCAGGCGGTTGGCATTGTAGAGTTCATCGATATAGGCGATGTAACCATCGCGTTCTTCCGCTGTTTTGGCATAGCAGATATCGTAAATACAAAAACTCAGGCTTTTGGTCAGGTTGTTAAAGCCATGCAGTTTAAGCTTTTTCAATTAGCTCACCCCCTTAGTGGATAATGCGTCTTGCAGGTACTGCGGTAAGGCAAACGCTGCGGTATGAACTGCCGGATTGTAGTAACGGCACGTAAGACCGGCCTGGTGGAAGCGGGCCTGAATAATTTCGGTGGAAAGATGGCGCAGTACGTCGTTATCTGTCGCCCAGGCAAAGGTCATGATCCCGCCGTAGTACGTCGGAATAGCGGCCTGATAGAAGCTGACATCGCCAAAATAGGTGCTCAGCTTGCGGTGGCTGTCGAGGGCTTCATCCTGCTGCAGGAAGCAGACGCCGTTTTGTGCCACGAAAATCCCGCCCGGCTTCAGGCAGCGCTTGCAGCCTTCGTAGAAATCGGAGGTAAACAGCGATGCGCCGGGACCGATTGGGTCGGTACAGTCGGAGATAATAACGTCGAAGGTCTGGGTCGTCTGATTAACGAAGTTAACCCCATCATCAATGACCAGACTGAAGCGCGGATCGTCATAGCTACCGGCGTTATGGTTCGGCAGGTACTGACGACAGAAAGAGACCACGCCGGCATCAATTTCCACCATCGTAATGGTTTCGATGGATTGATGGCGGGAGACTTCACGCAGCATTGCGCCATCACCACCACCGATAATCAGAACATGCTTCGCATGCCCGTGTGCCAGTAGTGGGACGTGGGTCATCATCTCATGATAGATAAACTCGTCACGCTCGGTCGTTTGCACGACACCATCCAGCGCCATCACGCGGCCAAAGGCGGCATTCTCGAAGATGATCAGATCCTGGTGATCGGTTTTCTCATGATAGAGCACGTTATCAACGGCAAAGTACTGACCAAACTGGTCATGCAGTGTTTCATGCCACAACGTGTGGTCGGCCATACGCGGACTCCTCCTTTGTTAACATCCGTTACGCTCACAAAAAATGAGCGAAACATGATAGCTAACTATAACCGTGGTTGCACGGCTATAGGCTCAACAAGGGGGCGTCGGGAAGGTTATTTCACGTAGGCGAGCAGGCTGAGTGAATCGCGAGCCAGCGCTTTGCATTTTTTGGCGGTAGGGATACCAATACCGCTTAAATCGCGGTAGCTGTCTTCGCCGAGCGCCTTCATGTCGAAGCTATCGTAGTTGCTGAGATCCCATTGGTTTTGCTGGGCAAAAAAGACCAGTGCGCGACGAATCTGCCCGTTGGGCAAATTCTGGTAACCACAATCGTTTTTCAGAAAGACAAAAACTGCCGTCAAATCGGCCATATCTTCCGCTTCATTTTCACTCAGCGCGTAACTGTTCGCACACATCGCCATCAGGCTACCGAACAAAATTGTTCTGAAAAACGTCTTCATTGCTTCTACCACTGCATCACGGAAAATTAACGTTAGCATACTTGATGCCAGGCCGACGATCTTTATTATTGCCGCTTTACTTGACCTTCCGGTAAGGGGAGGGTTTATGCTCAAAAGATCGCCTGCTGGAAATAAGGAAATGAACATGCAACGCCGTGATTTTTTAAAATATTCCGTTGCGCTTGGCGTAGCCAGCGCTTTACCGCTGTGGAGCCGCGCGGCTTTTGCGGCCGACAGACCTGCCTTACCGATCCCTGATTTACTCACCGCAGATGCCCGAAGCCGCATCCAGCTTGTTGTCCAGTCCGGTAAAACGTCCTTTGGCGCACACAGTGCGACAACGTGGGGTTATAACGGCAATCTTCTCGGCCCGGCACTTCAGTTACGTAAAGGGAAAGCGGTAACGGTGGATATCCATAACACGCTGGCAGAGGAGACCACGTTGCACTGGCACGGACTGGAAGTGCCGGGCGAGGTGGATGGGGGGCCGCAGGGCATCATAAAACCGGGCGGTAAGCGAAGCGTGACCTTTACCCCGGACCAGCGCGCCGCGACCTGCTGGTTCCACCCCCATCAGCATGGCAAAACGGGCCATCAGGTGGCGATGGGGCTGGCGGGGCTGGTGCTGATCGAAGATGACGAAAGCCGTTTGCTGCGCCTGCCCAAACAGTGGGGCATCGACGATGTGCCGGTCATTGTGCAGGACAAAAAATTCACCGCTGACGGGCAAATTGATTACCAGCTGGACGTCATGAGCGCGGCGGTAGGCTGGTTTGGCGACACCCTGCTGACCAACGGTGCCATTTACCCGCAGCATGCGGCACCGAAAGGCTGGCTGCGCTTACGCCTGCTCAACGGCTGCAACGCCCGCTCACTGAATTTCGCCACCAGCGATAAACGCCCTCTGTACGTGGTCGCAAGCGACGGGGGGCTGCTGCCTGAACCGGTGAAGGTGGATGCGCTACCGATGCTGATGGGGGAGCGTTTTGAGGTGCTGGTGGATATCAGCGACGGCAAACCGTTTGACCTGGTCACGCTTCCGGTCAGTCAGATGGGAATGGCGGTTGCACCCTTTGATAAGCCGCACCCGGTGCTGCAGATCCAGCCGCTGCAGGTCACGGCCTCGGGCATGCTGCCGGATACCCTGAGCACGCTCCCGGCGCTACCTTCTCTCGAGGGCCTGACCCAACGCAAGCTGCAACTGTCCATGAACCCGATGCTCGATATGATGGGCATGCAGGCACTGATGGCGAAATATGGCAATCAGGCGATGGCGGGTATGCACCACGGAGAGATGATGGGCCATATGAATATGGACCACGGTAAAATGGGCGGCATGGGGCACGGTGGCCATGATTTCGATTTCCACAATGCCAACATGATCAATGGCAAAGCGTTCGACATGAACACGCCAATGTTTGCTGCCACAAAAGGGCAGTTTGAACGCTGGGTGATTTCAGGCGAAGGCGACATGATGCTGCATCCGTTCCATATTCACGGCACCCAGTTCCGCATCCTTTCTGAAAACGGTAACGCGCCACAGGCGCATCGTGCGGGATGGAAAGACACCGTCAGGGTTGAAGGTGGCGTCAGTGAGGTGCTGGTGAAATTTGACCACGAGGCACCGAAGGCGTTTGCCTATATGGCGCACTGCCATCTGCTGGAGCATGAAGATACGGGCATGATGCTGGGGTTCACGGTTTAATATCGTGTGGCCTGATGCCCAGACCTTGGTCCAGAGGGGATAAGCAATAAAAACGGCAACCGAAGTTGCCGTTTTTTTTACCGTTGGCGGTGTTAGTTATTTAGCGTCGTCGGGTAAAGCATAAGCCACAATGTAGTCGCCCATCTTCGTACCAAACGAACCATGACCACCCGCAGAGATGACAACGTACTGCTTGCCATTCACTTCATAGGTCATCGGCGTTGCCTGTCCACCTGCTGGCAGACGGCCTTGCCACAGTTTTTCACCGTTGGTCATGTTGTACGCGCGCAGGTAGTTATCGGCGGTTGCCGCGATGAACAGCACGTTACCGGCGGTAGAAATTGGACCACCCAGCATTGGCATACCCATATTGAACGGGACAGGAACTGGCATCGGGAACGGCATGCTGTCCTGAGGCGTACCAATACGTTTTTTCCAGACGACCTGGTTAGTTTTCAGATCCAGGCCGGAGATATAACCCCAGGCAGGCTGTTTACACGGCAGACCAAACGGCGACAGGAACGGGTTCAGCGTGACGCCGTATGGCACGCCATACTGCGGCTGAATACCCGCTTCAGTACCGCTGCCTTTAGCATCTTTAGGCTGCTCCATTGGGTTGCCTGGACCGCGTGGAATAAGCTTAGAAACAAACGGCAGGGCCATCGGGTTGGCAATCGCCACCTGACGGTTAGGGTCAACGGAGATCCCACCCCATTCGAACATGCCCAGGTTACCCGGGAAGACCAGCGTGCCCTGCTCAGAAGGTGGCGTGAAGATACCTTCATAGCGCAGCTGATGGAACATCACGCGGCACACCAGCTGGTCAAACATTGTGGCACCCCACATGTCTGCACCGCTGAGATCTTTCTTCGGACGGAAGCTCAGGTCAGAGAACGGCTGTGTTTTAGTGACATAGTCGCCTTTGGCAGCGCCCTGCGGAACGGGTTTTTCGGGTGCCGGGACAACAAGCTTACCGTTGCTGCGATCCAGCACAAAGATGTTGCCCGTTTTCGCGGGTGCATAAATCACCGGAACGGTTTTGCCGTTAACGGTAATGTCCGCCAGCGTCGGCTGGGACGGCATGTCCATATCCCACAGGTCGTGGTGAACAGTCTGGTAGCTCCACGCCAGTTTACCGGTGGTCGCGTTCAGCGCCACGATAGAGCTGGCATAACGCTCTTGCTCAGGCGTACGGTTACCCCCCCAGATATCTGGCGTGGTGACGCCCATCGGCAGGTAGACCAGGTCCAGCTTCGCGTCATACGCCGCCGGTGCCCAGGAGTTAGGTGAGTTAAAGGTAAAGGTGTGTTCGTCCGATGGGATCGCGTTTGGATCTTTCGCGCCCGGGTCGAAGGCCCACAGCAGTTTACCGGTGTTCACGTCAAAACCACGGATAACGCCAGAGGTTTCGCGGGTGGAGAAGTTATCGGTTACCGAGCCGGCAATCACGATAGTTTTATCGGTGATGATCGGCGGTGAGGTTGGCTCATACAGACCCGGCGTGGTGTCCGGCATGTTGGTTTGCAGATTCAGGATACCTTTGTTGGCAAAGGTCTCACACAGCTTACCGGTTTCGGCATTGATCGCGAACAGGCGGCCATCGTTTACCGGCAGCATGATGCGGCGAGGACAGTCGGCAATGACTTCAGGGCTCGCATTATCAGCACGCGCTTCGTGGTAAGAGACGCCACGGCAGGTGATGTGCTGGAACGACGGGTTGGAGTTCAGCTGTGGATCGAAGTGCCATTTCTCTTTACCGGTGGCCGCATCAAGCGCGAACAGACGCTGGTGCGCGGTGCACAGATAAAGCATGTTACCGACTTTAATCGGCGTCACTTCGTTGGTCAGTTCACCCGGATCGTTTGGCATCTTCAGGTCGCCGGTACGGAATACCCAGGCTTCTTTCAGGTTCTTAACGTTGTCCGCGTTGATCTGCTTGAGCGGGGAGTAGCGCTGACCTTCCTGATTACGGCCATAAGCTGGCCAGTCGCCATCCGCGACCTGCGAGATAGCCGCAGCTGGGGTGGATTCGGCATTCAGCGTACCGTTAATCTCCTGCGGGTCGTTAAAACCGGCCCAGGTGAGAATGCCGCCGCTGATCAGCAGGGCAACCACCAGCGCCGCAACGGCACCGCTTGAAGGAACAATCAGGCGACGCCACACGAACGGCAGGATCAGCCAGATACCAAAGAAGACCAGGATGTCACTGCGCGGCGTCAGTGCCCAGAAGTCGAAACCGACTTCCCAGACGCCCCAGATCATGGTTGCGAGGAGTAAAGCAGCATAAAGCCATAGCGCGGATTGTTTTCTACGCCACAACAGGACGGTTACGCCAAGCATAACCAGACCCGCAATAGGGTAGTACCAGGAGCCGCCAATTGCGGCCAGCCAGACGCCACCGATTAACAGATACAGGCCGCAGAAGGCGGCGAATAGCGCTGTTAATGTCACCAGTAGACGTGGCTGTTGAGTTTTTATTTCAGCCATAGAAAGTGTACTCGTCAGTTTTGTTAATTATTTGCTAGCAACTAATTATAGGTATTAACAAGTGTGATCGGAATCACAATATTTGCTTTTTATAACTCATGCGCCAGGTGTATCCATTTACTGATATAATGGCTGGCTTGCGTATCGATGCCGGAGTAACATTCATCCGCATTGAGAGATTTTCATTAAAATCATATGGTTAGTAATATGAAACATACTGTTGAAGTGATGATCCCGGAAGCCGAGATCAAAGCGCGTATCGCCGAACTGGGTCGTCAAATCACCGAACATTACAAGGACAGCGGCAGCGAAATGGTGCTGGTCGGTCTTTTACGTGGCTCTTTCATGTTCATGGCAGACCTGTGCCGTGAAGTGCAGGTGTCCCATGAGGTCGATTTTATGACCGCCTCCAGCTACGGCAGCGGCATGTCCACAACCCGTGATGTGAAAATCCTGAAAGATCTGGATGAAGATATTCGTGGCAAAGATGTGTTGATCGTTGAGGACATCATCGACTCCGGCAACACGCTCTCTAAAGTGCGCGAGATCCTGAGCCTGCGTGAGCCAAAATCCCTGGCGATCTGCACCCTGCTGGATAAACCCAGCCGCCGTGAAGTGCAGGTGCCGGTAGAGTTTGTCGGCTTCTCTATCCCTGACGAGTTCGTCGTGGGCTATGGCATTGACTACGCGCAGCGTTACCGTCATCTGCCGTATGTGGGTAAAGTGATCCTGCTCGACGAGTAAGGTTTGTGACGTGCGGTCTGTTGCCCTCTGACGAGGGGATACACAGTAAAAACGGCAACCCGGGTTGCCGTTTTGTTTTTATCTGAACCGCTTACAGGCTGCTATTTATGGTTGACGTGCTTAAGCTTCAGGTTGGCGATCCCGGAACGATAACGCTGCTCCAGCGTTTCACGGTTGGTGGCGGTCACTTCCAGGTTACGAAGCAGACCATCGTGAATACCGTACGCCCAGCCGTGGATCGAGACTTTTTGCCCGCGTTTCCACGCCGATTGCATGATGGTGGAATGGCCAAGGTTATAAACCTGCTCCATCACGTTCAGCTCGCAAAGGGTATCGAGACGACGCTCCTGCGGCATTTCACCCAACAGTGAGCTATGTTTGAACCAGATATCGCGGATATGCAGCAGCCAGTTATCGATTAACCCGAGTTCGGTATTTTCAATCGCGGCCTGCACACCGCCGCAGCCATAGTGGCCACAAATAATGATGTGCTCGACCTCCAGAACGTCAACGGCGTACTGAACAACCGAAAGGCAGTTGAGGTCGGTATGGATCACCAGGTTGGCAACATTACGGTGCACAAACAGTTCGCCAGGCTCGAGACCTGTCAGGCGCTCTGCCGGAACGCGGCTGTCGGAACATCCAATCCAGAGAAAGCGTGGGTTTTGCGCCTGCGCGAGCTTTCCAAAAAATCCGGGGTCTTCCTCCACCAGCATTTTTGACCATAGTGCATTGTTGCTGATGAGTGTATCTATGTCGTTCATGGAGGTTAGCGACCTGTAACCGAGTGATTGCGTTGCGCTAATATAGGGTAACTCGACTTTTAATGAAACCACACAACGTGTGTCAGAACCTAAGGTAAGTTTAATTCATGGCGATTGCACTGGAGCTTGAGCAGCTCAAAAAAACCTATCCAGGCGGCGTTCAGGCGCTGCGTGGGATAGATCTCAAAGTGGAAGCGGGGGATTTCTACGCGCTTCTGGGGCCGAATGGGGCGGGGAAATCCACCACCATTGGCATTATCAGTTCTCTGGTCAATAAAACGTCCGGCCGGGTGAGCGTGTTTGGTTACGACCTGCAAAAAGATGTGGTGAATGCCAAGCGCCAGCTCGGACTGGTACCGCAGGAGTTCAACTTCAACCCGTTCGAGACAGTGCAGCAAATCGTGGTTAATCAGGCGGGTTACTACGGTGTTGAGCGCAAAGAAGCGGTTGAGCGCAGCGAAAAGTACCTCAAACAGCTCGATCTGTGGGAAAAACGCAATGAACGTGCGCGCATGTTGTCTGGCGGGATGAAGCGCCGTCTGATGATTGCCCGTGCGCTGATGCATGAGCCAAAGCTGCTGATCCTTGATGAGCCCACCGCGGGCGTGGATATCGAACTGCGTCGTTCAATGTGGGGCTTCCTGAAGGACCTCAACGACAAAGGCACGACCATTATTTTGACCACGCACTACCTCGAAGAGGCGGAGATGCTGTGTCGCAATATCGGCATCATTCAGAACGGTGAGCTGGTGGAAAACACCTCGATGAAGAGCCTGCTCGCCAAGCTGAAATCCGAAACCTTCATTCTCGATCTGGCGGCGAAAAGCCCGCTGCCGACGCTGGAAGGCTATAACTATCGTCTGGTGGATACCTCAACGCTGGAAGTGGAAGTGCTGCGCGAGCAGGGCATCAACAGCGTGTTCTCACAGCTGAGCGCGCAGGGTGTTCAGGTATTAAGTATGCGTAACAAAGCGAACCGACTGGAAGAGCTGTTTGTCTCTCTGGTGCAGGATAAACAAGGAGACAAGGCATGACGCATCTTTATTGGGTCGCGCTGAAAAGCATCTGGGCGAAAGAGATTAACCGCTTTATGCGTATCTGGGTGCAAACCCTGGTACCGCCGGTGATCACCATGACGCTCTACTTCATTATCTTCGGTAACCTCATCGGTTCCCGCATTGGTGAAATGCACGGCTTTACCTATATGCAGTTTATTGTGCCGGGCCTGATCATGATGGCGGTGATCACCAACGCCTATGCTAACGTGGCATCATCATTCTTTAGCGCCAAGTTCCAGCGTAACATTGAAGAGCTGCTGGTCGCGCCGGTACCAACGCATGTGATCATTGCGGGTTATGTGGGCGGCGGCGTGGCGCGCGGTCTCTGCGTGGGGATTCTGGTGACGGCTATCTCCCTGTTCTTTGTGCCGTTCCAGGTGCATTCATGGCTGTTCGTGGCGCTCACGTTACTGTTGACGGCAATCTTGTTCTCGCTGGCCGGTCTGCTGAACGCGGTGTTTGCTAAAACGTTCGATGATATCAGCCTGATCCCGACCTTTGTGCTGACGCCACTGACCTATCTTGGCGGGGTGTTCTACTCCCTGACGCTGCTGCCGCCGTTCTGGCAGGCGCTGTCACATCTGAACCCGATTGTTTATATGATCAGCGGCTTCCGCTTTGGTTTCCTCGGCATTACGGATGTGCCACTGATTACCACGGTTGCGGTGCTGGTGGTGTTTATTATCGCCTTCTACCTGCTGTGCTGGTCTCTGATTCAGCGTGGACGCGGTCTGCGCAGCTAATCTCCCGCCCGGCGACATTCTGTTTGCCGGGCGCTTTTCTTTGATTGTTATCACCGTACGCTAACCTTCACTCCGCTAAACTACTTGCCTGCTAAGGAGAGAGTGATGCTGGGATGGGTGATCGCCTGCCATGATGAACAGGCGCAGGATATGCTGGATAAACTGGAGGCCAGATTTGGTCCGCTGGCGCAATGCCGTGCGGTTAACTACTGGCGTGGATTGAGCACCAACATGCTCAGCCGAATGATGTGCGATGCCCTGCATGAAACCGACACCGGTGACGGCGTCATCTTCCTGACCGATAAATCCGGCGCGGCACCTTATCGCTCTGCGGCATTGTTGAGCCACAAGCACGACAACTGTGAAGTGATATCAGGCATTAACTCTTTGCTGCTGGAATCCATGTATCCCTTCCGGGAAACCTTAAGCAGCGCTGAATTCCGTCATGCAATCGTCGACAAAAAAGTGGCCGGCGTCAGCAGCCTGTGGCATCAGCAGCAAAAAAATCCTCCCTTTGTCTTGCTCCATGATTTGTATAAGAATTAAACATTGGTATTGATGCTGCTTTTGTTACAATGGTGGCTGATTTTTCGTGTCGATTAATATTCCATGTTCATGCGCGTTGTGTTCCTTCTGTTGCTGCTGGTTTCCGGCGGCGCATCTGCCAGCCTGATCGCTCAGCAAGGGCTTCCCGCCCGATATATGCAAACCACCGAAGATGCGGCTATCTGGGCGCAAGTAGGTAACAATGTGGTCAATGTCGGCAATATCCGTGCCGGGCAAATCCTGGCCGTCGTCCCCACATCCGCTGATTATTACGAGTTTCGTTTTGGCTTCGGCACGGGCTTTATCGATAAAGAGCACCTGGAAGACGTGCAGGGCAAACAGCGCGTGGAAGATAGCCTTGGCGATTTGAATAAACCGCTGAGTAACCAGAACCTGATAACCTGGAAAGACACGCCTGTCTTTAACGCCCCCAGCAGCGGAAGCGCCCCTTTCGGCACGATGAGTGCTAACCTTCGCTACCCCATTCTGAATAAACTTAAAGACCGTCTGAACCAGACCTGGTATCAGATCCGCATCGGCAATCGTCTGGCGTGGATCAGCAGCCTGGATGCGCAGGAAGATAACGGCATCCCGGTCCTGACCTATCACCATATCCTGCGTGATGAAGAGAACACCCGTTTCCGGCATACCTCCACGACCACCAGCGTGCGTGCGTTCAGCAACCAGATGACATGGCTTCGCGATCAGGGCTATACCACGCTGACGATGGCTCAGCTTGAAGGGTATGTGCGTAACAAAATGAACCTGCCGGCGAAGTCTGTGGTGATCACCTTTGATGACGGGCTGAAGTCGGTGAGCCGCTATGCGTATCCCGTCCTCAAAGCGTATGGATTCAAGGCGACGGCGTTTATCATCTCGTCGCGTATAAAACGTCATCCGCAGAAGTGGGCGCCGAAATACCTGCAGTTTATGAGTGTCTCTGAGCTTGAGCAGATCCAGGATGTGTTTGATATCCAGTCCCATACTCACTTCTTGCATCGGGTGGACGGCAATAAACACCCGATCTTACTGAGCCGTAGCCATCACGTGATTTTGTTCGATTTCGCGCGTTCACGCCGGGCGCTGGCGCAATTTAACCCGCACGTGCTCTATCTCTCTTATCCGTTTGGCGCCTATGACGACAAAGCGGTAAAAGCGGCGAATGACGCAGGGTTCCACCTGGCGGTGACAACGGTAAAAGGCAAAGTGAAGCCCGGGGACAATCCGTTCCTGCTTAAGCGACTGTATATTCTAAGGACGGATTCGCTGGAGACGATGTCGCGGCTTATCAGTAATCAGCCGCAGGGATGAGGTGAGAGAAGGCTGTGAACGGTTCACAGCCTTCAGGATATCAGGCAACCTGGACCGGAATGGCTTTCGCGGTGCGTTTCATTTCGTTGTCGCCTTCGAAGTACGCCACTTTTGGCTGCCAGCGACGGGCTTCTTCGTCAGACATCATCACGAAGCTGGCGATGATGACGATATCACCGACGTCGGCACAGTGAGCGGCAGCGCCATTCACGGAGATAATTCTGGAGCCGCGTTCCGCCGCGATCGCATAGGTAGAGAAGCGCTTACCGTTATTCACGTTCCAGATATCAATGGCTTCGTTTTCAAGGATGCCCGCTGCATCAAGAAAATCCTGATCAATGGCGCAGGAGCCTTCATAGTGCAGGTCGGCCTGAGTGACTTTCACACGGTGAAGCTTACCTTGCAGCATTTTGCGAATCATTACGTTTACCTTTAATCATCATGCGTTAACCCCCCGCGAACGAGGGGAGGTAGAGAGTTATGCCAGCTCAACCACTTTATTGTCGATAAGGCGTGCCTGACCGAGCCATGCAGCCACCAGAAGCACCGCGCGCTTGCTGGTATCGGTCAGCTCAAGCAGCGTATCGGCATCACGGATTTGGATATCGTCAGCGCGGAAGCCTTTGTCGTTCAGCGCCTGTTCGGCGAGGGCAACGATCTCTTCTGCACTCAGCTCTTTAGCCACAAGCTGTTCCGCCATGGTATTCATGACCTTGCTCAATCCCGGCGCGATTTTACGCTCATCCGCGGTAAGGTACCCGTTACGGGAACTGAGCGCCAGACCGTCTTTGGCACGCACAATCGGCACGCCCACGATCTCAATATCATAACCCATGTCGGCGACCATCTTACGGATCAACGCCAGCTGCTGGAAGTCCTTCTCACCGAAGCAGGCAACGTCGGGCTGCACCAGGTTAAACAGCTTGCTGACGATGGTTGAAACGCCGCGGAAATGGCCCGGACGGCTGGCGCCTTCCAGCATGGTTGAAATGCCCGGCACGTCCACGTAGGTCGCGTCCTCGGTCCCCTGCGGGTAGACGTCTGCAGGTGCCGGAGAGAAGACAATGTCGGCGTGGCGTTTTTTGAGTTTTTCGCAATCTTCCTGCAGGGTGCGCGGATAGCGCGCCAGGTCGTCGGCACGGTCAAACTGCATGGGGTTCACGAAGATACTGACCACCACGATATCTGCACGCGCTCTGGCTTCATCAACAAGCTTCATATGGCCGTCATGCAGGTTACCCATCGTGGGAACCAGTGCGATACGTTTACCTTCCTGACGTGCACGACGGATATGCTGGCGAAGCAGCGGCAGGGTTTCAATGATTAGCACAACAAGACTCCTTAATGGAAACTGTGTTCTTCACCCGGGTAAACACCGGATTCAACGTCGGCAATATACTGCCGCACAGCAGCACGCATGTCGCCTGCTTCTGCCAGGAAATTTTTGGCGAATTTAGGGATATGACCGCCGGTAATACCAAAGGCGTCGTGCATCACTAAAATCTGACCGTCGGTAACGTTGCCTGCGCCAATGCCAATCACCGGAATCGACAGCGCCTCGGTGATGCGTTTCGCCAGTTCAACCGGCACACACTCCAGCACCAGCAGCTGTGCGCCAGCGGCTTCCAGCGCCAGGGCATCCTCAAACAGTGTCTGTGCCGCGTCACCGCGGCCCTGCACCTTATAGCCGCCAAAAATATTGACGGATTGCGGCGTCAGACCCAGGTGGCCGCAGACCGGCACGGCACGTTCGGTGAGCATTTTCACGGTCTCTGCAAGCCAGGCTCCGCCTTCGATTTTGACCATATTGGCCCCGGCACGCATGACGGTTGCCGCATTCTCGAACGCTTGCTCTGGCGTCGCGTAGGCCATAAAAGGCAGATCGGAAAGCAGCAGACAGGCAGGTGCTCCGCGGCGCACGGCACGGGTATGGTAGGCAATATCTTCGACCGTCACCGGCAGGGTGGAATCATGGCCTTGTACCGTCATCCCTAACGAATCTCCGACCAGCATGACAGTGATACCCTCTTCGGCAAAAAGCTTAGCGAAGCTGTAGTCATACGCAGTAATGGTGGCGAAGCGTCTCTTTTCCTGTTTGCATTTCTGCAGTAAGGAGATGGTGGTTGGTTTCATACTGTTTCCTGATAGCCCAAAAGCGAATCTTTGCGCATTCTAACAGTAACATTTGAGGGAACAATGATTTTAGGCAACCGATTAACCACAATTCAGTGAGGGTTAACCGGTAAAAACGCGGCTCACCAGCGGGCAGGTTTTTCTGCGTCGAGGCTATCCAGCACTGCCTTCAGCGAGAGGCCGTCAGGGAAGGTGAGGTCAGGGGCAACGTCGAACAGCGGCCAGAGCATAAAGCCGCGATTTTTCATGTCGTAGTGCGGAACGGTGAGACGGGGGGTGTTAATCACCTCGTGGCCAAACAGCATAATGTCGAGATCGAGGGTGCGCGGCCCCCAGCGTTCGGCTTTGCGTACGCGGCCCTGCTGCAGTTCGATTCGCTGAGTATTATCCAGCAGCGTGTCGGCATTCAGCGCAGTGTCCAGCACCACGGCGGCATTCAGGTAATCAGGCTGATCCTGTGGCCCCAGCGGCGGTGTCCGGTAGAAAGAAGAGACCGCCACAATACGGCTTTGTGGGATTTCACCCAGCGCCTGAACGGCAGCATTAACCTGCTCCAGCGGAGAGGCCAGATTGCTGCCGATGGCAATGTACGCCAGGGTCATGCCGTACCTTCACGGCGCGGCGCACGTTTGCGCGGACGACGGTGGCGACGACGCGGCGTCGGTTCGTCATCGAGGTCGACGAGCATATCTTTCTGCTCTGGCGGTGCTGAAACCTGGAATTCGCCCCACCACTGCGCCAGACGCTGCAGTTCCTGGTTCCGTTCAATTTCAGCACGCAGCGACAGTAAATCGAATGCAGCGCGGAATTTAGGATGCTCCATCAGCTTCCAGGCGCGTTTACCCTGACGACGAGACATGCGCAGCTGAAGCTGCCAGATATCACGCACCAGCGTCGTAATACGTTTTGGAATGGCGAGCGTGCGGCAGGCTTCATCCAGCACGTCATTTGCGGCCAACGCAAACGCATCGTAGTAGGCCAGACCGCTTTCCTGCGCAATTCTCTGCGCCGCTTCCAGCAGCGGATACCAGAACATCGCGGCAAACAGGAACGCCGGGTTCACTCGCATATCGTTGTGAATGCGGGTATCGGTATTCTTCAGTACCTGCGCAATCATGCGTTCCATTGGGCTGTCACCGTTTTCGGTAAAGCAGCGCGTAATGGTCGGGAACAGGGGCTGGAAAAGGCTGTATTCGCGTAGCAGCTTGTAGGTTTCGTAGCCGTAACCGGCCTGCAGCAGCTTCAGCGCCTCTTCAAACAGACGGGCTGGCGGCACGTCGTTAATCAGCGTCGCCAGACGCGGTATCGGCTCTGCGGTTTCCGGGCTGATGCGCATTGAGAGTTTGGCGGCGAAACGTACGGCGCGCAGCATACGCACCGGGTCTTCACGATAACGCGTTTCCGGCGTGCCGATCAGGCGAATCAGACCGTCTTTCAGGTCCTGCATGCCGCCGACGTAATCACGGACGGTGAAATCTGCCACGCTGTAGTAAAGGCTGTTGATCGTGAAATCGCGACGCTGGGCATCTTCTTCGATAGAGCCGAAGATATTGTCCCGCAGTAGCATGCCGTTCTGGCCGCGCTGGGAGGTGGTGCGATCGGATTCGCCCGCTTCGTGGTGACCGCGGAAGGTCGCCACTTCAATAATTTCCGGCCCAAACATGACGTGAGCAAGACGAAAACGACGGCCAACAAGGCGGCAGTTACGGAATAATTTGCGCACCTGCTCTGGCGTGGCGCTGGTCGTCACGTCGAAATCTTTTGGTTTTTTGCCCAGCAGTAAATCACGCACCCCACCGCCAACGAGATAGGCCTCGTAGCCTGCTTTATTCAGACGATAGAGCACCTTGAGGGCATTTTCACTGATATCTTTGCGGGAAATATTGTGCTGCTCACGTGGAATAACCGACATGCGGTTTTGCGCAATAGCGTCGTTCGCCATGCTCTCTTCGCGGCTTAGCACTTTACGGCAAAAATTAGCGACTCGGGTAAAAATAGTACACCTCGTAGTGTGTTTTGTTATGAAAAAAGCGGCTAATCATAGCTCAGCGCAACGCATTTGAGAATGCTGGATTTTTGGCACGGTCGTCAGCGTCCAGTTGGCGATCGCCATTTTCAGCAGTTCGTCAATTCGCAAATCCTGCCATTCGTTGGTTACATTCTGGTTGAGAAATCGCAGCGCGTCGATCAAAACAGGGCGCGGATCGCCGTCTGGCAGGGCGGGCGCATGATTTTGTTTTGACAGCTTAAAGCCCTGTTCATTGACCGCCAGCGGCAGATGAATGTAATCCGGCGCGTTCCAGCCAAACTGGTGATAGAGCGATATTTGTCGCACGGTAGGTTCCACCAGGTCAGCCCCGCGCACAATTTCCGTCACGCCCTGGAAATGGTCATCAACCACAACCGCCAGGTTATAGGCGAACAAGCCGTCACGGCGGTGGATAATAAAATCTTCGCGTGCAAGACGTTCATCCGCATGGATTTCGCCGGAGAGTAAATCAGTAAAGTGCGTCACCGGGGCATGCTGCTTTATGCGCACGGCGGCCAGTTCTGGGCCGTTATTGCGCGTGCGGCAGTGGCCGTCATAGACGCCACCCACGCTCTGAATACGCGCGCGGGTGCAGGTGCAGTAGTAGGAGAGCCCTTGTGCGTGGAGCCACGCCAGGCGTTCCCGGTAGGCATCATGTCGCCTTGACTGCCAGAGGACGTCGCCGTCCCAGTGAAGACCGTAATGTTCCAGCTGACGCAGAATGGTATCTGCTGCACCGGGAACTTCACGCGGAGGATCAATATCTTCAATGCGGACCAGCCATTTACCGTGACGGGCGCGAGCCTGCAGGTAGCTGCCGAGGGCGGCAATTAATGAGCCGAAGTGTAATTCACCAGAAGGGGATGGCGCGAAGCGCCCAATATAGTGTGATTCAGACATATCAACAGTAACAAGGCGGGAGAAACTCCCGCCTTTAGAGTGTGTAAACAGCGCTGGTATTAACCGGCCATCTGTTTTTCGCGGATTTCTGCCAGCGTTTTACAGTCGATGCACAGATCGGCGGTTGGACGCGCTTCCAGGCGACGAATTCCGATTTCAACACCGCAGGATTCGCAGTAGCCAAAATCTTCGTCTTCGACTTTTTTCAGCGTTTTTTCGATCTTTTTGATCAGTTTGCGTTCGCGGTCACGGTTACGCAGTTCGAGGCTGAACTCTTCTTCCTGAGCGGCACGGTCTACCGGGTCCGGGAAGTTAGCAGCTTCATCCTGCATATGAGTAACGGTGCGATCGACTTCATCCCTGAGTTGATTACGCCATGCTTCAAGAATACGCTTGAAGTGCGACAGCTGGGCTTCGTTCATATACTCTTCGCCCGGCTTCTCTTGATACGGCTCCACCCCAGCGATGGCGAGAATACTCAGGGACGATGTTTTACGGTTTTGCCCTTCTTGCATGTTGCTTCTCCTTAACACGCACTATCGATCCCCGTGTTGGGGGAAAAATCAGGTCGCTATAAATAGCAGATGCTTTTCCGTATGGCAATTATCTAAACGTAACACTTGACAAGCCTGTGAGGAAAAGCGTATTTGCGCACGCGGCCAGAACACTTAATAGTCAATCGTCTAATCCCTTATAAGACAATGGGAAGAGAGGATCTCAGAGTCATATTATCGGCAGAAAGTTCCGCTTTATAAGCCAAAACCTCCACCCCCTGCTTTTGTGCCTCATTCAACAATTGCGCGTATTTGAGATCAATATGGCGGGCTGGAGAAAATCGTTCAATGGCTGAATGTAAAACCGCAAACAGCAATACGGCGCGTTTGCCCGCCGCCGCAACACTCATCAGCTCCCGCAGATGCTTCTGCCCCCGTAGCGTGACCGCATCCGGGAAGTAGCCGTTTTCCTGTTCCGCTAACGTCACTGATTTTACTTCAATATAGCACTCGGGCCGGTCTTCCGCCTGTAACATGAAGTCAATTCTGCTGCTTTCATCGCCATATTTGACTTCACTTTTATGCGTGCCATACCCCACCAGTTCGGGCAGGGTGCCAAGGGTCAATGCTTCCTTAACTAATTGATTGGCGCGCAGGGTATTCACGCAAATAAATGCCCCGTTTTGCGTCTCGGTCATTTCCCAGGTATGGGCATATTTGCGTTTAGTATTTTCTGAAGTGGAATACCAGACCGTGTCACCCGGCGTCGCACAACCGGTCATGGCACCGGTGTTCGGGCAGTGCAGCGTGAGCTGTTCACCTTCGGGGGTGATCACGTCAGCGAGAAAGCGTTTGTAGCGTTGAACCAGCGTGGCGTGCTGCAGGGCAGGACTAAACTTCATCAGAATTCCTTAGGGTATCGCCCAGCGACCAGCGCTGTAGCGGCGTGTAACGGGTGCGTCCTTGGGTAAAGACCGATTCGTAAAGCGCGAAGGTATTGACCTCAACGTCCCAGTGAAAGCCGGGTGGCGGAATGGCAACGGCCTGACCGGCATCGCGCAGCAGGGTGATATGCGGATGAAACGGCTGCGGACTCTGGTAACACCCGCTGCGAGCCGCCTGGGCGCGCAACATACTGGCAAGCTGTAAAAGCCCGCGGGGCGGCTGGCGCGTGCCCAGCCAGACCACGCGTGAGCGCAGCCACTGGCCCGCGTCGTCGAGGTGCAGCGTAAACGCCGGCTGAGAAATGCGGCCAGCCATTGCTGCCAGCGCGCGCTGTTTTTCGGCGCTGACATCGCCCAGAAAGGCCAGCGTCAGGTGCAGGTTTGCCGCCGCGATCGGACGGCCTGCGTCCTGGGGAAAATGGCTGGCTCGCCAGCGAACGATTTTTCGCTGCAGCGTGGAGGGCAATTCTATGGCAAAAAACAGCCGTTTCGACTCAGACATACAGGGGACTCGGTAATGGTATGCGCCGATGCTACAATGTACGCCGACTAATGTTAACCCTCTGGAGTTGTTAGTGTCCTCATTGCCGGTCGCCGTCGTCCTTCCTGAGCTTCTTGCTGCCTTACACCATGCCCCACAGGTTTTACTTAACGCCCCGACGGGCGCAGGTAAATCTACCTGGCTGCCGCTGCAGATCCTCAAAGAGGGCACTGTCCGCGGGAAAATTATCCTGCTGGAGCCGCGCAGGCTGGCCGCACGGAACGTGGCGCAGCGCCTGGCGGAACTGCTTGGTGAAAAGCCGGGCGAGACGGTGGGTTACCGTATGCGCGCCGAAACCTGCGTTGGCCCGTCCACGCGCCTTGAGGTGGTGACCGAAGGGATCCTGACCCGCATGCTGCAAAACGATCCGGAGTTAAACGGCGTCGGATTGGTGATTCTGGATGAATTCCACGAGCGTAGCCTGCAGGCAGATCTGGCACTGGCGCTGTTACTTGATGTTCAGCAAGGGCTACGCGACGACCTCCGGTTGCTTATCATGTCCGCTACGCTGGATAACGAGCGACTGCAGCAGACGTTGCCCGACGCGCCGGTTATCGCCTCCGAAGGCAGAGCATTTCCCGTTGAGCGTCGCTATCAACCATTGCCTGCCCATCAGCGTTTTGACGACGCGGTAGCCATCGCAACCGCCGAATTGCTCCGCCAGGAATCGGGATCGCTACTGCTGTTTTTGCCAGGCGTAGGCGAGATCCAGCGCGTGCAGGACCAACTGGCTTCCCGGGTGGGAAGTGAGGTGCTGCTTTGCCCGCTCTACGGCGCGCTGTCACTGGCGGATCAGCGTAAAGCAATCCTGCCCGCGCCCGCGGGGCAGCGTAAGGTGGTGCTGGCAACCAATATTGCCGAAACCAGTTTAACCATTGAAGGCATTCGTCTTGTGGTGGACAGTGCGCAGGAGAGGGTGGCGAGCTTTGACGCGCGCACCGGGCTGACTAAACTGCTGACGCAGCGCATAAGCCAGGCGTCAATGGTTCAGCGAGCAGGCCGTGCGGGACGTCTTGAGCCCGGTATCTGCCTGCATTTGACCAGCGCGGAGCAGGCTGAACGCGCTGCACAGCAAAGCACGCCGGAAATTTTACACAGCGATCTGGCGGGGCTGGTGATGGATCTTCTGCAGTGGGGATGCCCGGATCCGGCACAGCTGACCTGGCTTAATCCTCCACCCGCCGCGAACCTTGCTGCTGCCCGGGCCTTACTGAACCGCCTGGGGGCGCTTGATGGTGAGCGATTGTCATCCCGCGGGCAAAAAATGGCCGCGCTGGGCAATGACCCTCGCCTGGCGGCGATGCTGGTGGCCGCGCAGGGGGAAGATGAAATTGCTACGGCGGCGAAACTGGCGGCTATTCTTGAGGAGCCACCACGCGGTGGCAGCAGCGATCTGGCGCAGGCCTTTTCCCGCAATCAGGGGAACTGGCAGCAGCGGGCGCAGCAGCTTTGCCGGCGACTCAACGGCAAAGCCGGATCGCCAGACAGCGCGGCTATCGCGCCTCTGTTAGCGCAGGCGTTTCCCGACAGGATCGCGCGTCGTCGCGGTCTGGACGGGCGATATCAACTGGCCAATGGCATGGGTGCGATGCTGGACAGCGATGACGCCATGACGCGTCACGAATGGCTGATTGCGCCGTTACTGTTACAGGGTAGCCACTCCCCGGACGCGCGTATTTTACAGGCTATCGCGGTGGATATAGATGCCCTGACGCGTGCCTGTCCGCAGTTGATCCAGCAATCCGATACCGTGGAATGGGATGAGGCTCAGGGCACGCTGAAGGCGTTTCGTCGCAGCCAGACAGGTAAACTGATCCTCGGCACCACGCCGCTGGCAAAACCGTCGGAAGAGGTGCTGCATCTGGCCATGCTGAACGGCATCCGGGACAAAGGGTTAGGGGTGCTGAACTGGACGCCAGAGGCGGAACAGTACCGTATTCGTCTTCACTGTGCCGCGCGCTGGCTACCGGAGTATGACTGGCCCGCGGTCGATGATGAGACATTGCTGGGCTCGCTTGAACGCTGGCTGCTGCCGCAAATGCACGGTGTACACTCGCTGCGTGCGCTAAAAGCGCTTGATGTTAAGGTCGCGTTACAGAATTTACTGGACTGGTCATTACGTCAACGTCTGGATAGTGAACTGCCAGGGCATTACACTGTGCCGACCGGAAGCCGGATTGCCATTCGTTATCACGAGGATAATCCTCCGGCGCTGGCGGTACGTATGCAGGAAATGTTTGGAGAAGCCACCACGCCTTCTGTGGCGCAAGGGCGCGTCTCTCTGGTGCTGGAGCTGTTGTCGCCAGCCCATCGCCCGTTACAGATTACCCGCGACCTGGGGGCATTCTGGGCGGGGAGCTACCGTGACGTGCAAAAAGAGATGAAGGGGCGGTATCCCAAACATGTCTGGCCGGACGATCCGGCAAATACGGCACCGACACGACGGACGAAGAAATATTCGTGACGGGTGTGGCTGGGAACGTGCGGCTTGATGCCCTCACCCGCAGGGTGCGGGAGAAAATACTAAAGACGTTCCTGTCAGGAAGGTCTTGCTGTTTACTTTGAGAGATTTCTTCTTTCACAGGCCAGTGGAAGAAAAGAGAATCGGGCCCTTGCGCCTGAAAGTTGCGGAGAAAAAGCATGGCGGGGAATGACCGCGAGCCAATAGGACGTAAGGGAAAACCAACGCGTCCGGCGAAAGAAAAGGTAAGCCGTCGTCGCCTCAGAGATGAGGACTATGACGATGACTATGAAGACGATTATGAGGATGAAGAACCGATGCCGCGTAAAGGGAAAGGCAAAGGGCGTAAGCCTCGGGGCAAGCGCGGCTGGTTCTGGCTGCTGCTGAAGCTGTTCATTGTATTTGTTGTGCTGATGGCGATTTACGGCGTCTATCTGGATCAGAAGATCCGTAGCCGTATCGACGGAAAAGTCTGGCAACTGCCTGCGGCGGTGTATGGCCGCATGGTGAACCTTGAGCCAGATATGTCCATCAGCAAGAACGAGATGGTGAAACTGCTGGAAGCCACCCAGTATCGTCAGGTGTCGAAAATGACGCGTCCTGGCGAATTTACCGTGCAGGCGAAAAGCATTGAGATGATCCGCCGTCCGTTTGATTTCCCGGACAGCAAAGAGGGTCAGGTGCGTGCGCGTCTGACCTTTGACGGCGATCGTCTGGACACCATCGAGAACATGGATAACAACCGTCAGTTCGGTTTCTTCCGTCTCGATCCGCGTCTGATCACCATGCTCTCGTCGGCGAACGGCGAACAACGTCTGTTTGTTGCCCGTAACGGCTTCCCGGACCTGCTGGTTGATACCCTGCTGGCAACCGAAGACCGTCACTTCTATGAGCATGATGGCATCAGCCTTTACTCGATTGGCCGTGCGGTGCTGGCTAACCTGACCGCCGGACGGACGGTGCAGGGGGCGAGTACGCTGACCCAGCAGCTGGTGAAGAACTTGTTCCTCTCCAGTGAACGCTCTTACTGGCGTAAAGCCAACGAAGCGTACATGGCCGTACTGATGGATGCGCGTTACAGCAAGGATCGTATCCTTGAGCTGTACATGAACGAGGTGTACCTCGGTCAGAGCGGGGATAACGAAATCCGCGGCTTCCCGCTGGCAAGTCTGTACTACTTTGGTCGTCCGGTGGAAGAGCTGAGCCTTGACCAGCAGGCGCTGCTGGTGGGCATGGTGAAAGGGGCGTCCATTTATAACCCGTGGCGTAACCCGAAACTGGCGCTGGAACGTCGTAACCTGGTGCTGCGTCTGCTGCAACAACAGCAGGTGATTGACCAGGAGCTGTACGACATGCTGAGCGCGCGACCACTCGGCGTTCAGCCGCGCGGTGGCGTGATCTCGCCTCAGCCTGCGTTTATGCAGCTGGTGCGTCAGGAGCTGCAAAGCAAGCTCGGTGATAAGGTGAAAGATCTCTCCGGCGTGAAGATCTTTACTACCTTCGATTCCGTGGCGCAGGAAGCCGCTGAAAAAGCTGCGGTGGAAGGCATCCCGGCGCTGAAGAAACAGCGTAAGCTGAGCGATCTTGAAACCGCGATGGTGGTGGTTGACCGTAACACCGGCGAAGTTCGCGCCATGGTGGGCGGTGCTGAGCCGCAGTTCGCAGGCTACAACCGTGCAATGCAGGCGCGACGTTCGATTGGTTCACTGGCAAAACCGGCAACCTATCTTACCGCCCTGAGTCAGCCTAACCAGTATCGCCTGAATACCTGGATTGCCGATGCGCCGATTTCCCTGCGCCAGCCTAACGGCCAGGTATGGTCTCCGCAGAACGACGATAAACAGTTCAGCGGCCAGGTCATGCTGGTGGATGCGTTGACCCGCTCGATGAACGTGCCAACGGTGAACCTGGGTATGGCGCTCGGTCTGCCGGCGATTGTCGACACCTGGCAGAAACTGGGTGTGCCGAAAGATCAGCTCCATCCTGTTCCGGCGATGATCCTGGGGGCGCTTAACCTGACGCCGATCGAAGTGGCTCAGGCGTTCCAGACCATTGCCAGCGGGGGTAACCGTGCACCGCTCTCTGCTCTGCGTTCGGTGATTGCCGAGGATGGCTCCGTGCTGTATCAGAGCTTCCCGCAAGCGGAACGTGCCGTGCCAGCGCAGGCAGCCTATATGACGTTGTGGACGATGCAGCAGGTTGTGCAGCGGGGGACCGGACGTCAACTGGGCGCGAAGTATCCGGGCCTGCATCTGGCAGGTAAAACCGGGACCACCAACAACAACGTGGATACCTGGTTCGCCGGTATCGATGGCCGTGAAGTGGTGATCACCTGGGTAGGTCGCGATAACAACCAGCCAACCAAACTGTACGGTGCAAGCGGGGCGATGTCGATTTACCAGCGCTATCTGGCGAATCAGTCTCCGGTACCGCTGAATCTGGTGGCGCCGGAAGATATCGTCGATATGGGCGTGGACGGTTCTGGTAACTTTGTCTGTGGCGGCGGTATGCGTACCTTGCCTGTCTGGACCACCAACCCGGATTCGCTGTGCCAGCAAAGCCAGCCAGAGCAACCGACGGGTAACCCGTTCGAGCAGTCTTCTCAGCCTCAGCAGCAGCCGCAACAACAGCCGCAGCAGCAGAATGAGAAAAAAGACAGCGACGGTGTCGCGGGCTGGATTAAAGATATGTTCGGCGGTAACTAACGCTTCACATCCCCCCGAAAGGGGGGATTTTTTTTACCTGTACTTTCCATTTCCTTAACCCTCGTTTTCATTCTGATTAACCCTTCGTTTTCTCTTGTTTATTTCTTAAACCCTTAATTCTCGTAGGGCCGCTTACTGCTTGCTATGCAGCCAGCGTTTCGCATATTATTCTGCGGTCATAATAATAATTCTCGTTTACGTTATCATTCACTTTTCCATCAGAGATAAACATGGCGCTTTCCAATACTGCTCAGCCAATTCACACGTCGCTGCGAAAAATCGCGGTCGTCGTAGCCACAGCGGTTGCCGGCATGTCTACGTATGCACATGCGGCTGAAACCCAGAAAAAAGAAGAAACCATCCCCGTCACCGCCGCGCCTGCCGCCCAGGAAAGTCCGTGGGGGCCTGCGCCAACGATCGCAGCAAAACGCACGGCAACGGCGACCAAAACCGATACCGCGATTGAAAAGACCCCGCAGTCTATTTCCGTGGTGACGCGTGATGAAATGGAACGCCGCCAGCCAGCGACCGTAAAAGAGGCGCTGGGCTATACGCCGAGCGTGTTTGCGACCCGCGGCAGCTCCACCACCTATGATGTGGTCTCAATTCGTGGTTTTACCGCGCCTTCGACGGTAAACACCAACCAGTATCTCGATGGCATGAAGCTGATGGGGAATAACTACTCCGAAGCTTCCATGGATCCGTACTTCCTTGAGCGCGTAGAAGTGATGCGCGGACCTACGTCTGTGCTCTACGGCAACAGCAATCCCGGCGGTATCGTCAGTATGGTGAGCAAACGCCCACTGACCGAGCCGCTGAAAGAAGTCCAGTTTAAAATGGGGACCAATAACCTGTGGCAAACGGGCTTCGATTTCAGTGATGCAATCGATGAAGATGGCGTGTGGTCGTACCGCCTGACCGGTCTTGGCAGTAGTCAGAACGCACAGCAGGAGATGTCAAAATCAACCCGCTATGCGATTGCGCCCTCCTTTAGCTGGCGTCCGGATGACAAAACCGATTTCACCTTCCTGAGCAATTTCCAGAACGATCCGGAAGCGGGCTACTACGGCTGGTTGCCACGGGAAGGGACCGTGGTGCCATACCGTGACGCAAACGGCAATGAGCATAAGATCCCAACCGATTTCAACGAAGGTGAAGCGGATAATAAGATGGCTCGTCGCCAGCAGTTGATTGGTTACAGCTTCTCGCATCAGTTTGATGACACGTTCACCGTGCGTCAGAATCTGCGTTACGCAAAAGTTCATACGCTCTACCGCTCTGTTTACGGCAATGGCTACGCTGAGCCTGGCAAAATTAACCGCGCTTATGTGCGTTCAGATGAAGATCTGAATATGTTCACCGTGGATACTCAGCTGCAGTCGACATTCGCGACGGGCGCCGTAGACCACACGTTGCTGACGGGCGTTGATTACTCGCGTATGCGTAATGATATCAATGCGCTGTACGGTTCCGCCGACCCTATTGATATCCAGAACCCGGATTACGGCAACGCGAACATCAACACCAACCTGCCATGGTCTAACTACTCCGTCGTTAACCGTAATGAACAGACCGGGCTCTATGCTCAGGATCAGGCGGAGTGGGATAAGTGGGTGCTGACGCTGGGCGGACGCTACGACTACGTGATGGCTTCAACGCTGACGCGCGGTACGGCCGATTCGCTGGCTGAAAACCACGACCAGGCTTTCACCTGGCGCGGGGGAATTAACTATCTCTTTGATAACGGTATTTCACCTTACTTCAGCTACAGCGAGTCGTTTGAGCCGGTATCGGGCGCCGATCGTAACGGCACACCGTTCGACCCTTCCCGCGGTAAGCAGTATGAAACGGGTGTGAAATACGCGCCGAAAGACCTGCCGGTTGTGGTCACCGCGTCGCTGTTCCAGCTGACGAAAGATAAGAACCTGACGGCGGATCCGAACGATCCAACGAATACTCACAGTATCCAGACCGGTGAGATCCGTTCTCGTGGTTTCGAACTGGAAGCGAAGGCAGCGGTTAACGCCAATATTAACGTGACCGCGGCGTATAGCTTTATTGATGCTGAGTACACCCATGACAGCACCTTTGAAGGTAAACGTCCGGCGGAAGTGCCGCGTAATCAGGCGTCATTGTGGGCAGATTACACCTTCACCGACACGGCCTTAAGCGGCCTGACGATTGGTGCCGGTACCCGTTACATCGGTAACACGGTGAGCTACTACTCAAGCGGCGACAAAAAAGATCAGCCGTTTAACGTCGCGAGCTACACCCTTGCCGATGCGATGGTGAAATACGATCTGGCCCGTCTGGGTCTGCCGGGGTCATCTGTGGCGGTGAACGTGAATAACCTGTTCGATCGGGAATATGTCTCCAGCTGCTACAAGGATTATGCATGCTACTGGGGTGCTGAACGTCAGGTTGTCGCCACCGCGACCTTCCGCTTCTAATCTCTCTTCGGGCACGGTTCGCCGTGCCCTTTTTATTTAAGTTGGCCGATATGCAGGATAATCAAACGCAATCCGACACCACCTTCACGCTCAATAATCTCTCCTTTCGCGTGCCCGGACGCACCCTGCTGCATCCGCTCTCTTTGACCTTCCCGGCAGGTAAAGTGACAGGCCTGATTGGTCACAACGGCTCTGGTAAATCAACGCTGCTCAAAATGCTTGGCCGCCATCAGCTGCCGTCAGAAGGCGATATCCTGCTGGACGGTCAGCCGCTGGAGAGCTGGAGCAGTAAAGCCTTTGCCCGCAAAGTGGCGTATCTGCCGCAGCAGTTGCCGCAGGCGGAGGGGATGACCGTGCGTGAACTGGTGGCGATTGGGCGTTATCCGTGGCACGGCGCGCTTGGCCGTTTCGGCGTGGCCGACAGAGAGAAAGTGGAAGAGGCGATTGCGCTGGTGGGGCTAAAACCGCTGGCCCACCGTCTGGTAGACAGCCTGTCAGGAGGGGAACGTCAGCGCGCGTGGATAGCAATGCTGGTGGCCCAGGACAGCCGCTGCCTGCTGCTCGACGAACCGACCTCTGCGCTGGACATTGCCCATCAGGTCGACGTGCTTGCGCTGGTGCATCGTTTAAGCCAGCAGCGCGGTCTGACGGTTATCGCGGTCCTGCATGATATCAACATGGCCGCGCGTTACTGCGATTACCTCGTTGCCCTGCGCGGCGGTGAAATGATCGCCCAGGGGACGCCGTCTGAACTGATGCGCAGTGAAACGCTGGAACACATTTACGGTATTCCAATGGGGATTTTGCCTCACCCTGCCGGGGCAGCACCGGTGAGCTTTGTGTACTGATGCTGGATTCTATGTTGATGAGTCGCCGTCGTCTGCTGACGGCAATGGCGCTTTCACCGCTGCTGTTAAAAATGAATACCGCGCGTGCGGCTGCGGTCGATCCACACCGCATTGTGGCGCTGGAATGGTTGCCGGTAGAGCTGATGATGGCGCTGGGCGTTACGCCCTATGGCGTGGCGGATATTCCCAACTACAGGCTATGGGTGAATGAGCCGAGGCTACCGGACTCGGTAATCGACATCGGCCTGCGCACCGAGCCAAATCTCGAACTGCTCACCCAGATGAAGCCGTCATTCCTGTTCTGGTCTGCAGGTTACGGCCCGTCAGAAGAGACAATGGCACGGATTGCGCCCGGCCGTGGTTTCTCCTTCAGCGACGGTAAAAATCCGCTGGCGATGGCGAAAAACTCCCTCCACGAGATGGCACTGTTCCTTAACCGTGAGGTTGAGGCCAAAAAACATCTCGACGATTTTGATGCCCTGATTAACGCCCTGAAGCCGCGTTTTGCTCACCGGGGCGATCGCCCGCTGCTGATGGTGACGCTGCTGGATGCCCGCCATATGCTGGTCTTTGGGAAAAACTGCCTGTTCCAGGACGTGCTCGACAGTTTTGGTATTCGTAATGCCTGGGAAGGGGAGATGACCTTCTGGGGCAGCACCGCCGTGGGGATTGACCGTCTTGCGGCATTTCGCGATGTGGATGTGTTGTGCTTTGACCACGGCAACGAGCGGGAGATGCAAACCCTGATGGCGACGCCGCTCTGGCAGGCAATGCCGTTTGTGCGTGAAAAACGGTTCCTGCGCGCACCTGCGGTATGGTTCTACGGCGCGACGCTTTCTGCCATGCACTTTGCCCGCGTGCTGGACAACGCGCTGGGAGGCCAGGCATGAGTACGCGTATTGCCCGTTTCCCGGCACTGTTGCTTTGCCTCATTTTCCTGTGCGCGCTGGCATTGACCTGGTTCAATCTGTCGACGGCCTTACCGCGCGACCAGTGGCGTGGGGCGCTGGTGGCGCCAGATATCGATAATATTCAGCAAATGCTGTTCCACTACAGTCTGCTGCCGCGCCTTTCGATTTCGCTGCTGGTCGGGGCGGGATTAGGGCTGGTGGGCGTTTTATTCCAGCAGGTACTGCGTAACCCACTGGCCGAGCCGACGACGCTTGGCGTGGCGACCGGGGCACAGCTTGGGATCACGATTACCACGCTCTGGGCGTTGCCTGGGGCATTGACCTCGCAGTTTGCTGCCCTCGCCGGTGCGTGTGTGGTGGGCGCGCTGGTATTCGGCGTCGCCTGGGGCAAACGTCTCTCCCCCGTCACGCTTATTCTTGCGGGGCTGGTGGTGAGCCTGTACTGCGGCGCGATTAATCAGCTGCTGGTGCTGTTCCATCACGATCAGCTGCAGAGCATGTTCCTCTGGAGCACCGGTACGCTCACCCAGACCGACTGGAGCGTCGTGCAGCGTCTGTGGCCGCAGCTCGTCGGTGGCGTCGTGTTGACGCTGCTGCTCTTGCGCCCGCTGACGTTGATGGGTCTTGACGATGGCGTGGCGCGTAATCTGGGGCTGGCGCTGTCGCTGGCCCGTCTGGGGGCGCTGACGCTGGCGATTGTGCTCAGTGCCCTGCTGGTAAATGCGGTAGGCATCATCGGGTTTATCGGGCTATTTGCGCCGCTGCTGGCAAAAATGCTCGGTGCGCGCCGCCTGCTGGCGCGCCTGATGTTAGCCCCGCTGATTGGCGCGTTGATCCTCTGGCTTTCCGATCAAATCATTCTCTGGCTGGCACGCGTCTGGATGGAAGTGTCTACCGGTTCGATGACGGCGCTTATCGGTGCACCGCTGCTGCTGTGGCTGCTGCCGCGTCTGCGCAGTATCAGCGCGCCAGCGATGGATGCTGGCGATAAGGTCTATGCTGAGCGCCAGTCAGTGCTGGGGTTCAGCCTTGCCGGGCTGGCAGTGCTGATTGTTATCTCATTTGCCGCGCTCGCTTTCGGACGCGATGCGGTGGGCTGGCACTGGGCGTCTGGGGATCTGCTCAACGAACTCATGCAGTGGCGCTGGCCGCGCATTCTCTCGGCGTTAATCGCCGGGGTCATGCTGGCGGTGGCGGGCTGTATTATCCAGCGTCTGACCGGTAATCCGATGGCCAGCCCGGAGGTTCTGGGTATCAGTTCTGGTGCCGCCTTTGGCGTGGTCCTGATGCTGTTCCTGGTGCCGGGAAATGCCTTCGGCTGGTTGATGCCTGCCGGGAGCGTTGGCGCGGCGGTGACGCTGCTGATCATCCTCATTGCCTCCGGGCGTGGCGGGTTTTCCCCTCACCGGATGCTGCTTGCCGGGATGGCGCTCAGCACGGCATTTACCATGCTGCTGATGATGCTGCAGGCGAGTGGCGATCCGCGTATGGCCAAGATCCTGACCTGGATCTCCGGTTCAACGTACAGCGCCACCGGCAGCCAGGTCGTGCATTCCGGGATTGCAATGATCGTATTGCTGGCGATGGTGCCGCTGTGTCGTCGCTGGATGACCATTCTGCCGCTGGGCGGCGAGACCGCGCGTGCGGTGGGGATGGCCCTGGCGCCGTCCCGTATCGGGTTACTGCTGCTGGCCGCATGCCTCACGGCAACGGCCACCATGACCATCGGCCCGCTGAGTTTTGTCGGCTTAATGGCGCCGCACATTGCCAGAATGATGGGCTTTCGTCGCACGATGCCGCACATTGTGATGTCGGCGCTGACGGGGGGCGTAATACTGGTGGTGGCTGACTGGCTGGGGCGGATGGTGCTGTTCCCGTACCAGATACCTGCCGGGTTGCTGTCGACGTTTATCGGTGCGCCGTACTTTATCTATTTGTTGAGAAAGCAAAGCAGGTAGAAGGGCGGTGGGGTATTGCCCTCTCCCGGTGGAGAGGGCAGCAGATCGTTTCTGTCTTACAACTTCGCAAAGACCCTGCGCGCAGCATCGATAGTCTTATTGATATCGTCTTCGCTGTGCGCGACGGACATAAAGCCTGCTTCAAACGCGGATGGTGCCAGGTAGACGCCTTCTTCCAGCATCAGATGGAAGAAGCGCTTGAAGCGTTCAACGTCACACTTCACCACATCCTGATAGCAGGTCACGGTTTTCGCATCGGTGAAGAAAATCCCGAACATCCCACCAACGTGGTTTACCACCAGAGGAATACCGGTTTCTTGCGCGGCCTCCAGCAGGCCGTTGGCCAGTTGAGATGTCAGATCGGTCAGGGTTTCGTGAATACCCGGCTGCGCGACTTCGGTCAGACAGGCGAAACCTGCGGCCATCGCAATCGGGTTGCCGGAAAGGGTACCCGCCTGGTAGACCGGGCCAGTCGGCGCCAGCGCTTCCATCACCTCTTTACGTCCCCCGAATGCACCGACAGGCATGCCGCCGCCGATGATTTTGCCAAGGCACGTCAGGTCCGGCTCTACGCCGTAGTAAGACTGTGCCCCCGCCAGCGCGACGCGGAAGCCGGTCATCACTTCGTCGATGATCAGCAGAGCGCCAAACTCATCGCACAGGGCGCGCAGACCCGGCAGGAACTCCGGCTGCGGAGGAATGCAGTTCATGTTGCCTGCGACAGGTTCAACGATGATGCAGGCAATCTCCTGCGGATACTGCTCGAAGGCTGCCCGAACGGTGTTCAGATCGTTATAGGTGCAGGTCAGGGTATGCTTCGCAAAGTCAGCCGGTACGCCCGGTGAGTTCGGCTGACCGAGGGTCAGCGCGCCGGAGCCGGCTTTTACCAGCAGGCAGTCCGCATGACCGTGGTAGCAGCCTTCAAATTTGATGATCTTGTCGCGGCCGGTAAAGCCACGTGCCAGGCGGATCGCGCTCATGGTGGCCTCGGTACCGGAGTTCACCATACGCACCATGTCCATTGTCGGGACCAGTTCGGTGACCAGTTCCGCCATTTTCACTTCCATCTCGGTTGGCGCGCCGAAGCTCAGGCCGCGCTGGGCGGCTTCGATCACCGCATTGCGGATAGCAGGATGGTTGTGACCCAGCACCATCGGACCCCAGGAGCCGACATAATCGATATAGGCTTTGCCATCGACATCATACAGATACGCGCCGTCAGCACGTTCGATAAACAGCGGCGTACCGCCTACGCCGGTAAAGGCGCGAACAGGCGAATTCACGCCACCTGGGATAAGCTCGCGGGCTGCACTGTAGAGGTTTTCAGACTTGCTCATGGCGTCGTTCCTGGTTCGTATAAAATGATTAAGCACACTATTCTAAGTGATCCTCGGAAGGTAATGAAATTTTTGCCCCCTTTCATGCCCAAACAATTGTTAAGTATTTTTCACGGGATGATATTACGCACTCTGGTAAAATCCCTGCGGTTATTTGTATGACGAAAAGAAACGGTAATGAAAGCAGACACTCATTCTTATACTGAACAGCAGTTCAGACGTGCGCAGCACCGTATCAGCATCCGGCGCTTGCTTAATCGTGATAAAACGCCGCTGGCTATCCTGCTGGCTGCTGCCGTGGTCGGCGCAGTTGCCGGGCTGGTGGGTATCGCCTTCGAAAAAGCGGTTAACGCGATAATGAACTGGCGAATTGGAACCGTGGCGGGTTTTGCCTATAGCGGTGGATGGGTATGGGTGTGGGCCTTTGGCTTATCTGCGCTGTTTGCCATGGTGGGCTATTTCCTGGTCCGTAAATTTGCGCCGGAAGCGGGCGGTTCCGGGATCCCTGAAATAGAAGGCGCGCTGGAAGAGCTGAGGCCGGTTCGCTGGTGGCGCGTCATCCCGGTAAAATTTATCGGTGGCATGGGAACGCTCGGGGCAGGCATGGTGCTCGGGCGCGAAGGGCCAACGGTGCAGCTGGGCGGAAACGTTGGGCGCATGGTCGGCGATCTGTTTCGCATGCGCAGCGCGGAGGCGCGACATACGCTACTGGCAACGGGGGCGGCGGCCGGCCTTTCGGCGGCGTTCAACGCACCGCTGGCGGGGATCCTGTTCATTATTGAAGAGATGCGGGCACAGTTTCGCTACAACCTGATCTCGATAAAAGCGGTATTCACCGGCGTCATTATGTCGAGCATTGTCTTTCGCATTTTTAATGGCGAAGGGGCGGTGATTGAGGTGGGGAAACTGACCAATGCGCCGGTGAATACGCTGTGGCTGTACCTGATCCTCGGCATGATTTTTGGCGTGGTTGGCCCGCTGTTTAACACGCTTATCTTACGCGCCCAGGATATGTTCCAGCGCATTCACGGTGGGAATACCACCCGCTGGGTATTGATCGGCGGACTGCTGGGCGGCGCCTGCGGCGTGCTCGGCTTCATTGAGCCCAATGCCGCAGGCGGTGGCTTCGGGCTGATACCGATTGCCGCGGCGGGTAATTTCAGCATTGGTCTGTTGCTGTTCATGTTTATTTCGCGGGTGATTACCACCGTATTGTGCTTCTCCTCCGGTGCGCCTGGCGGTATTTTTGCCCCGATGCTGGCGCTGGGTACGCTTCTGGGAACCGCGTTTGGCATGGTCGCTGCTGCCGGATTCCCGGCCTATCATCTGGACGCCGGGACCTTTGCTATTGCCGGAATGGGCGCGCTACTGGCGGCGTCCCTGCGCGCGCCGTTGACCGGCATCGTGCTGGTTCTGGAGATGACGGATAATTACCAGCTCATTTTGCCAATGATCATTACCTGTCTCGGCGCGACACTATTAGCCCAATTCCTGGGTGGAAAACCGCTATACTCCACCATTCTTGCCCGTACCCTGGCAAAACAAGAGGCCGAGCGGGCCCCGACGCAGAATACTTGAATGAATTACCAGGGTATTAGATAATGACATAAAGAATTGGGTGAATTTTACCCAATAGCAGTAGCAGTATTCATGGGAGCATAAGATGAGTGATGACGTAGCGTTGCCGCTGGAATTTACCGAAGCAGCAGCCAACAAAGTGAAAACCCTGATTGCCGACGAGGACAATCCGGATCTGAAACTGCGTGTCTATATTACCGGTGGCGGCTGCAGCGGCTTCCAGTATGGTTTTACCTTTGACGATCAGGTCAACGACGGCGATATGACTATCGAGAAGCAGGGCGTTGCGCTGGTGGTTGACCCGATGAGCCTGCAGTACCTGGTGGGTGGTTCGGTGGATTACACTGAAGGCCTGGAAGGTTCGCGCTTCGTTGTGACTAACCCGAACGCGACAAGTACCTGTGGATGTGGCTCTTCGTTCAGCATCTGACAGGGATGCAGTCGTAAGCCCGGTAAGCGTAGCGCCACCGGGCTTATAAACAACGCTTATCGTGCATTATCATCCAGCGCAAATGTCGGCAGCTTCAGATGCCAGCGTATCGCCGCTAACCGTATCCCCAGCGTGACCACCATACCCAGCATGGCTGCATTTTCTAGCGGCATCGCAAAGGTGTAATACGCCGTCGCGTGAACAATCCCACCAATAATACACGCCGTGGCATAGATTTCGGTACGCAGGATCATGGGAACTTCACGCGCCAGAATGTCGCGAATAATCCCGCCGCCGACCCCGGTTAACACGCCCATGCAGATGGCCACCATCGGGCCCGTTCCCGCATTGAAGGCTTTATTGACCCCGATGCCCACAAAGACGGCCAGACCGACGGCATCCAGTACCGGGAGTATCCATTTCGGTAACCGGCGGGGCTGGCGAACCAACACGATGGTCAACAGACAGGTGACCATCGCCACCACCAGATCGGTTGGATCTTTTACCCAAAATACCGGGCCATTCGCCAGGGCCATATCACGTATCGTCCCGCCACCCACGGCGGTGACCACGCCCAGCACCAGCACGCCAAACGGATCCATGCGCAGTTTTCCAGCGAGTAAAACGCCGGAGATAGCAAAAACGGCTGTGCCAAGAATATCCAGCCAATAAACGAGCATCGTTAAATCCTCGAGCGGGGTATGTTGTTAGTGACTCTCTGCCAGCGCGGCACAGAGCTGTTTTGCGGCGAGGATAATACGCGGGCTGGCGCGTTCAAACCAGTCACTGGTGAGGGGGATCACCGGTATTTTTAGCTGACGTTGCCAGAATTGTTCAATTTTAGGAATCTCGCTCGCATTTCCGACCACCACGATGGCCTGTGGCTGGCGTGCGAGCACCTGTTCCCGGCTGACCTGAGGCCACGGCACCCGGCTGGCTGCAAAGATGTTTTCACCGCCGCAGATTTCCAGCACCTGATTCTGAATGGATCCTTTCCCGGTGGTGAACAGCGGCTGGCTGCCAAACTGCAGGAAGATGCGTTTTTTGACGGGGGTATCGTAGCGGGATTTCAGCGCGGCAGAGTCGCTGAGCATCTGTTTCGCGGCATTCTCGGCTTTTGCTGGGGTAGGGCTGTAGGGGGCCAGAGAACGCAGTGCCTGAGCGACCTGCTCAATGCTCACCGCATCAATCCACATCACCTTGATCCCAAGCGAGGAGAGCTGGTTGACCTGCCGCTCGGCGTTACCGCCGCGCCAGGCAAGCACGAGATCGGGTTTAAGCGCCACGATGCGCTCAATGTTCATCCCTTGCCAGGTTGCCACCTGTTCAATATGGGCCGCTTGCGGAGGGTAATCCGAAAAGCTGCTCACGCCGACAGGCGTGATCCCGGCGGCAAAGGCCAGTTCGGTGTTTGCCGGAGAGAGCGTAATCACACGTGGCGCGGCAAATAGCCATGCCGGTGCGAGAAAAAGCAGGGCGACCAGCGCCCTGATGTATGGGTTACCCACGAGCCAGTTTCTGCACCAGCCGCTCCACCATCACGGTGGACTGTTTTGCCGCAACGGTCAGGAACTCGTCGAAGCTGATATGAGACTGCTGGTCAGCCACGTCGGAGATGGCGCGAACCACCACGAACGGAACGTTGAAGTTATGGCAAACGTGAGCAATGGCGGTCGCTTCCATCTCAACGGCAACGGCCTGAGGGAAGTTATGACGAATTTTCGCCAGGCCGACGGAGCCATTGATGAACGCATCACCGCTGACGATCAGGCCGCGTACCGCGTTGAGGTTCAGCTCAGCAATGCAGCTTTCAGCCGCCGCAATCAGTTTGTCATCGGCTTTAAACCCGGCCGGGCAACCCGGAAGCTGACCGTATTCGTAGCCGAATGCGGTAACGTCAGCATCGTGGTAACGCGCTTCATCGGAAACAACGATATCACCGACTTTCAGCGTCGACGCCAGGCCGCCTGCAGAACCGGTGTTAATGATAACGTCCGGCTTGCAGCGTTCGAGCAGCAGGGTCGCGCCCAGCGCAGCAGCAACCTTACCGATGCCTGATTTCAGCAGAGCGACGTCAACGCCATTCAACTGGCCGGTATAGATCTCACAGCCACCGAGGGAGAGAGTCTGACGGTTCTCAATTTTGTCACGCAGCAGCGTAACTTCTTCTTCCATTGCACCAATAATGCCGATTTTCATAGATTTACTCGCGATGTGCCTTGTTAAGATGCATAGTCTATCATGCGGTTAAGAGGAAACGCATTCTCACGCGGGGGAGCACATGTCACCAATCGATTTTCGCACCAAAATTAACTGGCACCGACGTTTCCGTTCGCCGCAGGGCGACAAGAGCGAGCATGAGATCCTGCGTATCTTCGAAAGCGATCGTGGGCGGATCATAAACTCGCCGGCAATCCGTCGGTTACAGCAAAAAACCCAGGTGTTTCCGCTTGAACGTAACGCTGCGGTGCGCACGCGCTTAACGCATTCTATGGAAGTTCAGCAGGTTGGCCGCTACATTGCCAAAGAGATTTTAAGCCGTCTCAAAGAGCAGCAGCTTCTCGAAACCTATGGGCTGAATGAGCTGACCGGGCCGTTTGAGAGCATCGTTGAGATGGCCTGCCTGATGCATGACATCGGTAACCCGCCCTTTGGTCATTTTGGCGAAGCCGCCATAAATGACTGGTTTAAACAGCGGCTTTATCCTGCTGATGCGGTAAGCCAGCCTCTGAGCGATGATCGCTGCCTGGTGCGGGATTTACGCCTGCGCGAAGGTGAAGACGCGCTGAACGACCTGCGGCGTAAAGTCCGTCACGACCTCTGTCACTTCGAAGGCAATGCGCAGGGGATCCGGCTGGTCCACTCCCTGATGCGTATGAACCTGACCTGGGCACAGGTGGGGTGCATCCTGAAATATACGCGACCGGCATGGTGGATGGGCGAGACGCCCGCGTCGCACAGTTATTTGATGAAAAAGCCGGGCTATTATCTTTCCGAAGAAGCCTATATTGAGCGCCTGCGTAAAGAACTTTCTCTGACACCAAACGGCCGCTTCCCCTTAACCTGGATTATGGAAGCTGCCGACGACATTTCATATTGTGTTGCCGACCTGGAAGACGCCGTTGAGAAAAGAATATTCAGCGTCGAAGAACTTTATCAGCATCTTTATGAGGCCTGGGGAACGCATGAAAAAGGCTCGCTGTTTGCTCAGGTTGTCGAAAATGCCTGGGAGAAATCGCGTTCAAATACATTAAGCCGCAGCACGGAAGATCAGTTCTTTATGTATTTACGGGTCAATACATTAAATAAACTGGTGCCGTATGCCGCCTCGCGCTTTATTGACAACCTGCCGTTAATTTATAGCGGCGAATTCAACCATGCGTTGCTGGAAGATGACAGCAGCTTTAGCCAGCTTCTTGAGCTCTATAAAAATGTGGCCGTGCGTCATGTTTTCAGCCATCCGGATGTCGAACAACTTGAGCTGCAGGGATACAGGGTTATCAGTGGGTTACTCGAAATCTATCGGCCTCTGCTGCAATTATCCGTCGACGAGTTCAGCGAGCTGGTGGAAAAAGAGCGCGTGCGGCGAATACCGATTGAATCCCGGCTTTATCAGAAACTTTCAACCCGCCACCGTCTGGCTTATGTCGAAGCCATCGGCAAGCTGGATCGGCAGTCGCCCCAGTGGCCGGTGCTGGAATATTATTATCGCTGCCGTCTTATCCAGGACTATATCAGCGGGATGACAGATTTGTATGCCTGGGATGAATACCGCAAGCTCATGGCGGTGGAATAAGCACGGAGTTTTGTAAAGACGGCCAATAAATTTTTACCTTTTCCATAAACTTATGGCCGGAACTAAGCGGTATAAAATGAATCTGAGTTACACAGCAATTTTGCGTTATCTGTAAATCGAGATTAAGACACATGAAAAAAACCACATTAGCAATGAGTGCACTGGCTCTGAGTTTAGGTTTAGCGCTGTCTCCTCTGACTGCTACTGCAGCTGAGACCGCATCGTCGGCAGCGACCGCGCAACAGATGCCAAGCCTGGCACCGATGCTCGAAAAAGTGATGCCATCGGTGGTGAGTATTAACGTTGAGGGCAGCACAACCGTCAATACGCCGCGTATGCCGCGTAACTTCCAGCAGTTTTTTGGTGATAACTCACCTTTCTGCCAGGACGGTTCGCCATTCCAGAGCTCCCCGTTCTGTCAGGGCGGTGGTGCAGGGGATGACACCCAGGGGGGTGGCCAGCAGCAGAAATTCATGGCGCTTGGCTCGGGTGTGATTATCGATGCGGCGAAAGGCTACGTCGTGACCAACAACCACGTTGTTGATAACGCCAACAGCATTAAGGTTCAGCTGAGCGACGGGCGTAAATTTGATGCCAAAGTGGTCGGGAAAGACCCGCGCTCCGATATCGCGCTGATCCAGATTCAGGATCCGAAAAACCTGACGGCGATTAAAATTGCCGACTCCGATGCGCTGCGTGTCGGTGATTATACCGTCGCTATCGGTAACCCGTTCGGTCTGGGTGAAACCGTAACCTCGGGGATTGTTTCCGCGCTGGGTCGTAGCGGCCTCAACGCTGAAAACTATGAAAACTTCATCCAGACGGATGCCGCCATCAACCGGGGTAACTCCGGCGGCGCGCTGGTGAACCTGAACGGTGAGCTGATTGGTATCAACACCGCGATCCTTGCACCAGACGGCGGCAATATCGGGATCGGCTTTGCTATCCCAAGTAACATGGTGAAAAACCTGACCGCGCAGATGGTGCAGTATGGCCAGGTGAAACGCGGTGAACTGGGGATTCTGGGTACCGAACTGAATTCCGAACTGGCTAAGGCGATGAAAGTTGACGCCCAGCGCGGCGCATTTGTCAGCCAGGTGATGCCGAACTCCTCCGCGGCGAAAGCGGGCATTAAAGCGGGTGATGTCATCACCTCCCTGAACGGGAAACCGATCAGCAGCTTTGCCGCGCTGCGTGCTGAAGTGGGCTCCATGCCGATTGGCAGCAAAGTCACCCTCGGCCTGCTGCGTGACGGTAAACCGGTTAACGTGAGCCTGGAACTGCAGCAGAGCAGCCAGAATCAGGTTGATTCCAGCACCATCTTCAGCGGCATTGAAGGCGCCGAGATGAGCAATAAAGGTCAGGACAAAGGCGTTGTGGTAAACAACGTTAAAGCGAACAGCCCGGCTGCGCGCATTGGCCTGAAAAAAGGTGATGTGATCATGGGTGCGAACCAGCAGCCAGTGAAAAACATTGCTGAACTGCGCAAAATTCTGGACAGCAAACCTTCCGTGCTGGCGTTGAATATTCAGCGTGGTGATACCTCAATTTACCTGCTGATGCAGTAATCCTCTCAGGCCCCTGTTTCAGATGAGCAGGGGCTTTTCACCTTTCTGTGACCTTTTCCACAACTCCATACTTCTCCCTTTCACTTTGTGCATTCGCACAATGCAGCGGTAGCTGAACTTCCCTATGCTTGAGCTCTGCTCACAGGAGGGTTACATGGCTGGCTGGCATCTCGATACCAAAATGGCGCAGGATATTGTGGCACGCACCATGCGCATCATTGATACCAATATCAACGTAATGGATGCCCGTGGGCGCATTATTGGCAGTGGCGATCGTGAGCGTATTGGGGAATTGCACGAAGGGGCGCTGCTGGTGCTCTCCCAGGGGCGGGTGGTGGACATCGACGATGCGGTGGCGAAACACCTGCACGGTGTCCGTCAGGGCATCAATTTACCGCTGCGTCTTGAGGGGGAAATTGTTGGCGTTATCGGCCTGACCGGCGAGCCGGAGTCGCTGCGAAAATATGGCGAACTGGTCTGTATGACGGCGGAGATGATGCTTGAGCAGTCGCGCCTGATGCATCTGCTCGCCCAGGACAGCCGTCTGCGTGAAGAGCTGGTGATGAATCTGATTCAGGCGGATGAGCATACCCCTGCACTCAATGAATGGGCGCAGCGCCTGGGAATCGATCTGAATCAGCCGCGCGTCGTGGCGGTAATTGAGGTGGACAGCGGCCAGCTTGGCGTTGACAGTGCGATGGCTGAGCTGCAGCAGCTGCAAAATGCGCTGGCGACGCCGGAACGCGATAACCTGGTGGCGATTGTCTCTCTGACGGAAATGGTGGTGCTCAAGCCCGCGCTGAACGCGTTCGGGCGCTGGGATGCAGAAGATCATCGTCGTCGCGTGGAGCAGTTGATTGCCCGCATGAAGGAGAATGGACAGCTTCGTTTTCGCGTCGCGCTGGGCAATTACTTCACCGGTCCGGGCAGTATTGCCCGCTCCTGGCGTACTGCCCGCACCACCATGATGGTGGGTAAGCAGCGGATGCCGGAAAGCCGCAGTTATTTCTACCAGGATCTGATGCTGCCGGTGCTGCTCGACAGCCTGCGCGGTGGCTGGCAGGCCAATGAGCTGGCACGTCCGTTAGCGCGCCTCAAGGCGATGGACAACAACGGTCTGCTGCGTCGGACGCTGCAGGCGTGGTTCCGTCATAACGTACAGCCGCTGGCAACGTCGAAAGCGTTGTTTATACATCGCAATACGCTGGAATATCGACTGAACCGGATTTCGGAGCTGACAGGGCTGGATCTGGGGAGCTTTGACGACAGGCTGCTGCTTTATGTAGCGTTACAGCTCGATGAGCAGAGATGAGTGGAATACGGCCTGATGCCCTTACGCCATCCCTTTCCACGGGAGAGGGCGCAAACACTAAAACGGCAATCAAAGATTGCCGTTTTGCGTTTATTTCCGGGTAAGCTTTTCAAGATCCGCTTCGATTTCGCTAATCTTGTTGGTGACAACGCTTTCAAGGTGACGCAGATCGTCGAGGATCTTACGTTTGAGATCGACTTCAGTGCGGTCGCGCTGACAGATCTGATCGAGTTCATCGATCACATAGCGCAGATTAGGGCTGATTTCCTGAACTTCTTTGTATCCCTGTCCTACACCGTCAGCGACGACGGTCTTACGCTGGCGTGGATATTTAAACTTCACGCTCTTGGCGAAAAACTCTCCTTTGTCCTTGTGAAAATAGATTTTCAGAATGTCGTTATTAGCTTCCTGGCGAAGGCTGTAACGATCAATTTCATCAGGATTGGTAATGCCCAGACTTTTCAGATTATCGTACATAGCGGTACCCTTGATCTCAACATAACCTTTGAATAATTAACGAAAAAATCTATTTTCGCCACCCTCAGATATGAAAAAAGCGGGGTGGCCCCCGCTTTTTGTTATATCCGATTAATCGATGGTGCGCAGCAACTCATTGATGCCCACCTTACCGCGGGTTTTCGCATCAACTTTCTTCACGATAACCGCACAGTACAGGCTGTACTTGCCATCTTTTGACGGCAGGTTGCCGGAGACCACAACGGAACCGGCCGGCACGCGACCGTAGTGAATTTCACCGGTCTCACGATCGTAAATACGGGTACTCTGACCGATGTAAACGCCCATCGAGATAACGGAGCCTTCCTCAACGATCACGCCTTCCACCACTTCAGAGCGCGCGCCGATGAAGCAGTTATCTTCGATGATGGTTGGGTTAGCCTGCAGTGGCTCCAGTACACCACCGATACCCACGCCGCCGGACAGGTGAACGTTTTTACCGATCTGCGCGCAGGAGCCGACGGTTGCCCAGGTATCCACCATGGAGCCTTCGTCTACGTAAGCACCGATGTTAACGTAGGAGGGCATCAGCACGGTGTTACGCGCGATGAACGCACCCTGACGTACGGCCGCTGGCGGTACTACGCGGAAGCCTTCTTTCTGGAAGCGAGCTTCGTCGTAGTCAGCGAATTTCATAGGGACTTTATCGAAGTAGCGGCTTTCTGCTCCGTCGATAACCTGGTTATCATTGATACGGAAAGAGAGCAGCACGGCTTTCTTCAGCCATTGATGAGTTACCCACTGACCGTCGATTTTTTCTGCTACACGTAGCGCGCCGGAATCGAGCAGAGAAATAACCTGATTAACCGCTTCACGGGTAACGGTATCCACATTTGCCGGAGTAATCTCGGCGCGACGCTCAAAAGCGGACTCAATAACGTTCTGTAACTGCTGCATTGTTTACTCTTTCCATTTCACTAAAAAACACGTCACCCTTTATCGTTTGGATTGAGGGCTGCTGTCAACCGTTGTTGCACTTCAAGTTGCAGGTCATTATTAAGGGCACGTCGGTCGGCGGTGGCGATTATAAATAAATCTTCTACTCGTTCGCCAATGGTTGTAATTCTGGCGCCGTGAAGCGAAATTCCCAGATCGGCAAAAACCTGGCCGACGCGGGCGAGCAGCCCTGGCTGGTCGAGCGCGATCAGCTCCAGGAACGATTTACGATCGGTGTGGGTCGGCAGGAAATTGACCTCGGTATCGACGGTAAAGTGGCGTAATTTCGACGGCTGACGACGCGGCTGCGGTGGCTGCCAGCTGCGCTGGGTGATCGCCTGTTCCAGGCCAAAACGTATCCCTTCATGGCGGTCCGACGACAGCGGGCTTCCGTCTGGCTCCAGTACAATAAAGGTGTCCATCGCCATGCCGTCCCGGGTGGTGAAAATCTGCGCGTCGTGAACGCTCAGGTTACGCCTGTCCAGTTCGGCACAAACCGCAGCAAACAGATAAGGCCGATCGGGGCTCCAGATAAAGATCTCTGTACCGCCACGCGTGGCCTGCGGACTGAGGAGGATCATCGGCTGCGACAAATCATGCTGAAGCAGATGTCGCGCATGCCAGGCAAGCTGGTTTGGGCTGTGGCGGACAAAATAGTTGGCACGACAGCGCGCCCAAATCTGATGCAGCGCCTCTTCATCAATGTTATCCATCCGCAACAGCGCCAGCGCCTGCAGCTGATGATGGCGTACACGCTCGCGCATGTCCGGGGTGTTTTGCATCCCGCGGCGCAGCTGTTTTTCGGTGGCAAAGTACAACTCGCGCAACAGGCTTTGCTTCCAGCTGTTCCACAGCGTTTCGTTGGTGGCACAAATATCGGCTACCGTCAGGCAGACCAGATAGCGCAGGCGGTTTTCCGTCTGAACCTCTTCTGCAAACTGCTTGATGACCTCCGGATCCTGAATGTCACGACGCTGCGCGGTGACGGACATCAGCAGGTGGTGGCGTACCAGCCAGGCAACCAGTTGCGTCTCACGAGAGTTCAGTCCATGCAGTTCGGCAAATTTCAGCACGTCCTGCGCGCCGAGCACCGAGTGGTCACCGCCGCGACCTTTGGCGATGTCGTGGAACAGGGCGGCAATCAGGATCAGTTCCGGGTGGGTAAGACGTGGCCACAGTTCGACGCACAGTGGGTGACGTGAGCGTGTCTCTTCTCTGGCAAAGCTCTCCAGCTTGAGCATGACGCGGATCGTGTGTTCATCCACCGTATAGGCGTGGAACAGATCGAACTGCATCTGCCCGACGATATGTGACCACTGTGGCATATAGGCCCACAGCACGCTGTGGCGATGCATCGGCAGAAGCCCTCGGCTGACGGCACCCGGATGGCGCAACATACTGAGAAAAAGGGATCGGGCTTCCGGGATATAGCACAGTGGCTGCGTCAGATGACGGCGCGCATGGCGCAGATGACGCAGCGTTGTGGAGTAGATCCCGGTAATCGTGCTGTTGCGAACCATGGTGTAGAACATCCGCAGGATCGCTTCCGGCTCACGGATAAACAGCGTTTCGTCGCGCAGATCGATAAGCGTGCCGCGCAGCTGGAATTCATCATCGATCGGCCGCGGTTTTTCGTCCTCCGTCAGGGCCAGGATCGCTTCGTCGAACAGCTGCAGCAGCATCTGGTTCAGTTCAGTGACGCGACGGGTAACGCGGAAGAAATCCTTCATCATGTGCTCAACCGGCTCGTTACCTTCACCGCGGTAGTTGAGGCGCTGCGCCACGCTGAGCTGACGGTCAAACAGCAGACGGTTATCGTAGCGGCTAAGCTCGAGATGCAGGGCAAAACGGATCCGCCAGAGCAGGTGTAGACACTCATTCAGCTCGTTTCGCTCAGCCTCGGTTAAAAAGCCGAAGCCAACCATCTCGTCCATTGAGGTGGCGCCAAAGTGGCGGCGGGCCACCCACTGCAGCGTGTGAATGTCGCGCAGTCCGCCCGGACTGCTTTTTATATCCGGCTCCAGGTTATAGCTGGTGCCGTGGTAGCGCTGGTGACGCTGATTCTGCTCCTCGACCTTCGCGGCGAAGAATTTTTCTGAAGGCCAGAAGCCGTCGCTGAAAATGTGTTTTTGCAGCTCCAGGAACAACGCAACGTCGCCAATCAACAGGCGGGTTTCAATCAGGTTGGTGGCGACGGTCAGGTCAGATAATCCTTCGAGCAGGCACTCTTCCAGCGTGCGCACGCTGTGGCCCACTTCAAGCTTTACATCCCACAGCAGCGTCAGCAGTTCACCAATTTTCTGCGCCTGTTCATCCGGCAGTTTTTTGCGGCTTAAAATCAGTAAGTCGATATCGGAAAGCGGATGAAGCTCACCGCGGCCATAGCCCCCGACGGCGACCAGTGCCACGTCACTGATCTGCCCAAACCCGTAATCAATCCACAGACGCTGCAGGAGCTGGTCGATAAACTCGGTGCGAGCTTCAATGAGCTGCTCCGCGGAGATACCGGCATCAAATGCGCTTCCGAGCCAGCGCTGGAAGACATCCATATGCGCCTTGATACCGGCGCAGGTGAGATCCTGCTGGGGCCAGACGCCCGGGTTATCGGGCTGGTCGGGTAGGGTGGGAAGTGCTGTGTTAGCATACTGTTCGGGTAAAAGATTACTCATCGTGCGCCACCCATAAGAAAAAGCTATAGCCATTAAAAAAGCCGGCATCTGCCGGCTTTTTTATCATTCATCGTGCGTGAGTATCGCCGGGATGGTGTCATCCTTGCGCAACGTCATAATTTCGCAGCCGTTGTCTGTTACCACAATAGTATGCTCGTACTGTGCAGACAAGCTTCTGTCTTTGGTTTTCACCGTCCAGCCATCTTTCATGGTGCGGATGCGGTAATCACCGGCGTTGACCATCGGCTCGATGGTGAACGTCATGCCTTTTTGCAGTACTACGCCGCCGTCATCCGCATCATAGTGCAGAACCTGTGGCTCTTCGTGGAAGACACGGCCAATGCCGTGGCCGCAGTATTCACGCACAACTGAGAAACCTTCCGCTTCAACGAATTTCTGGATAGCGGCCCCAATGGTGCGCAGGCGAATGCCGGGTTTAACCATTTTCAGCGCCAGGTAGAGGCTTTCTTGCGTCACTTTGCACAGACGCTCGCCCAGAATCGTCGGCTTGCCCACGATGAACATCTTAGAGGTGTCACCATGGTAGTCATCTTTAATGACCGTCACGTCGATGTTGACGATGTCGCCATCTTTGAGCAGTTTTTCGTTGTCCGGAATACCGTGACAAACCACTTCGTTAATCGAAATGCAGACGGATTTCGGGAAACCATGGTAGCCAAGGCAGGCGGAGACCGCGTGCTGCTCATTGACGATATAGTCGTTACAAATGCGGTCCAGTTCACCCGTGCTCACGCCCGGCTTCACGTACGGCTCGATCATTTCCAGCACGTCTGCGGCCAGACGACCGGCGACGCGCATCTTTGCAATTTCTTCAGGTGTCTTAATAGAGATAGCCATGTAATCTGTCCATCAGTGTCGATTTTTTCGACAATACTAGTCTAAGTGTCGTTAATGGTATCAGTCAGGCGCACCCCGTGCCAAATTGAGAATCATTAACAGCACACTCGGCCAACAACTGTTGGTTTCTGGTCGTGTTTTGTGGTATAAAGCGCGCCGGACTTCCGATCCATTTCAGATACACAGGCTGGACGGAAGCGACAAATCTCACTTTGTGTAACAACACACACGTATCGGCACATATTCCGGGGTGCCCTTCGGGGTCGGTAATATGGGATACGTGGAGGCATAACCCCAACTTTTAATATAGAGGTTTTAAACATGGCAACTGTTTCCATGCGCGACATGCTCAAGGCTGGTGTTCACTTCGGTCACCAGACCCGTTACTGGAACCCGAAAATGAAGCCTTTCATCTTCGGCGCACGTAACAAAGTTCACATCATCAACCTTGAGAAAACTGTACCAATGTTCAACGAAGCCCTGGCTGAGCTGAACAAGATCTCTTCCCGTAAAGGTAAGATTCTGTTCGTTGGTACTAAGCGCGCTGCAAGCGAAGCTGTGAAAGATGCTGCTAACAGCTGCGATCAGTTCTTCGTGAACCATCGCTGGTTGGGCGGCATGCTGACTAACTGGAAAACCGTTCGTCAGTCCATCAAGCGCCTGAAAGATCTGGAAACCCAGTCTCAGGACGGTACTTTCGACAAGCTGACTAAGAAAGAAGCGCTGATGCGCACTCGTGAACTGGACAAGCTGGAAAACAGCCTGGGCGGTATCAAAGATATGGGCGGCCTGCCAGACGCGCTGTTCGTAATCGATGCAGACCACGAGCACATCGCAATCAAAGAAGCTAACAACCTGGGTATCCCGGTATTCGCTATCGTTGATACCAACTCCGATCCGGACGGTGTTGACTTCGTTATCCCGGGTAACGACGACGCAATCCGTGCTGTTAGCCTGTACCTGAGCGCTGTAGCTGCTACCGTTCGTGAAGGCCGTTCCCAGGATCTGGCTTCTCAGGCGGAAGAAAGCTTCGTAGAAGCTGAATAATAAGGTTTCACCCCTTATTAGTACCGTGTATGAATAGGGGCCAATTATCGGCCCCTTTTTTCAATTTACACTGTTTGGCCGCAGGCCGGGCAGTTCACATCTCCCGAGGATTTAAGAATGGCTGAAATTACCGCATCCCTGGTAAAAGAGCTGCGCGAGCGTACTGGCGCAGGCATGATGGATTGCAAAAAAGCGCTGACTGAAGCGAACGGCGACATCGAGCTGGCAATCGAAAACATGCGTAAATCCGGTGCGATCAAAGCAGCTAAAAAAGCAGGCAACGTTGCTGCTGACGGCGTGATCATCACTAAGATCGACGGCAACTACGGCATCATCCTGGAAGTTAACTGCCAGACTGACTTCGTTGCTAAAGATGGTGGTTTCCAGGCATTTGCTAACAAAGTTCTGGACGCAGCTGTTGCGGGCAAAATCACTGACGTTGAAGTTCTGAAAGCACAGTTCGAAGAAGAACGTGTTGCTCTGGTTGCTAAAATCGGTGAGAACATCAACATCCGTCGTGTTGCTTCTCTGGAAGGCGACGTTCTGGGTTCATACCAGCACGGTGCACGTATCGGTGTTCTGGTTGCGGCTAAAGGCGCTGATGAAGAGCTGGTTAAACAGCTGGCTATGCACATCGCTGCAAGCAAACCAGAATTCGTTAAGCCAGAAGACGTGTCTGCTGAAGTGGTAGAGAAAGAGTACCAGGTTCAGCTGGACATCGCGATGCAGTCTGGTAAGCCAAAAGAAATCGCAGAGAAAATGGTTGAAGGCCGCATGAAGAAATTCACCGGCGAAGTTTCTCTGACTGGCCAGCCATTCGTTATGGATCCAAGCAAGTCTGTTGCTCAGCTGCTGAAAGAGCACAACGCTGACGTGACTGGCTTCATCCGCTTCGAAGTGGGCGAAGGCATCGAGAAAGTTGAGACTGACTTCGCAGCAGAAGTTGCTGCAATGTCCAAGCAGTCTTAATGATTGAAAAGGAGCCGCCTGAGGGCGGCTTCTTTTTGTCACCCGTCACACGAAATCAGACAGGCTCCAGTATCCCTGTGCTGATATGCGACATATCATGTCGCCAGAATTAACCCCCATCTTAATCGTTGACAGTCTCAGGAAAGAAACATGGCTACCAATGCAAAACCCGTGTACAAACGCATTCTGCTTAAGCTGAGTGGCGAAGCGCTGCAGGGATCGGAAGGCTTCGGTATTGACGCAAGCATCCTTGACCGCATGGCACAGGAAATCAAAGAACTGGTCGAACTGGGTATTCAGGTTGGCGTGGTCATTGGCGGTGGCAACCTTTTCCGTGGTGCTGGTCTGGCGAAAGCGGGGATGAACCGCGTTGTGGGCGACCACATGGGTATGCTGGCAACCGTGATGAATGGCCTGGCAATGCGTGATGCGCTTCATCGCGCCTATGTGAACGCCCGCCTGATGTCCGCAATCCCATTGAATGGCGTCTGCGATAACTACAGCTGGGCAGAGGCGATTAGCCTGCTGCGCAACAACCGCGTGGTGATCCTCTCCGCCGGTACGGGTAACCCGTTCTTTACTACCGATTCCGCTGCCTGCCTGCGCGGTATCGAGATCGAAGCCGATGTGGTTCTGAAAGCGACCAAAGTGGATGGCGTGTTTACTGCCGACCCGGCAAAAGATCCGTCTGCCACCATGTACGATCAGCTGAGCTACAGCGAAGTGCTGGAAAAAGAGCTGAAAGTGATGGATCTTGCCGCCTTTACGCTGGCTCGTGACCACAAACTGCCGATCCGTGTCTTCAACATGAACAAACCTGGCGCACTGCGTCGCGTGGTCATGGGTGAAAAAGAAGGCACTTTGATCACGGAATAATTTCCGTCGGCGATAAATACAGGTAAGATTCCGCTTTATTTTGTAGTGGTATCTTACCTGGGCGCGCCTTTGGCGTTGTCAGAATTAAACGCGACTATACTTAGCACACCTGTAGCGCTGTGCTGGCGGATAGTCTGCCTGAGACAAGTTTTCAAGGATTCGTAACGTGATTAACGAAATCAGAAAAGATGCTGAAGTACGCATGGAAAAATGCGTAGAAGCGTTCAAAACCCAAATCAGCAAAATCCGTACTGGCCGTGCTTCCCCAAGCCTGCTGGATGGCATCATCGTAGAATACTACGGCACGCCAACGCCACTGCGTCAGCTTGCGAGTGTTACCGTTGAAGATACCCGTACGCTGAAAATCAACGTCTTCGATCGTTCTATGAGCCCAGCGGTTGAGAAAGCGATCATGGCGTCTGACCTGGGTCTGAACCCAAGCTCTGCGGGCGCTGACATTCGCGTTCCACTGCCTCCACTGACGGAAGAACGTCGTAAAGACCTGATCAAAGTTGTTCGTGGTGAAGCTGAGCAGGGTCGCGTATCCGTGCGTAACGTACGTCGTGATGCGAACGATAAACTCAAAGCGCTGCTGAAAGAAAAAGAGATCAGTGAAGATGACGATCGTCGTTCTCAGGACGACATTCAGAAGATGACGGATGCTGCGATCAAGAAAATTGATGCGGCGCTGGCAGATAAAGAAGCGGAACTGATGCAGTTCTGATTTCTGTCGTACACTGATAAACGCCGTTCAGAAGGACTTCGGGTCTTGCTGGCGGCGTTTTGCTTTTATCTGGTCTAACTTTTTTCGGGCATCTCATGAAGCATTTAACACTCCTTGGCTCAACCGGCTCTATTGGTTGCAGCACTCTCGACGTTGTTCGCCATAATCCTGAACATTACACCGTGACCGCGCTGGTGGCCGGTAAGAATGTGCAGCGTATGATCGAACAGTGCCTGGAGTTTACGCCTCGCTATGCGGTTATGGATGACGAAGAGAGCGCCCGCCTGCTCACCGCGCAGTTGCGTGAGAAAGGCTGTCGTACCGAGGTCCTGAGTGGCCAGCAGGCGGCCTGCGACATGGCTGCGCTGGATGAGGTTGATCAGGTCATGGCGGCAATCGTCGGGGCTGCAGGGCTGCTACCGACGCTTGCCGCTATTGATGCCGGTAAAGAGGTTCTGCTGGCTAACAAAGAGTCGCTGGTGACCTGCGGACGTCTCTTTATGGAGGCGGTGAAGCAGCGCGGGGCGCGTCTTTTACCGGTCGACAGCGAGCACAACGCGATTTTTCAGAGTTTACCGCAACCTTTTCAACAGAACCTGGGGTACGCTGACCTGGAGCAGAATGGCGTTGTATCGATTTTGCTTACCGGGTCAGGTGGCCCGTTCCGTGAAACGCCACTGTCTGAACTGAGCGCAATGACGCCTGAGCAGGCGTGCCGTCATCCGAACTGGTCAATGGGGCGTAAAATCTCCGTTGACTCCGCCACCATGATGAACAAAGGTCTGGAATACATTGAAGCGCGCTGGCTGTTCAATGCGTCGGCGAAACAGATGGAAGTGCTGATCCACCCGCAATCGGTGATTCACTCGATGGTGCGCTATCAGGATGGCAGCGTCCTTGCGCAACTGGGCGAACCGGACATGCGCACGCCTATCGCGCATGCCATGGCGTGGCCGAATCGGGTGAAGTCCGGGGCGAAACCGCTCGATTTTTGCAAGCTGAGTTCACTGACCTTTAGCGAACCGGACTACGATCGTTATCCGTGTCTGAAGCTTGCGATGAAAGCCTTTGACCAGGGGCAGGCGGCGACGACGGCACTTAATGCAGCTAATGAAATTACCGTTGAGGCATTTCTGAATCAGCAGATCCGCTTTACCGATATTGCGACGTTGAATTTATCGGTACTGGAAATGATGGATTTGCGCGAACCACAAAGCGTGGAAGAGGTGCTGGCGGTGGATGCACAGGCTCGCGTTATTGCACGTAAGCAGGTGACACGCCTCGCAAGCTGGTGATAAAGCAAGCACTAGTGGTTGTGCTATTTGTTAGCGTTGGGCTTCAGTGATATAGTCTGCGCCACCTGATCGCAGGTATTTGACTTTACGTGGTCAGGTAAGCCGTGGTTTGACACGGCTTTTTTACGTATAGGCTTCAGTATTCCTGAGTACCGTTAAATCCTTTTCAGGGACCAAAAACGCGTTATGTTGTCTGCGAATCAACCAATAAGCGAAAACTTGCCAGCTCATGGCTGCCGTCATGTAGCAATCATTATGGATGGCAACGGCCGCTGGGCGAAAAGACAAGGGAAGATACGAGCCTTTGGGCATAAAGCTGGGGCGAAATCTGTTCGCCGCGCCGTTTCTTTTGCCGCCAATAACGGCATTGATGCGTTAACGCTCTATGCTTTTAGCAGTGAAAACTGGAATCGACCGCCGCAGGAAGTGACCGCGTTGATGGAATTGTTTGTGTGGGCGCTCGATAGCGAAGTAAAAAGCCTGCACCGCCACAACGTCCGTCTGCGTATTATCGGCGAAACCAGTCGTTTTAACTCACGTTTGCAGGAACGGATTCGTAAAGCAGAAGCGCTGACTGAAAATAATACCGGTCTGACGCTCAATATCGCGGCGAATTACGGTGGACGCTGGGATATTATCCAGGGCGTTCGGCATCTGGCCGAACAGGTTCAGGAAGGGCTGTTGAGACCCGACCAAATTGATGAAGAGGCGCTGAGTAAGCAAATCTGCATGAATGAACTGGCACCTGTGGATTTGGTAATTAGGACAGGGGGAGAACATCGCATCAGTAACTTTTTGCTGTGGCAAATTGCCTACGCCGAACTTTACTTTACTGATGTTCTTTGGCCCGATTTTGATGAACAAGACTTTGAAGGTGCGCTGCATGCCTTTGCCAATCGAGAGCGTCGTTTCGGCGGCACCGAGCCAGGTGGCGACAAAGCCTGATGGGGGTAGCTTTTGCTGAAGTATCGCCTGATTTCCGCTTTTGTATTAATACCCATTGTCATTGCGGCGCTGTTTTTACTGCCCCCGGTGGGATTCGCTATTTTGACGCTGGTGGTCTGCATGCTCGCCGCGTGGGAATGGGGTCAGTTTAGCGGCTTTACCTCGCGCACTCAGCGGGTATGGCTGGCGGTACTCTGTGGCTTTATCCTGGCCCTGATGCTGTTTACCTTGCCTGAATATCACCATGATATTCACCAACCGCTGGTTGCCGGTTCCCTTTGGGTATCGCTGGGCTGGTGGGTTGCCGCGCTGCTGCTGGTGCTTTTTTACCCAGGTTCCGCGGCATTCTGGCGTAATTCAAAAGTGTTGCGTCTTATTTTTGGCCTGCTCACAATTGTTCCTTTTTTCTGGGGTATGGTCGCACTGCGCGCCTGGCACTATGACGAAAACCACTACAGCGGCGCGATCTGGCTGCTTTATGTGATGATTCTCGTCTGGGGGGCTGACTCTGGGGCCTATATGTTTGGTAAACTGTTTGGCAAACATAAACTGGCGCCAAAAGTGTCTCCGGGCAAAACCTGGCAAGGATTCATCGGCGGCCTGTTTACGGCAGCAATCATTTCCTGGGGCTATGGCGTCTGGGCGAATCTGGAAGTGGCACCGTCAATACTGCTGGTGTGCTCTATTTTTGCTGCGCTGGCCTCGGTACTCGGTGATTTAACCGAAAGTATGTTTAAGCGTGAAGCAGGGATTAAGGACAGCGGACACCTGATTCCAGGACATGGCGGTATACTGGATCGCATTGATAGCCTGACAGCGGCTGTTCCAGTGTTTGCGTGCTTGCTTTTACTGGTATTCGGGACGATTTAACGGAAGGTTTTATGCTGAGCATTCTCTGGAATCTGGCGGCGTTCATTGTTGCACTGGGTGTACTGATTACCGTGCATGAATTTGGCCATTTCTGGGTTGCTCGCCGTTGCGGTGTGCGGGTAGAGCGGTTTTCCATCGGTTTTGGTAAATCACTCTGGACGCGCACTGACCGCCACGGCACAGAATTTGTCATCGCTCTTATCCCGCTTGGCGGCTACGTTAGGATGCTCGACGAACGCGTTGAGCCTGTCGCCCCTGAGCTACGACACAGCGCATTCAACAACAAAACCGTTGGACAACGCGCCGCCATCATCGCTGCCGGGCCGGTAGCCAACTTCATCTTTGCTGTTTTTGCCTACTGGCTGGTGTTTATCATCGGCGTGCCTGGCGTGCGTCCGGTTGTGGGTGAAATTGCGCCTGATTCCATCGCGGCGAGTGCGCAAATTACGCCGGGGATGGAACTTAAAGCGATTGATGGCATCGAAACCCCTGATTGGGATGCCGTGCGTCTGCAGCTGGTAGCCAAAATTGGCGATCGGCAGACAACATTCAGCGTGTCGCCGTTTGGTTCTGACCAGCGGCAGGACAAAGTGCTCGATTTACGTCACTGGCGTTTCGAGCCAGACAAAGAAGATCCCGTCTCTGCGCTGGGCATTCGTCCACGCGGTGCGCAGATTGAGCCGGTATTAGCCGAAGTACAGGCAAACTCGGCTGCCAGCAAAGCAGGTTTGCAAGCGGGCGACAGGATCGTTAAAGTCGATGGTCAACCATTAACAGAGTGGATGACCTTTGTTACTCTGGTGCGCGATAATCCGGGCACGTCGCTCGCGCTGGAAGTTGAAAGGCAGGGCAGTCCGCTTTCGCTGACGCTGACTCCGGATACGAAGTCGGTCGGCAAAAAGGCAGAAGGGTTTGCAGGCGTTGTGCCGAAAGTCATCCCGCTGCCAGATGAGTACAAGACAATACGCCAGTATGGGCCGTTCAGCGCCATCCTTGAAGCCACGGATAAAACATGGCAACTGATGAAGCTGACGGTAAACATGTTGGGGAAATTGATAACCGGTGATGTGAAACTGAACAACCTCAGTGGGCCAATTTCAATAGCTCAGGGGGCTGGGATGTCAGCGGAATTCGGGGTGATTTACTATCTCATGTTTCTTGCGCTCATTAGCGTGAACCTTGGGATAATCAACCTGTTCCCGCTTCCCGTTTTAGACGGGGGTCATCTGCTGTTTTTGGCGATTGAAAAGCTAAAAGGCGGGCCGGTATCCGAGCGAGTTCAAGACTTTAGTTATCGCATTGGCTCGATTTTGCTGGTGCTGTTAATGGGGCTTGCACTTTTCAATGATTTCTCTCGGTTGTAAGAGAGTTAGTTAGGAAGAACGCATAATAACGATGGCGATGAAAAAGTTGCTCATAGCGTCGCTGCTGTTTAGCAGCGCCACCGTATACGGTGCTGACGGGTTCGTAGTGAAAGACATTCATTTCGAAGGCCTTCAGCGTGTCGCCGTTGGTGCGGCCCTCCTCAGTATGCCTGTGCGCCCCGGCGATACGGTTAATGATGATGACATCAGTAACACCATCCGTGCTCTGTTTGCCACTGGCAACTTCGAGGATGTCCGCGTCCTGCGCGATGGTGATACGCTTCTGGTTCAGGTAAAAGAACGTCCGACGATCGCCAGTATCACCTTCTCCGGTAACAAGTCGGTGAAAGATGACATGCTCAAGCAGAACCTTGAAGCATCTGGCGTACGTGTGGGGGAATCTCTGGACCGCACAACCCTTTCAGACATAGAAAAAGGTCTGGAAGACTTCTATTACAGCGTGGGTAAATACAGTGCCAGCGTGAAAGCGGTTGTGACGCCGTTGCCACGTAACCGTGTTGACCTGAAACTGGTCTTCCAGGAGGGTGTTTCTGCGAAGATCCAGCAGATCAACATCGTGGGTAACCACGCGTTCAGCACCGATGAACTGATCTCTACGTTCCAGCTGCGCGACGAAGTGCCATGGTGGAACGTGGTGGGCGATCGTAAATACCAGAAGCAGAAACTGGCGGGCGACCTTGAAACCCTGCGCAGCTACTATCTGGATCGCGGTTATGCCCGTTTCAACATCGACTCGACTCAGGTCAGTCTGACGCCAGACAAGAAAGGCATCTACATTACGATTAACATCACAGAAGGCGATCAGTACAAGCTTTCTGGTGTTGACGTGAGTGGTAACCTGGCAGGCCATTCTGCTGAGATCGAATCGCTGACTAAAATTCAGCCGGGCGAGCTGTATAGCGGGTCTAAAGTGACCAAAATGGAAGACAGCATTAAGAAGCTGCTCGGCCGCTATGGTTATGCTTATCCGCGTGTACAAACTCAGCCTGAAATCAACGACGCGGATAAAACTGTGAAGCTTCACGTTAACGTTGATGCGGGTAACCGTTTCTACGTGCGTAAGATCCGCTTCGAAGGTAACGACACCTCCAAAGATTCCGTCCTGCGTCGCGAAATGCGTCAGATGGAAGGCGCATGGTTAGGTAGCGACCTTGTTGATCAGGGTAAAGAGCGTCTGAACCGTCTGGGCTATTTCGAAACGGTTGATACCGATACCCAGCGTGTTCCGGGCAGCCCGGATCAGGTTGATGTCGTGTATAAAGTCAAAGAGCGTAACACCGGTAGCTTTAACTTCGGTGTGGGCTACGGTACTGAAAGTGGCGTCAGCTTCCAGGTCGGCGTACAGCAGGATAACTGGCTGGGTACGGGTTACTCCGTAGGTATCAACGGTACCAAAAACGACTACCAGACCTACTCTGAGTTCTCTGTTACCAACCCATACTTCACCGTAGATGGTGTGAGCCTGGGCGGTCGTATCTTCTATAACGACTTTAAAGCAGATGACGCGGATCTGTCTTCTTACACCAACAAGAGCTACGGTGTAGATGGCACGCTCGGCTTCCCGGTTAACGAATACAACTCGCTGCGCGCTGGTTTAGGTTATGTGCATAACGACCTGTCCAACATGCAACCGCAGGTGGCGATGTGGCGTTATCTGGACTCTATTGGCCAGTCAACCAGTAAAAATGGGGACAACAACGGCTTTGCTGCTGATGACTTCACCTTCAACTATGGCTGGACCTATAACCGTCTCGACCGTGGTTACTTCCCGACGGAAGGTTCTCGTGTCAACCTGAACGGTAAAGTGACCGTTCCGGGGTCTGATAACGAGTTCTACAAGGTAACGCTGGACACCGCGTCCTACTTCCCAATTGATGACGACCACAAGTGGGTAGTCCTGGGTCGTACCCGTTGGGGCTATGGCGATGGTTTAGGTGGCAAAGAACTGCCATTCTATGAGAACTTCTACGCCGGTGGTTCCAGCACCGTCCGTGGCTTCCAGTCCAACAACATTGGTCCGAAAGCGGTCTATTACGGCGGTAACGACACCGATAACTGTAATAAATCGTCGTCTTCTGAAGTCTGTAGCTCTGATGATGCGGTGGGCGGTAACGCCATGGCCGTTGCTAGCCTGGAGTTCATCACACCAACGCCGTTCATCAGTGATAAATACGCAAACTCAGTCCGTACATCCATCTTCTGGGATGCCGGTACTGTATGGGATACCAACTGGGAGAATACTGCCCAGATGCGTGCGGCAGGCGTACCAGACTACAGCGATCCGAGCAATATTCGCATGTCTGCAGGTATCGCATTACAATGGATGTCACCGCTGGGGCCGTTGGTCTTCTCTTACGCCCAGCCGTTTAAGAAATACGATGGAGACAAAGCGGAGCAATTCCAGTTTAACATTGGTAAAACCTGGTAATAATCCGCTGCAATGGAATGCGTTGGCAGTGTAGCGCTGACAACTGGCGATCGGTAACACGATCGCCTTGCCACGCAAAGAACGGTACCTTCTGGTGCCAATGGGATGGTAAGGAGTTAATTGTGAAAAAGTGGTTATTAGCTGCAGGTCTCGGTTTAGCGATGGCAACCTCTGCTCAGGCAGCAGACAAAATTGCAATCGTCAACATGGGTAATTTGTTCCAGCAGGTTGCACAGAAAACAGGTGTTTCTGCGACGCTGGAAAACGAATTCAAAGGCCGTGCAAGCGAACTGCAGGGTATGGAAAACGATCTTCAGTCCAAAATGCAGCGTCTGCAGCGTGATGGTTCTACCATGAAAGCGAGCGACCGTAGCAAGCTGGAAAAAGACGTAATGGCTCAGCGTCAGACGTTCTCCCAGAAAGCGCAGGCTTTCGAGCAGGATCGTCAGCGTCGTTCTAACGAAGAGCGTGGCAAGCTGGTGACTCGCATTCAGACTGCTGTTAAAGCAGTTGCTGCCGATCAGAGCATCGATCTGGTTGTTGATGCGAATGCCGTTGCTTTCAACAGCAGCGATGTTAAAGACATCACCGCTGATGTTCTGAAACAGGTTAAATAAGTAATGCCTTCAATTCGACTGGCTGATTTAGCTCAGCAGTTGGATGCAGAATTACACGGTGATGGCGATCTCGTCATCACCGCTGTTGCGTCCATGCAATCTGCTAAAGCCGGCACTATTACCTTCATGGTAAGCCCTAAGTACCGTGAGCAACTGGCTCAATGCCAGGCGTCAGCTGTTGTTCTGACGCAGGACGATCTTCCGTTTGCCACTGGAAGCGCGTTGGTAGTGAAAAATCCCTACCTGACGTATGCACGCATGGCACAAATTCTTGATTCCACGCCGCAGCCGGCGCAGGACATTGCTGCCAGTGCAGCGATTGATCCGACGGCTCAGCTTGGTCACAACGTGGCAGTTGGCGCAAATGCCGTTATCGAATCTGGCGTGGTGCTGGGCGATAACGTTGTCATTGGTCCAGGTTGCTTCGTTGGGAAAAATACGAAAATCGGCGCCGGGACCCGTTTATGGGCCAACGTGTCTGTTTACCATGAAGTAGAAATTGGCGAAAATTGCCTCATTCAGTCCAGCACAGTGATTGGTTCTGATGGCTTTGGCTACGCTAACGATCGTGGTAATTGGGTTAAGATCCCACAGCTTGGTCGCGTGATTATCGGCGATCGTGTTGAGATCGGTGCTTGTACCACCATTGACCGTGGTGCACTTGACGATACGATTATTGGCAATGGTGTTATCATCGATAATCAGTGCCAGATTGCGCATAACGTTGTGATTGGCGACAATACCGCGGTTGCGGGTGGCGTTATCATGGCGGGCAGCCTGAAAATTGGCCGTTACTGCATGATCGGCGGTGCGAGCGTGATTAATGGCCATATGGAAATATGCGACAAGGTGACCGTGACAGGAATGGGCATGGTAATGCGTCCTATCACCGAACCTGGCGTCTATTCCTCTGGCATCCCGCTGCAACCCAACAAGGTATGGCGTAAAACAGCTGCTCTGGTGATGAATATTGATGATATGAGCAAGCGACTCAAGTCTCTTGAGCGCAAAATCGATCAACAAGACTAAGCGTTCATCCGTTTAATGCTATATTCCCCGGCCTGTCGGCTTTCTTATAAACCGGCAGGCCGTGTTATTATTTTTATCAGTACATTTTGACAGGAAGAGTATTTTGACTACTGACACTCATACTCTGCATATTGAAGAGATTTTAGAACTTCTGCCGCACCGCTACCCGTTTTTGCTGGTAGACCGTGTGCTGGATTTTGAAGAAGGTCGTTTTCTGCGCGCAGTGAAAAATGTTTCCGTGAACGAGCCGTTCTTCCAGGGACACTTCCCGGGTAAACCTATCTTCCCGGGTGTGTTGATTCTGGAAGCGATGGCACAGGCTACCGGTATTCTTGCGTTTAAAAGCGTGGGCAAACTGGAGCCGGGTGAGCTGTACTACTTCGCGGGTATCGATGAAGCGCGCTTCAAGCGTCCTGTCGTGCCTGGTGATCAGATGATCATGGAAGTCACTTTTGAAAAAACGCGTCGCGGCCTGACTCGCTTCAAAGGCGTAGCTCTGGTTGACGGCAAAGTTGTTTGCGAAGCGACTATGATGTGTGCTCGTAGCCGGGAGTCTTGATACGTGATTGATAAATCCGCCTTTATTCATCCTACCGCCATTGTGGAAGTCGGTGCCATTATTGGTGCTAACGTCCATATTGGCCCATTTTGTATTGTTGGACCCCATGTCGAAATTGGTGAGGGTACAGTACTGAAATCTCATGTTGTCGTGAATGGTCATACGACTATTGGCTGCAATAACGAGATCTATCAGTTCGCTTCCATCGGCGAAGTAAACCAGGATCTTAAATATGCTGGTGAGTCGACCCGTCTGGAAATCGGCGATCGTAACCGCATTCGCGAAAGCGTCACCATTCATCGTGGAACAGTACAGGGTGGTGGATTGACGAAGGTGGGCAGCGACAACCTGTTTATGGTTAATGCGCATATCGCGCACGACTGTACGGTAGGTAACCGCTGTATTCTTGCCAACAACGCAACGCTGGCAGGACACGTATCGGTAGATGATTTCGCAATTATTGGCGGCATGACCGCAGTCCATCAGTTCTGCATCATTGGTGCACACGTGATGGTCGGCGGATGCTCCGGTGTGGCGCAGGATGTCCCACCGTTCGTCATTGCGCAGGGTAACCATGCCACGCCGTTTGGCGTGAACATCGAAGGCCTCAAGCGTCGTGGCTTTAGCCGCGAAGCGATTACTGCAATCCGCAACGCGTACAAACTGTTGTACCGTAGCGGTAAAACGCTGGAAGAGGCGAAGCCGGAAATTGCCGAGCTGGCGGAAAAGCACCCTGAAGTGAACGAGTTCATGACGTTCTTTGACCGTTCCACAAGGGGTCTGATTCGTTAATGGTCGACAGTCGTCCGCTTACGATAGCCCTGGTCGCCGGAGAAACCTCCGGCGATATTCTTGGTGCAGGTCTTATCCGCGCACTTAAGGCCCGGGTACCCAATGCGCGCTTTGTAGGCGTTGCTGGCCCGCTGATGCAGGCCGAAGGCTGTGAAGCCTGGTATGAAATGGAAGAGCTGGCTGTGATGGGCATCGTTGAGGTGCTGGGTCGCCTGCGTCGTCTGCTGCACATTCGTGCCGATCTCACCCGTCGCTTTACCGAACTCAAACCTGATGTGTTTGTCGGTATCGATGCACCGGATTTCAACATTACCCTCGAAGGGAATCTGAAGCAGAAGGGCATCAAAACCATTCATTATGTCAGTCCGTCCGTCTGGGCGTGGCGACAGAAACGCGTTTTCAAAATCGGACGGTCAACCAACCTGGTGCTGGCTTTTCTGCCTTTCGAAAAAGCGTTTTACGACAAATTTAATGTCCCGTGCCGTTTTATCGGTCATACCATGGCGGATGCAATGCCGCTGGATCCGGATAAAAACGCGGCGCGCGATGTGCTGGGTATTCCTCATGATGCGCACTGTCTGGCACTGCTGCCCGGTAGCCGTGGTGCAGAAGTCGAGATGCTCAGCGCGGACTTCCTGAAAACGGCGCAAATCCTTCGCAAGACCTATCCTGACCTCGAAGTGGTTGTGCCGCTGGTGAATGCAAAACGTCGCGAGCAGTTTGAGCGCATCAAGGCGGACGTTGCTCCGGATCTCCATGTCCATCTGCTGGACGGGAAGGGCCGTGAGGCGATGGTCGCAAGCGACGCCGCACTGCTGGCCTCGGGCACCGCTGCGCTGGAGTGTATGCTGGCGAAATGCCCGATGGTGGTAGGCTATCGCATGAAGCCGTTCACCTTCTGGCTGGCGAAACGTCTGGTGAAAACGGACTATGTCTCTCTGCCAAACCTGCTTGCCGGGCGCGAGCTGGTAAAAGAGCTTCTGCAGGATGAGTGCGAGCCGCAGGCGCTGGCCGATGCGTTGTTACCGCTACTGGCCGACGGCAAAACCAGCCACCAGATGCATGATACGTTCCGCGAACTGCATCAGCAGATCCGCTGTAATGCCGATGAACAAGCGGCTGAAGCGGTGCTGGAGTTAGCAAAATGATGGAATTTATTTATCCTCACACCCACCTCGTGGCGGGTGTGGACGAAGTCGGTCGTGGCCCGTTAGTGGGTGCAGTGGTGACCGCTGCGGTGATCCTCGATCCTGCTCGCCCGATTATCGGGTTAAACGACTCTAAAAAATTGTCTGAAAAGCGCCGTCTGGCGCTGTTTAGTGAGATTCAGGAAAAGGCGCTGGCCTGGAGCCTGGGGCGTGCAGAGCCGCATGAGATCGACGAACTCAATATTTTGCATGCCACTATGCTGGCGATGCAGCGTGCAGTGGCGGGTCTGAAAATTACCCCGGAGTATGTCCTGATTGACGGAAACCGCTGCCCTGCGTTGCCGATGCCGTCAATGGCGGTGGTGAAAGGCGATAGCCGGGTCGCAGAAATCAGTGCGGCTTCTATCATTGCCAAAGTGACGCGTGATGCTGAAATGGCCGCGCTGGACCTCACTTACCCTCAGTATGGCTTCGCCCAGCATAAGGGTTATCCAACGGCCTTTCATCTGGAAAGGCTGGCTGAACATGGCGCAACTGAACATCACCGACGCAGCTTTGGCCCGGTGAAACGCGCGCTGGGACTGGTGTCCTGAATCAATACGCAAGCAATTAAGTAACGCGGAATCTGAAGATGGCTGAACCACGTTTCGTACACCTGCGGGTGCATAGCGACTACTCCATGATCGATGGGCTGGCGAAGACCGGGCCGCTGGTAAAAAAGGCGGCCTCGCTTGGCATGCCTGCGCTGGCGATCACCGATTTTACCAACCTGTGTGGCCTGGTGAAGTTCTACGGAGCGGCACATGGCGCGGGGATGAAACCCATCGTTGGCGCGGATTTTCACGTCCAAAGCGATCTTATCGGCGATGAATTGACGCAAATCTCCGTGTTAGCGATGAATAACGTAGGGTATCAAAACCTTACTCTGCTTATCTCCAAAGCCTATCAGCGCGGCTATGGCGCACTGGGGCCGTGGATCGACCGGGACTGGCTGGCTGAGCTGAACGACGGGCTGCTGCTGATCTCCGGCGGCCGTATGGGTGATGTCGGAAAATGTCTGCTGCGTGGCAACAGTGCGCTGGTGGATCAGTGCGTGTCGTTCTATGAAGAACATTTCCCGGATCGTTACTACCTTGAGCTGATCCGCACCGGTCGGCAGGACGAAGAGAGTTACCTGCACGCCGCGGTTGCGCTGGCTGAAGAACGCGGCCTGCCCGTGGTGGCAACCAATGACGTGCGTTTCCTTGAGCCTGGCGATTTTGACGCGCACGAGATTCGCGTCGCGATCCATGATGGCTTCACGCTTGACGATCCGAAACGTCCGCGCAACTACTCGACGCAGCAGTACATGCGCAATGAAGAGGAGATGTGCGAACTCTTCTCCGATATCCCGGAAGCGCTGGAGAACAGCGTAGAGATAGCCAAACGCTGTAACGTCACCGTGCGCCTTGGCGAATACTTCCTGCCGCAGTTCCCGACCGGGGACATGACCACGGAAGATTTCCTGGTCATGAAGTCAAAAGAAGGCCTCGAAGAGCGTCTGGAATTCCTCTTCCCGGATGAAGAAGAGCGTAAAAAGCGTCGTCCGGAGTATGACGAGCGCCTGGATATTGAACTCCAGGTGATCAACCAGATGGGTTTCCCGGGCTACTTCCTGATCGTTATGGAGTTTATCCAGTGGTCGAAGGATAACGGCGTACCGGTTGGACCGGGGCGTGGATCCGGTGCGGGCTCGCTGGTGGCCTATGCACTCAAAATTACCGACCTCGACCCGCTGGAATTTGACCTGCTGTTCGAACGTTTCCTTAACCCGGAACGTGTCTCGATGCCCGACTTTGACGTCGACTTCTGCATGGAGAAACGCGACCAGGTTATTGAACACGTGGCGGACATGTACGGCCGCGACGCGGTATCGCAGATTATTACCTTCGGTACGATGGCAGCGAAAGCGGTTATTCGCGACGTTGGCCGTGTACTGGGGCATCCGTACGGTTTTGTCGATCGTATCTCTAAACTGGTGCCACCTGACCCAGGTATGACGCTGGCAAAAGCGTTTGAAGCTGAACCACAGCTGCCAGAAATCTACGAAGCCGATGAAGAAGTTAAAGCGCTGATCGACATGGCCCGCAAGCTGGAAGGCGTCACGCGTAACGCCGGTAAGCATGCGGGTGGGGTAGTTATCGCGCCGACCAAAATCACCGATTTTGCGCCGCTATACTGCGATGAAGCGGGCCAGCATCCGGTCACCCAGTTTGACAAGAACGACGTCGAATACGCCGGGCTGGTGAAGTTTGACTTCCTCGGTCTGCGTACGCTCACCATCATCAACTGGGCGCTGGAGATGATCAACGCCCGTCGCGAGAAGAACGGCGAGCCGCCGCTGGATATCGCGGCCATTCCGCTTGATGATAAGAAAAGTTTCGACATGCTGCAGCGCTCGGAGACCACCGCCGTCTTCCAGCTTGAATCCCGCGGCATGAAAGATTTGATTAAGCGCCTGCAGCCTGACTGCTTCGAAGATATGATCGCACTGGTGGCCCTGTTCCGTCCGGGCCCGCTACAGTCAGGGATGGTAGATAACTTTATCGACCGTAAGCACGGGCGTGAAGAGATTTCCTATCCGGATGTGCAGTGGCAGCACGAGTGCCTGAAGCCCGTTCTGGAGCCAACCTACGGCATTATCCTGTACCAGGAACAGGTTATGCAGATTGCCCAGGTGCTCTCTGGCTACACCCTTGGCGGCGCGGACATGCTGCGTCGTGCGATGGGTAAGAAAAAGCCGGAAGAGATGGCCAAGCAGCGCGGCACTTTCGAAGAAGGCGCAAGAAAAAACGGTATTGATGGCGAGCTGGCGATCAAAATCTTTGACCTGGTAGAGAAATTCGCCGGGTACGGATTTAACAAATCCCACTCTGCAGCCTATGCTTTGGTCTCTTACCAGACGCTGTGGCTGAAAGCGCACTATCCTGCTGAATTTATGGCGGCGGTTATGACTGCCGATATGGACAACACCGAGAAGGTGGTTGGCCTGGTCGATGAGTGCTGGCGCATGGGGCTTAAGATCCTGCCGCCGGATATCAACTCCGGTCTCTATCATTTCCACGTCAATGAGCACGGGGAAATTGTTTACGGGATTGGCGCGATAAAAGGCGTGGGTGAAGGCCCGATTGAGGCAATCCTCGAAGCGCGTAACAACGGCGGTTATTTCCGCGAGTTGTTCGATCTTTGCGCCCGTACGGACACCAAAAAACTGAACCGCCGCGTGCTCGAAAAACTGATCATGTCCGGCGCGTTCGACAGGCTGGGGCCGCATCGTGCCGCGCTGATGAACTCTCTCGGCGATGCGCTGAAAGCGGCGGATCAGCACGCCAAAGCGGAAGCGATCGGTCAGGCGGATATGTTTGGCGTACTGGCGGAAGAGCCAGAGCAGATAGAGCAGTCTTATGCCAGCTGCCAGCCGTGGCCAGAACAGGTGGTGCTGGATGGAGAGCGTGAAACGTTAGGCTTATACCTGACGGGGCACCCCATCACCCAGTACATCAAAGAAATTGAGCGCTATGTCGGAGGCTACAGGCTGAAAGACATGCATCCGACAGAACGTGGTAAAATCACCACGGCTGCGGGGCTCGTGATTGCTGCAAGGGTTATGGTCACCAAGCGCGGCAATCGTATCGGCATCTGTACGTTGGATGACCGTTCCGGGCGTCTGGAGGTGATGTTGTTCACCGACGCGCTGGATAAATACCAGCATTTGCTGGAAAAAGACCGCATACTTATCGTCAGCGGACAGGTCAGCTTTGATGACTTCAGTGGGGGGCTTAAAATGACCGCCCGCGAAGTGATGGACATTGACGAAGCCCGGGAAAAATATGCTCGCGGGCTTGCTATCTCGCTGACGGACAGGCAAATTGATGACCAGCTTTTAAACCGACTCCGTCAGTCTCTGGAACCCCACCGCTCGGGGACAATTCCAGTACATCTCTACTATCAGAGGGCGGATGCACGTGCGCGGTTGCGCTTTGGTGCAACGTGGCGTGTCTCTCCGAGCGATCGTTTACTTAACGATCTCCGTGGCCTCATTGGTTCGGAGCAGGTGGAACTGGAGTTTGACTAATACAGGAATACTATGAGTCTGAATTTCCTTGATTTCGAACAGCCGATTGCTGAGCTGGAAGCGAAAATCGATTCTCTGACAGCGGTAAGCCGTCAGGATGAAAAACTGGATATTAACATCGATGAAGAAGTGCATCGTCTGCGTGAGAAAAGCGTAGAACTGACGCGCAAAATCTTTGCCGATCTCGGCGCATGGCAGATCGCCCAGCTGGCGCGTCATCCACAGCGTCCGTACACCCTGGATTATGTCCGCCTGGCGTTTGACGAATTTGACGAACTGGCAGGCGATCGCGCTTACGCTGACGACAAAGCTATCGTCGGTGGCATCGCACGTCTGGACGGGCGCCCGGTGATGATCATTGGTCATCAGAAAGGTCGTGAAACCAAAGAGAAAATTCGCCGTAACTTTGGTATGCCGGCACCAGAAGGCTACCGTAAAGCCCTGCGTCTGATGGAGATGGCTGAGCGTTTCAAGATGCCAATCATCACCTTCATCGACACCCCGGGTGCGTATCCTGGCGTGGGCGCGGAAGAGCGTGGCCAGTCAGAAGCCATCGCACGTAACCTTCGCGAGATGTCTCGCCTGAAGGTGCCGGTCATCTGTACCGTTATCGGTGAAGGGGGTTCCGGTGGTGCGCTGGCGATTGGCGTGGGCGATAAAGTGAATATGCTGCAGTACAGCACCTATTCCGTTATCTCCCCGGAAGGCTGCGCCTCTATTCTGTGGAAGAGCGCCGATAAAGCGCCTCTGGCTGCAGAAGCGATGGGCATCATTGCCCCACGTCTGAAAGAGCTGAAGCTGATCGACTCCGTGATCCCTGAACCTCTGGGTGGCGCGCATCGTAAGCCGGAAGTGATGGCGGCTTCCCTGAAAGCGCAGCTGCTGGCAGACCTGGCGGACCTGGATGTCCTGAGCACAGAAGATCTGCTCAACCGTCGTTACCAGCGTCTGATGACCTACGGTTACGCGTAAGCTTCACAATTATCCTAAAAGCCGCACATTGTTGCGGCTTTTTTTATGCCTGCCGTTTACCTTAACTATGCTTAGCTAATGTTTTTCAAGGAGGTAAACCGTGAACATCATCGCCATTATGGGGCCGCACGGCGTCTTTTATAAAGACGAGCCCATTAAGGAGCTGGAGCACGCCCTTCAGTCCCGCGGGTACCAGTTGATTTGGCCGCACAATAGCGCCGACCTGCTGAAATTTATCGAGCACAACCCTCGCATCTGTGGCGTGATCTTCGACTGGGACGAGTACGACATGGAGTTGTGCAGCGATATCAATAAGCTGAACGAATATCTCCCGCTGTACGCTTTTATTAATACCCACTCGACAATGGACGTGAGCGCTCATGATATGCGAATGGCGCTGTGGTTCTTTGAATACTCACTCGGTGTCGCGGAAGATATTGCGACCCGTATTCAGCAGTACACCGGTGAATATCTCGATAACATCACGCCACCGTTTACCCGCGCGCTGTTTACTTACGTCAAAGAAGGCAAATACACCTTCTGCACGCCTGGCCATATGGCCGGGACGGCCTATCAAAAAAGCCCGGTGGGTTGTTTGTTCTATGATTTCTTCGGGGGCAACACGCTCAAAGCGGACGTGTCGATTTCCGTCACTGAACTCGGCTCGCTGCTCGATCACACCGGACCGCACCTGGAAGCTGAAGAATACATTGCCCGGACTTTTGGGGCCGAGCAGAGTTATATGGTGACCAACGGTACCTCGACATCAAACAAAATCGTCGGAATGTACGCCGCACCCGCCGGCAGCACCTTGCTGATTGACCGTAACTGCCACAAGTCGCTGGCTCATCTGCTGATGATGAGCGATGTCGTGCCGTTATGGCTCTCCCCGACGCGAAACGCGCTTGGGATCCTCGGCGGGATCCCGCGTCGTGAATTTAGCCACGCCGCGATTGAACATAAGGTCGCGGCGATCCCGGGGGCAAGCTGGCCGATCCATGCGGTCATCACTAACTCCACCTATGACGGTCTGCTCTATAACACCACCTGGATTAAGCAGACGCTGGATGTGCCGTCGATCCACTTTGACTCCGCGTGGGTGCCATACACCAACTTTCACCCGATTTACGCGGGAAAAAGCGGCATGAGCGGTGAGCGCGTGCCGGGCAAAGTGTTTTTCGAAACGCAGTCGACGCACAAAATGCTGGCCGCGTTTTCTCAGGCCTCGCTTATTCACATCAAAGGCGAGTACGACGAAGAGACGTTTAACGAAGCCTTTATGATGCACACCACCACCTCGCCAAGCTATCCGCTGGTGGCCTCTATTGAAACGGCGGCGGCAATGCTGCGCGGGAATCCGGGCAAGCGTCTGATCAATCGGTCTGTGGAGCGGGCGCTGCATTTCCGTAAAGAAGTCCAGCGGCTGAAAGATGAAGCGGACGGCTGGTTCTTCGATATCTGGCAACCCGAAGAGATTGATGAGGCCGAGTGCTGGCCTGTCTCACCCGGCGAGAGCTGGCACGGTTTTCGCGATGCCGACGCCGACCATATGTTCCTCGACCCGGTGAAGGTGACGATCCTGACGCCGGGGATGGACGAACAGGGCACGATGAGTGACGAAGGCATTCCTGCTGCTCTGGTGGCAAAATTCCTTGATGAACGTGGCGTAGTGGTGGAGAAAACCGGCCCGTATAACCTCTTGTTCCTGTTCAGTATCGGGATTGATAAAACCCGTGCGATGGGCTTATTGCGCGGACTGATGGAGTTTAAGCGCGCTTACGATCTCAACCTGCGGGTGAAAAATATGCTGCCGGATCTTTATGCTGAAGATCCTGACTTCTACCGCAATATGCGCATTCAGGATCTGGCCCAGGGGATCCATCGGCTGATCCGTCAGCACGATCTGCCGCGCCTGATGCTGCAGGCGTTTGACGTGCTGCCGGAGATGAAGTTGACCCCACACAAGGCCTGGCAACGTCAGGTGAAAGGGGAGGTTGAAACCGTTGAGCTGGAAAATCTGGTCGGGCGCGTGTCGGCTAATATGATCCTGCCTTATCCGCCGGGCGTACCGTTGTTGATGCCGGGGGAGATGATCACCGAAGAGAGTCGGGCGGTGCTCGATTTTCTGCTGATGCTCTGCTCAGTGGGTCGCCACTATCCGGGCTTTGAGACTGATATTCACGGGGCGAAGCGCGATGAGCAAGGGGTTTACTGGGTGCGAGTCCTAAAATAAGGGCGACAGCTTGCCAGGCCCGGGTTGTCGGTTGTAACGTTCAGGCATCATAAAAAGGAGAAGCTATGCTGGGTTTAAAACAGGTTCACCATATTGCGATCATTGCCACCGATTACGCAAAAAGTAAGGCCTTCTACTGCGATATTCTGGGCTTTACGTTGTTAAGCGAGGCTTACCGTGAGGAGCGTGACTCCTGGAAAGGCGATCTCGCTTTAAACGGGCAATATGTGATTGAGCTGTTCTCTTTTCCTTTTCCGCCAGCACGTCCGTCCCGCCCGGAAGCCTGCGGCCTGCGCCACCTTGCCTTTAGCGTCGACGACATTGATCGCGCCGTAAAACATCTGGAGACCCACGGCGTGAAGTGCGAAGCGATTCGTATCGATCCGTTAACCGACAAGCGTTTTACCTTTTTCAACGATCCGGATGGCCTTCCGCTGGAGCTTTACCAGCAGTAATTTCCACCCTGTGTGATAATGCCCGCTCAGTTCGGGCATTTTTATATGTGATTTTCTATGACCCTACCCGCGATTGCTCAAGCCGTTTCACCGTACCGCCAGCTGCTGGTGGGGTTTAGCGGTGGCCTGGATTCCACCGTTTTGCTCCACCGTCTCAAACTCTGGCGTGACAACGAGCCTGATATTCAGCTTCGGGCGATGCACATTCATCACGGGTTAAGCCCGCACGCGGATGCGTGGGTGGCACACTGCGAGGCGGTGTGTGCGGCATGGGCGATCCCGCTGACTGTTGAACGTGTACATCTCCAGGATGAGGGGCTGGGCATTGAGGCGCAGGCGCGTAAAGCACGCTATGCCGCTTTTGCCGCTGAATTACAGCCTGACGAAGCGCTGGTCACGGCGCAGCATCTCGATGACCAGTGCGAGACGTTATTACTGGCCCTCAAACGAGGAAGCGGCCCGGCGGGATTATCCGCGATGCCAGAACGGGCTGATTTCGCCGGATCGCACCTCCTTCGCCCACTGCTTGGCGAGACGCGAGCCTCGCTGGAAACGTGGGCACGGGAACACGAGCTGAGCTGGATTGAAGATGAAAGCAACCAGGATGACCGCTATGACCGTAACTTCCTGCGTCTGCGTGTCGTACCGCTTCTGAGCGAACGCTGGCCGCACTTTGCAGAAGCGGCAGCACGCAGCGCCATGCTGTGCGCTGAACAGGAGAGTCTGCTGGATGAGCTGCTGAGCGAAGAGCTGGCGGAACTGATTTCCGCGCAGGGATCGCTTACCATCGCACCGCTGGAAGCGATGAGCCCGGCGCGTCGGGCCGCATTGTTACGACGCTGGCTGGCCTCTCACGGTGCCGCTATGCCGTCGCGGGCAATGCTGGCTCGTTTCTGGGATGAAGTCGCCCTGGCGCGGGAAGATGCTACGCCGTGTGTGCACCTGAACGGTTTCGACGTCAGACGCTATAAAGGGGCGCTCTGGTGGGTTAAATCATCTCCCTCGCTCGCCGACAGGGTACTCGACTGGCCGTCGCTTGCGGAACCGCTGCTGTTGCCCTGTGATGCCGGTCGTGTGTCTTTGGTGCCAACCGGCCATGTACGTCTGCCTGAACCCGGGGAGCCGGTCACCGTGCGCTTTAAGGCGGGCGGTCTGCTGCATATTGTCGGGCGCAACGGAGGGCGGAAGCTGAAGAAAATCTGGCAGGAGAGCAATGTGCCGCCCTGGCGACGCGATACCACGCCGCTACTTTTCTACGGTGAAACGCTGATTGCTGCTGCGGGGGTATTCATTACGCAAGAGGGGTGGGCAGAAACGGGCGTGCAGTTTGAGTGGAAAGCGTAACGGGCAGCCGGGCTGCCCGTTAGTGTCATCAGGATTCGCTCACCACAACGGTGCCGATTTGCGGGTGGCTGAAGCTGGCAATTTTGTCCAGACGTAGCTCACGCGTCGCCCCGGCATCTTCCACTATCAGATATTCCACATTCTTTCGCGAAACCAGGTCGCTGGCTTTTGCCTTCAACACTTCGCCATCTTTTAGCTCCAGCGTCAGTATTAAATGATGCTGGCAGGCGAGTTCGAGGTTGTCATAGTCATCACAATTGATGGGTTGATAAGTTTCATTCATTGACATAATCGCTCACCAGTAAATTCGCCGCAGCATACGCTGCTTTTTCCCTGACCGATTCTGAAAGGCCCTCATCAGAGGCCACTTCATTAAGCACTTTCAATACACAGCCCAACGCGTCCGGGACATACCCCAGATCTCCGCTGGCGATTTCCGCATACCGTTTGCGAATTAACTCACAATAATTATTCACATCCCCTCCCGCCAGCGCACTGACTTACTGTGAGATATCATTAAGCCTACGAAGATAAACTCGGTTTAGCAAGGTGACTATACCATACTCATTTAAGCAATATCAGCGCCTTGATAGCCGGTGAATGTTCACCCGGGAACAGCCTTTTTATTCCTTTTTCGCTACAATGTGCGCCTGATTCGAAAGGAGTTCTCTCATGGCGCTGAAAGCGACAATTTATAAAGCTGTGGTCAATGTGGCAGATCTTGACCGCAACCAGTTCCTGGATGCGTCACTCACTCTGGCACGCCACCCCTCTGAAACCCAGGAGCGCATGATGCTGCGCCTGCTGGCGTGGATAAAGTATGCTGACGAGCGTCTGCAATTTAGCCGTGGCTTAAGCGCTGAGGACGAGCCAGAGGCCTGGCTGCACAACGATCATCTGGGTATCGATTTATGGATTGAACTCGGTCTGCCGGATGAGCGCCGCATTAAAAAGGCCTGCACGCAGTCCGCTAACGTGGCGTTATTCGCATATAATCAACGTGCTGCGGAAATCTGGTGGCAGCAAAGCAAGAGCAAGTGCGGGCAGTTTGCCAACCTTACCGTCTGGTATCTGGACGATGAGCAGCTGGCGAAGCTGAGCGAGTTTGCCAGCCGGACGATGGTCCTGCAGGCCACAATTCAGGACGGTGCTATCTGGCTTTCTGATTCTCAGAATAATCTGGAAATTCATTTGACGGCGTGGCAGCCAGCGCCATGATTGTCTTGTCCCGAAACGTTAGCATCCCTGACAATGAGCTGGAGATCACCGCCATCCGTGCTCAGGGGGCGGGTGGACAGCACGTTAACAAGGCTTCAACGGCTATCCATTTGCGCTTTGACATTCGGGCCTCCAGCCTGCCAGAGTATTACAAAGAAAGCCTGCTCGCTGCCAGCCATCACCTGATCACCAGTGATGGCGTGATTGTGATTAAAGCGCAGGAGTACCGCAGCCAGGAGTTGAACCGCGAAGCGGCGATTGCCAGACTGGTGTCGATGATTAAAGAATTAACGACAGTGCAAAAAAGCCGTCGGGCAACGCGACCGACCCGCGCATCGAAAGAGCGTCGGCTATCGTCGAAGGCCCAAAAATCCACAGTGAAAGCACTACGCGGTAAAGTTCGTCGCCCTACGGAGTGACGAAAAGGAACACAATTTCATAAGGAATTCATTGTGAAAAAAGCATTATTGTCAGCGCTGGCAGTGAGTACGCTGTTTGCGCTTTTCGGGTGTAACAACCGTTCTGAAACGCAGGTCGTGCAGCCTGCGCAGAATGAAGAGTTAAAACCAATGCAGCAGAGCTGGCGCGGCGTTTTACCGTGTGCCGACTGCGAGGGCATTGAAACGTCACTGTTCCTGCAGAAAGACGGTACCTGGGTTATGAACCAGCGTTATCAGGGGGCGAAAGAACCATCTTCCTTTGCGTCCTACGGGACATGGGCGCGTACGGCTGAGAAGCTGGTACTGACGGATACCACCGGTGAGAAAACCTATTTCCGCGCCAAAGGTGAAGGGATGGAGATGCTCGACCGCGAAGGCAATCCGATTGAGTCCCAGTTCAACTATACGCTGGCCCCGGTGAAAGCGGCCCTGCCTGCAACGCCAATGCCAATGCGTGGGATGTATTTCTATATGGCGGATGCGGCGATCTTTACCGACTGCGCCACCGGCAAGAAAATCAGCGTGGCGAACAATGCGCAGCTGGAGCGTGATTACGCTGTTGCGCGCGGCAATGACAGCAAGCCTGTCCTGCTGACGGTAGATGGTCACTTTACGCTGGAGCCGAACCCGGACAGCGGAGAGCTGGTGAAAACGCTGGTGGCAGATAAAGACGCGAAGTTTGTTGCGGGCAAAGACTGTAACAGTAAATAAGCCGATATCGACCCATTAAAAAACCCCGCCTGAGCGGGGTTTTTTGTTGAACGTTAACCTTTGATGGCTTTCACCAGGTAATCAAGAATGTCGCCAGTCTTGATCATCTGCTTTTCACCACTGCGACGGTATTTGTATTCAATGTCGTCGCTGTCGAGGTTACGGTCGCCGATGACTACGGTGTGCGGGATACCGATCAGTTCCATATCGGCAAACATCACGCCTGGACGCTCTTTACGGTCATCCATCAGCACTTCGATACCCTGAGCGCGCAGCTCGGAGTAAAGTTTTTCGGCCAGCTCCTGCACGCGGTAAGACTTGTGCATGTTCATTGGCAGAATAGCCACCTGGAACGGGGCGATATTGTCTGGCCAGACGATGCCACGTTCGTCGTAGTTCTGTTCAATGGCTGCTGCAACCACACGCGTCACACCGATACCGTAGCAACCCATGGTCAGGATCTGGTTGCGGCCATCTTCCCCCTGAACGGCGGCATTCAGCGCGCGGGAATATTTATCCCCCAGTTGGAAGATGTGGCCCACTTCGATACCGCGTTTGATCATCAGGGTGCCCTGGCCGTCCGGGCTTGGATCGCCTGCCACCACGTTACGGATATCAGCCACTTCCGGCGTCGCGACATCGCGATCCCAGTTGATACCGAAGTAATGTTTACCGTCGATGTTAGCGCCAGCGGCGAAGTCGCTCATTGCGGCTACCGTACGGTCAATAACCACCGGAACCGGCATATTCACCGGGCCCAGAGAGCCAGGACCTGCGTTCACGACGGCACGGATTTCCGCTTCCGTTGCGAACGTCAGCGGGCTGGCAACCTGAGGCAGCTTCTCAGCTTTCACTTCATTTAGTTCGTGATCGCCACGCACCAGCAGGGCAACCAGCGGGTACGCGCTACCTTCGGTGGATTTCACCAGCAGGGTTTTTACCGTTTTTTCGACGGGCAGGTTGAACTGCTCAACCAGCTCGGCAATGGTTTTTGCGTGAGGTGTATCAACCAGCGTCATCTCTTCCGTTGCAGCAGCACGTGGCGCTTTAGGGGCCAGCGCTTCTGCAAACTCGATGTTCGCAGCGTAATCAGAAGAGTCAGAGAAGATCACATCGTCTTCACCGCTCTGAGCCAGAACCTGGAACTCATGAGACGCGCTTCCGCCGATAGAACCGGTATCAGCCTGCACAGCACGGAAATCCAGACCCATACGGGAGAAGATTTTGCTGTAAGCCTCGTACATTTTGTCGTAGGTCTCTTGCAGCGATTCCTGAGACGTATGGAAAGAGTAAGCATCTTTCATCAGGAATTCGCGTGAGCGCATGACGCCGAAACGTGGGCGAACTTCATCACGGAACTTGGTCTGGATCTGGAAGAAGTTTAGCGGCAGCTGTTTGTAAGAGCTCAGCTCATTACGAATCAGGTCGGTAATGACTTCTTCATGCGTTGGGCCGAGGACGAATGGACGCTCGCCACGATCAACGAAACGCAGCAGCTCAGGGCCATATTGCTCCCAACGGCCGCTCTCCTGCCACAGGTCAGCGGGCTGAACCACAGGCATGGACACCTCGATAGCACCGGCGTTGTTCATCTCTTCACGCACGATGTTTTCGACTTTTTTCAGGACGCGCACGCCGGTCGGCAGCCAGGTATATAACCCGGAGGCCAGCTTGCGGATCATCCCGGCGCGCAGCATCAGCTGATGGCTGATCACTTCGGCGTCGGCAGGCGTCTCCTTCAGAGTGGAGAGCAGATATTGGCTAGTACGCATGTTGTTACGGTTCCATTTCGACGATTGGAACAGGCTGAAACACCAGCCTGAGACAAAAAAAGTGGTTTAGTTTACCAGTGTGGCAAAGATGCCAAAAGAGAGGAGGACAAAATTACCTGGGTTCAAGGGCAAACACTTCAAAACCTGCCCCGGTCACGCGCCAGCGAACGTTAAAATCCAGCAGCCAGACGGCGTAGGTTTTCCCGGCGTCCTCTTCTTTACGATAGGCCGGACGGGGGTCCTGAGCCAGCACTTCGGTGATAAAGTCACGAAGGCGGGGATAGCGTGTTTCCAACTGCTCAAGCTGCGTGGTTATCTCAGCCGTGAAGTGAACAGGCATATCTGCCTGCGGTGCTTCCTGGGCATAGCTTGCGCGGGCGTCGGGTAACGCTTCGGCAAAGGGGAGATACGGCTTGATATCGATAACCGGCGTGCCATCAACCAGGTCAAGGCTGCCTAACTCCAGTATGACCTGATCCTTTTGACAGCGTATACCTTTCAGTTCGACCAGCGACATCCCGACAGGGTTTGGACGGAAGGTTGAGCGCGTCGCAAACACCCCCATCCTGGCGTTGCCTCCCAGGCGAGGAGGGCGTACGGTCGGACGCCAGCCACCTTCCATCGTCTGGTGAAACACAAACACAACCCATAAGTGGCTGAATGCTTCGAGCCCGCGTACGGCATCGGCCTGATTGTAGGGCGCGATCAAGTGAAGCTCGCCACCGCTGGTGACCAGACCTGGCTGGCGTGGCACGGCGAACTTCTCTTTATAGGGAGAGCGAATAACGCCTATCTGTTCGAACTGAAATGAACTCATTTCGCCGTAATGTTCAGCGCCGAGCCGATGCAAACCGCCTGACGGTAGCAACCCGGTGTTCCACTGGTCACTTCGCAGCTATGCAGCAGAACCGCGTTGGCTTTCATTTTTGCCGCGTTGATCTGCATGCGTTTACGCGCTGTTGGGATATTCGGTGGAGAGTCCTGATTGGTAGCCTGACAGGATTCGCCGCTTACTTCACCCAGTTCACGGAAAGGTTTACCCACGAGTTCGTCAGCTTTGGTAATAATGCGAACCGGCGCAGGGCGAGGCGCTTTCGGTTTTACGGGTTCTGCTTTTGGCGGGGTTGCCGTGCTTTGGACAGGTTCAACAGGAGATCTGCTTAGCATAGAACAGCCGCTCAGCATGAGTGCTAAAAGACAGATCGGTAAAGCACGCATAATAATTCCTCAATGGATAATCAAAACGTCAGATATTGAATCAGTTGACTGCACAAATGACAAGACGGGCATAAGCCCGTCTTGATGATATTACACTGAGGTGAGATTACCAGCCCTTAACAGCGCCGCCGTTAAACACTTTGTTGGCTTCCTGGTAAACTTCGTCAGACTGATAAGCCTGTACGAACTTCTTCACGTTTTCCGCATCTTTGTTGTCTTCGCGAGTCACGATCAGGTTTACATACGGGGAGTCTTTGTCTTCAACGAAGATACCGTCTTTCGCTGGCGTCAGGCCAATCTGGCTGGCGTACGTGGTGTTGATAACGGCCAGGGCAATCTGCGCGTCGTCGAGAGAACGTGGCAGCTGTGGGGCTTCCAGCTCAACAATTTTCAGATTTTTCGGATTCTCGGTGACATCCAGAACGGTTGGCAGCAGGCCAACACCGTCTTTCAGTTTAATCAGGCCCACTTTCTGCAGCAGCAGCAGGGAACGGCCAAGGTTGGTTGGGTCGTTAGGGACGGCAACCTGAGAGCCTGGCTGCAGTTCGTCCAGAGATTTAATTTTCTTGGAGTAACCGGCAATAGGGTAAACAAAGGTGTTACCCACACCCACCAGTTTATAGCCGCGATCCTTGATCTGCTGATCCAGGTAAGGTTTGTGCTGGAAGGCGTTGGCGTCGATATCGCCTTTGCTCAGCGCTTCGTTCGGCAGAACGTAATCGTTAAAGGTCACCAGCTCAACGTCCAGACCATACTTCTCTTTCGCGACTTTCTGCGCGACTTCAGCAACCTGCTGTTCTGCACCCACGATAACGCCCACTTTGATGTGGTTTGGATCTTTTTCGTCCTGACCGCAACCCACCAGTGCCAGAGAGCCGATCAGCGCGCCTACCGCTGCAAAGGTCTTTAATTTAAACGCCATGTTATATCCTTAACTCGTCGAGTTTGTGTTGTGTGTAACGTTATTTGTGAGTAACAGTCCGGACGATGCGATCGCCAGAGAACTGGATTAAGTAAACCAGCACAACCAGCAATACCAGAACGGTATTCATTACGGTAGCGTTATAACCAATATAGCCGTACTGGTAGCCAATCTGGCCTAAACCGCCGGCGCCAACGGCACCGCCCATCGCGGAATAACCCACCAGAGTAATCAACGTAATGGTTGCCGCGTTAACCAGCCCTGGCAGCGCTTCAGGCAGCAGGACTTTACGCACGATCTGCATTGGCGTTGCCCCCATCGCGCGGGAAGCCTCGATCAAACCGGTCGGGATTTCCAGCAGGGCGTTTTCCACCATACGGGCGATAAACGGCGCAGCTCCCACGGTCAGCGGAACGATAGCTGCCTGCAAACCGATAGACGTTCCCACGATCACACGGGTAAATGGAATCATCCACACCAGCAGAATAATGAACGGGATAGAACGGAAGATATTCACCAGTGCAGACAGGGTGCGATACAGCTTCGCGTTCTCAATGATTTGTCCCGGGCGCGTCACATACAGCAGCACGCCGACCGGCAGACCAATCACAAAACCAAAGAAGCCTGATACAAAGGTCATTGCCAGCGTTTCCCAAACGCCGCGAACCAGCAGCCACATCATCGGCTCAGACATAACCCAGTACCTCTACTTTTACGTGATGTTCTTGCAGCCAGGCAATTGCCGCCTGGGTTTCTGCTTGTGTGCCGTGCATTTCCGTCAGCATGATGCCGAACTTCACGCCACCGGCGTAATCCATTTGCGCGCTGATGATGTTGTTATTCACATTAAAGCGGCGCGCGGTTTCGGACAGCAGCGGTGCATCGACGGACTGGCCAGTGAACTCCATACGCAGCATCGGGACGCTGTCAGCGGTCGATTCTGTTTTTAAACGCTCCAGATAATCTTCCGGAATATCCAGGTGCAGCGTGGACTGAATAAACTGTTGTGCCAGTGGTGTTTTCGGATGGGAAAACACTTCGCTGACCGTGTCTTGCTCAATCAACTCACCGTTGCTGATTACCGCGACGCAATCACAGATGCGTTTCACCACGTCCATTTCATGTGTAATAAGGAGAATGGTCAGGCCGAGGCGACGGTTGATGTCCTTCAGCAGCTCCAGAATGGAACGCGTAGTGGCGGGATCTAATGCGCTGGTGGCTTCATCGCACAGCAGCACTTTCGGGTTGCTTGCCAGCGCGCGGGCAATGGCCACACGCTGCTTTTGTCCGCCGGACAGGTTTGCCGGGTAGCTATCGTGTTTATCACCTAGGCCGACGAGATCCAGCAGTTCGGTTACGCGACGCTTAACTTCTTCTTTTGGCGTGTTGTCCAGTTCCAGCGGTAAGGCAACGTTGCCAAACACCGTACGGGAGGCCAGCAGGTTAAAGTGCTGGAAGATCATGCCAATCTGGCGGCGTGCTTTCGTCAGTTCTTTCTCTGAAAGGGCGGTCAGTTCCTGCCCGCCTACTTCTACACGACCCTGGGTTGGGCGCTCAAGCAGGTTAACACAACGGATCAGCGTACTTTTACCTGCACCCGATGCGCCAATGACGCCATAAATTTGACCAGCAGGAACATGCAGGCTGACATTGTTCAGCGCCTGAATGGTTCGGTTCCCCTGCTGGAACACTTTGGTGATATTGGAAAGTTTAATCATTAGATTATTTTTATCGTATGTAAGTTAGCCGTGGCATTTTCTTCTGCCAGATACGGGTGATGACCGTAAACAAAACGGATGTTAAGGCATCCAGACGTCTAAATCAATCCAACTCTGTACGATGAGCACTTTATTGCGCTGCGATTCATGAGATACTAGCTGTACATGCCTTTTTCAGGAGCAAACCGGTGGCAAAATCAGTACCCGCAATTTTTCTCGATCGTGATGGCACTATTAATGTGGATCACGGTTATGTCCACGAGATTGATGAGTTCGAGTTTATCGAGGGCGTTATCGATGCCATGCGCCAGCTGAAAGAGATGGGCTATGCGCTGGTGGTCGTGACCAACCAGTCCGGTATCGCACGTGGAAAATTCACCGAGGCGCAATTCGAGACGCTGACGGAATGGATGGACTGGTCGCTGGCTGACCGCGGTGTCGAACTTGATGGCATTTACTATTGCCCGCACCACCCGCAGGGAACTGTAGAAGAGTTTCGCCAGACGTGTGATTGCCGCAAGCCGCATCCGGGAATGTTTATCTCTGCGCAGGAATTCCTGCATATCGATATGGCTGCTTCTTATATGGTGGGCGATAAACTGGAAGATATGCAGGCAGCAACCGCCGCATGTGTGGGGACTAAAATACTTGTGCGCACCGGCAAACCTGTGACCCCTGAAGCAGAGAGTGCCGCGGATTGGGTGATTAATAGCCTGGCAGAGCTGCCAAAAGAGATTAAAAAGCACCAAAAATAGCCTTTTTGGTGAAAAGGTGAGCGGTCGAAATAAAAATGCATATTTCCGCTTGTCATTCCTCGGTGGCACCCTATAATGCGCCTCCATCGACACGGCAGATGTGAATCACTTCACAGTTAACCCGGTCGGTTGAAGAGAAAAAATCCTGAACTTCAGGGTTGACTCTGAAAGAGGAAAGCGTAATATACGCCACCTCGCGACGGTGAGCTGTAAGCCGCGTCGCAACTGCTCTTTAACAATTTATCAGACAATCTGTGTGGGCACTCAAAGTGACATGGATTCTTAACGTCCTCGGACGAAAAATGAATACCAAGTCTCTGAGTGAACATACGTAATTCATTACGAAGTTTAATTCACGAGCATCAAACTTAAATTGAAGAGTTTGATCATGGCTCAGATTGAACGCTGGCGGCAGGCCTAACACA
>NZ_MWPY01000029.1:0-455 GCF_002148625.1 Enterobacter sp. J49
CACCACCACGGTTTCGCCGCTGTCCACCAGCACCGTGTTGTTGACCGTGCGGATATTGAAGATCGCCCCCAGCGAATCCGGCGTGGCGCCGGCGCTGTCGGCAACGCTGGAGACCTCCTGTTCGATCTGCAGCAACACGGACTGGCCCTGGTTGATCTGCGGTTTGACCTTGAGTTTGATCCCCACCGTCTTGCGCGACACGGTATTGAAGACGTTATCGCTGTTGGTGGTTTGCGAACCGGTCAGGATCGGCACATCCTGCCCGACGCTGAACTCCGCCTCGGCGTTATCCAGCGTGACGATGCTCGGCGTGGCCAGGATATTGTTTTGGTTGTTGCTGGCGATGGCGGACAGCAATACGCCCCAGTTACCGCTGTAGAAACCGGTCATCAGGCCGTTGGCCTTGCCGAACACGTCGCTCATGCCATTTTCGAACCCCGCCGACACCCCGGGCG